>JBEKDC010000020.1:0-29974 GCA_050014535.1 Rhizomicrobium sp.
GGCTTGATCACGAAGGTGCAGCCCGCGGCGAGAGCGGGCGCGCATTTGCGCGTGATCATCGCATTGGGGAAATTCCACGGCGTCACCGCGGCCACCACGCCGATCGGCTCCTTGAACACGAAGATTCGCCGTCCGGCCTGTGTGGTCGGGATCACGTCGCCATAGACGCGCTTGCCCTCTTCCGCGAACCATTCGATGAACGACGCGCCGTAGGCGACTTCGCCGCGTGTCTCGGCCAGAGGTTTGCCTTGTTCGGCCGTCATCAGCTGCGCGAGATCTTCCTGGTTCGCCATGATGAGCTCGAACCATTTGCGCAAGATATTGGCGCGCTCCTTCGCTGTCTTCTTGCGCCAGGCCGGGAACGCGCGGGACGCGGCCTCGATGGCGCGGCGGGTCTCGACATCGGTCAGGTCGGCGACTTCGGCGATGGTCTTTCCGGTCGCGGGGTTGGTCACGGCGAAGCGCGAGCCACCGGCCAGCCATGCGCCGTCCACATAGGCGTCGGATTTGAGAAGCGATGGGTCTTTGAGCGTCAGCATCGATGTCCTCTGGCGGAACAGGACGTGTTCTAGCCCTGCGGGGCGGCGGGCGGAAGTGCGCTGTTTTTGACCGGGGCCGAGGCCTCGATCAGCGAGAGCGTATAGGCGGCTTTGGGTGTGCGCAGGATGTCCGCCAGCGAGCCGCGCTCGATCACTCTTCCGTCCTTCATGATCATTGCATCCTCGGCCAGCGATTGCGCGACTGTGATATCCGAGGTGATCACGAGGAATGCCGGGCCCTCGTGGGTGCGGAAGTTTTTCAGCAGGTCGCGCATCACGGCTTGCGCAAACGCATCGAGCCCGCGCAAGGGCTCGTCGATCACGGCCAGCACGGGCGCGCTGACGATGGCGCGCGCTACCTGCAGCCTGCGCTTGTCGAACGCCGACAGGGTCGCGACGGAGCGGTTGCCAGGTAGTGACGCGAGTCCCACGCGCTTGAGCGCCACGTCGCGATAGCTGGCGATCACATGGCGTGGCAGATCGAGATGCGTGCGCAACGGTTCGGCCACCGTGTCCCAGATCGTCATGCGCGGATCGAGCATGTCGTCCGCTCCTGCTACGAACGCCACACGCCTCCGGAGCCGCGCCATCATGTTGCGGGCCAGCACGCCGATATCGACCGCATCGAATACGATTCGGCCGGCGGGCGCGCGGTCGAGGCCAAGCAAAATGCGCGCAAGCGTGTGCCGTCCGGAGCCTTCGTCTCCTATCAGAGCGAGCGACGCGCCGCGCCGCAGCTCGAAGGTCAGATCGTCACGCATGCGCTTGGGCGACGGTTTCGCCATCTCGATACGATAAGCCTGGATGACAGGCTGGCCGCGCGTGCTGGCGCGCGGCTTGTCGTTCAGGGGAGCGGGCTGCGCCTTGAACAAAGTCTGTGTGTAACTGTGCGCCTGCGTCGTCGCGAGCCGCTCGGCCAGGCCTTCTTCCACGATCTTGCCGTGGCGCATCACGATCAACCGGCCCTTGAGCCAAGCGGGCGTCTCGGCGTTCATCGCAGCATAGAGAATCGCAAAGCCGAGACGCGCCTGCTCGGCGAGCAACGCACGCGTCAGCGCGCGCGCATGACCCGGCGCAAGTCCCGCCAGCGAATGATCGGCCAGCAACAATTCCGGATTCTGGGCGAATGCGGCGGCAAACAAGCCCCAAGCTTGAATTTCGGGCGACAGCGACAAAGGAGGCCGGTCGAGATCTGCCGGCTTCGGTGCGCCGGAGAATCGGCCCAGAGCGAGACCGAGTTCTTCCTGCGCACTCGCCCGCGGCGCATCGAGCTTGCGCGCAATGATACGCGTCAGTTGCGACAGGGCCGACACATGCAGATTCAACGGCTGCTCGAAAGGTCCCGGCAGGTAGGACATGCGGATCGCGGGCTTGGGAAATTTCACCGCCCGTTCCGGCGATGCGCTGCCGAATTGCAAAGTCCCGTCCACGATTTCATCGCGATCCGGCGCGCCTGCCAGCACGCGCATCAGCGCTTCCTTGCCGCAGCCCGCTTCGCCCAGAATGACGAGCGTTTCTCCCGCATCGACAGCGAGCGAGAGGCGGTCGAGCTCGGGCCGCTTCGCGCCGGGACGCGTCACGGTCAGTTCGGTGACGGTCAGAAGGTGTTCGCTCATGCGCGCTCGCCTTCGTCGAGGCCGGCGGCTAGCCGAGCGCACAGAACAAACAGCGCGAGTGCTATCGCGGGGATGGCGGCCGTCCACCACGCATCGAAATAGACGTCGCGTGCGGCCGCGATCATCAGACCCAGATCGCGATGAGGCGGTGTCGCGCCGTAACCGAAAAAGCTGACGGTGGAGAGAACGATCGTCACGGCGGCGAGCGCGCGAGTCGCGATGGACAGGAACGAGTCGCGGAATTCATAGGTCAAATCGCGGCGGAGCAGCGCGCCCGGCGAAATGCCGGTGGCGCGAGCGAATTCCGCATGACGCGACTGGCCTAAAGCGCGCGCGCGGTCGAATGCGCGCACAAAACCGAGAGGCGCCGCAGCGAGGCCGGCCGCATATGGCGCCAGCCCGCGGTTCGCAAGACCGATGAAAAGAATCGCCAGCAACAGCGCGGGAATTGCTCCCAGGATGCCCGCGATTCCCCGCAGCAGAAAGCCGATGCGATAGGGCAACCGCGCCGCAATGAATCCGGCGAGGCCGCCTGCGACGACCACGACGATTGCGGCGATGCCGGCATTGGTCACCGTCACGGCCAGCGCATGCAGCGTCTCGCTCGCCATGTCGCGGCCCAGCACGTCGGTTCCCAGCGGGAAATGCACGGACGGCGCAATCAGTGGCGGTCCGTAATCGACGGAGTCCGCCGGCGCGCGCGCGAGCACGTCGCTCAGGCCGACAGTCACGCCGATCGCGCCCAGGCCGACGAAGCCGACAGCGCGGATCACACCCCCGAGCGTGATGGTCGGGCCCGGCACTTCGTTGGTCGAAACGAGGCTCATGGATTGGCCTCGATCCCGGCCAATGCGCGCGCGCCCAGCGAGCCTGCGAATTCGGCAACCAATACGATCGCGGCGAATGAAAAGAGCACGAGCGCCACCACGCTCCAATCGTGCAGCGCGACGGATTTGAGGAACAGCACTGCAGCGCCGGGCCAACCGAAGACCCACTCGGCGACGGCGGCCGCGGAAAACAGCGACAACGCGATCTCGCCTAGATTGGCGAGCACGCCGGCGATCGCCTGCGGCACGAGATAGAGCCTGTCCACTTCGAATTGGCCCAATCCCATCATCTTGAGACCGCGCCGATAAGGCGCATCGCGCGCGTCGGCGAAGGCCCGGCGCAGCGAGAGCTGTACGCCGGCAGCACCGGCAGCGCCGACCGTGAGGGCAGGCAATACGAGAGCTCGCAGTGCTTCACGGATCGCTGCGCCGTTCGCAGCGGCGATGGCAGACCACAGGTTCGGCGCGTCTTGCAGGTTTGCGTCCCAGTGGAACACCTGCACCGAAAGCCACAGGAGAGCCAATCCGGCGCAAAACACGGGTGCGGCGGCGACGATCTGGATCAGCGGCGCCGCGGCGCGCGATATCCGGCCCATGCTCAGAATGATTCCCAGAGGGACGCCGATGACCGCCGCAACCAGTGCGCCTGCCGCGACGAGTTCCAGGGTTGCGGGCAGTCTTTGCGCCAGTTCGTGCGCGGCAGGTAGCGCGCTGATCGCGCTCGAACCGAAATCCAGCCGCGCGAAATGGGCGAGGCGCGACAAAACGGTGCCGATGAAATGCAGCAGGCCGTGCTTCGCGTCAGGCGCGGCCTGCGCCGCGACCGTGGCCGCCATCAGAATCGCGCCGAGAAGGCCCAGCGCAAGGCGCCCGGCCCGCCGTAGCCCAAAACTCCACATAGGTTCCCCGGGAATCCGCTCTGTGCGCAGCGTACCATAGATAAGACCGGTTTCGAGGCAATTACGCCGATCCGCCCTCAAGCTCGACCTTCACATCCGCGGACAGACCCGGCCGCAGGCGTTCGAGGCCGGGCTGGTTGCGGTCGAGGCGGATGCGGACCGGCACGCGCTGCACGATGCGCGTGAAGTTCCCGGTTGCCGGCTCGAAGGGGAGAAGCGAGAACTCCGAGCCGGAACCGGGGGCGAAGCTTTCGACCTCGCCCGTGAAATCGCGGCCGGGCAGCGCGTCAAATCGCACGCGTGCCTTCTGACCAACCAGCATACGCGCGGTCTGTGTTTCCTTGAAATTGGCCGCTACATAGACTGTGTCCATCGGCACCACGGTCATCAATTGCGTGCCGGGCTGCACATATTCGCCGATCTGCGCCTGACGATCTCCCACCACACCGGCCACCGGCGAACGAATGATCGTATGCGAAAGATTGAGTTGCGCGAGCATGAGCGCAGCCCTGGCTTTCGACACCGCGGCCTGCAATTGCGCGCGTGTGCGCACGACAACGGTTTCCTGCTGTTGGCTCGCGAGAAGCGACGCGCGGGATTTTTCCGAATTCGCACTGTCCTCCACGGCCGTTGCACGAATCTGTTCGGCCTGACTGCGCGACACATACCCGTCGGCGACGAGCTGGGCATAGCGACGATCGTCGGCTGCGGCGCGGGCCTTTTCCGCATCCGAAGAACGGATTGTCGCTTCTGCCGCGCGAACATTGGCTGCGGCAAGGCCTTGCTGCGCGTCCTGTTGCGACTGTGTGGCTTCGGCGGATTCGAGATCGGCTTGGGCCGCCATGACCGCCTGCTGGTAATCTTCGGGATCGATGCGAACAAGCGGTTGTCCCGCAGTCACGCGCTGGTTGTCGCGCACCAGTATCTGCGCGACGAGGCCCTGAATCTTCGGCGCGACGATGGTGGAGTCTGCCTTCACATAAGCGTCGTCGGTCGAAACGGACGAAGGCGGCAATGCGATCCACCATCCGCCCAGTGCGATCAGTGCAACGGCCGCGCCTGCAACAAAAAGAGCACGTCGCGGAATCGCGGCCAGTCGCTTTTTTTGCTTCGGAAGAATTTCAATCCCGGCATCGAAAGTCGTGCTCATGGCGTGACCACCAGACAGGTTGTTGTTCCGCTCGCACAGAGTCGGCCTTGCGCGTCGACCAGACGGCCTTCCGCAAATGCGGCGCGGCGGCCGACCGAGACGATTTTTCCTTCTGCGCGCACGGGCCCGGATTCATCGGTCATCGCGCGGTGATAGGCGATCTTAAGTTCGAGCGTGGTGTAGGACTGGCCGGGCTTCAGCCTGGAATGCACGGCGCAAGCCATGGCGCTGTCGAGGAGCGTGGCGGCGTAACCGCCATGTACGGTGCCGATGGGATTGTAAACCGACTCGTCCGGCCGACCTTCGAATTCGACGCGACCTTCCTCCAGCGTCACGGCGCGGAAATTCAGCGTCTTGCCGATGCCCTTGGACGTGCCGCCGAACGCCGCGCGCAATTGCTCGAGGCCGGACGGTGTTGCGAGTTCCACAGTTGCGTTCATGTCAGTTCACCGCCTTCGAAAGATCGGCGTCGGACACACCGAGACGCGCCCGGATACCCGCGCGCGCCGAGGCGAGGAGTTCGTCGGATAAGGCCTTGTCAGGCACGGCACGAGAAAGCGCCACGGCGCCGGCCATGGCCGAAAATGCCGAACGTGCAAGTGCCTGCGCATCGTTGCGGCCGGTTTCGCCGATCCAGTCCGCCAATGTGACAACGATGTGATCCACGCCGGCTTCGAATGCGGCGCGGAATTTCTTCGACTGCCGCGGCGCATCCGAATTGAGCGCCACGATCGGACAGCCGCCGGATACGTCGTCGCGATGGGTGGGAGACACATACATATCGATATAGGTCGCGAGCGCGTGTCTGGCCGGCATGCCCTCGGTGACGCGTCGGAATTTTGCGCCGGCTCGCGCAAAGGCGGCACTCAGCGCTTCGATCAGGAGCGCATCCTTCGACTTGAAATGCGCGTAGAAGCCGCCATGCGTGAGGCCTGCCGCCTGCATCACTTCGGCGACCGAAAGCCGATCCGGACCTTTTTCCCGCAACGCTACCCCGGCAGCCTTGAGCAGCTTTTGGTGGGTCTCCGCCTTGTGATTTTCGTCGTACCGCATCCTTGTTCTCCGTTTCCGGAACGTTATATGATGCGCATCATATAATGTGGCGAAGGTCGATTGCAATGGCTGAAGCGGCGAGAATGGCGATCCCTGCGGCGGGACCGCTGCAAGCCTTGTCGCACCGGCGCAAGCTGCTCATTTTCGGGATCATGGCCTTCGGGCAGTTCATGGCGCTGCTCGACGTGCAGATCGTGGCGGCCTCCCTGAATTCGATCCAGGCGGGCCTATCGGCCGGTCCCGACGAAATCGCCTGGGTGCAGACCGCTTATCTGATGGCCGAGATCGTGATGATTCCGCTGGCGGCCTATCTGAGCCAGGCATTGTCGACGCGTTGGCTGTTCGTGGGATCGGCGGTGTTGTTCACGCTTTCCAGCCTCATGTGCGGCATGGCCTGGAGCATCCAGTCGATGACCGTCTTCCGCGCCATTCAGGGTTTCGTCGGCGGCGCGATGGTGCCGACGGTGTTTGCGACCGGCTTTGCCATGTTTTCTGGCAAGAGCCGCGCGATGATCCCGGCCATTCTCGGCATGGTATCAACCTTGGCGCCGACTTTGGGGCCGACTGTCGGCGGCTGGATCACCGATGTGTCGAGCTGGCACTGGCTGTTCTTCGTCAATGTCATTCCAGGCGCGGCCATCGCGGTTTCGCTGTCGATACTGGGCAAGGTGGACGAACCGAACCTCAAAATGCTCAAGCGCATCGACTGGTTGCATGTCGCCTCGCTCGCGCTGTTCCTGGGTGCTCTGCAATATGTGTTGGAGGAAGGACCGCGGAATCAATGGTTCGAGGATCCCACCATCCAGTTCGCCGCATGGATGTCGTTCGTGGGTGCCCTTGTATTCTTCGAACGATCTTTCTTCTCGCTGATGCCGGTGTTGAAGCTGAGTCCCTTCCGCCACCGAACGTTTACGCTCGCCTGCATCCTCAATCTGGTGATCGGGTTCGGTCTTTATGCCGCAACCTACCTGACGCCGATTTTCCTCGGTCGCGTGCGCGGCTATTCGAGCTTCGATATCGGGACGACCGTGTTCGTGGCCGGCGTGTTCATGGTCTTCGGCGCGCCGCTGGCGGCGAGGCTGACGACTTTGGTCGACCAGCGGATCGTGATTACCGTGGGATTCCTTCTGTTTGCCTTCTCATGCTGGCTGTTTTCCGGCGTGACGTCGAATTGGGGATTCTGGGAGCTGTTTCCGGCGCAGGCGATCCGGGGCTTTGCAATCCTGCTCTGCATCGTGCCGTCGGTCGGCATGGCGCTGAACGGGCGAACGCCGGACGAATTGCGCTACGCCTCGGGATTGTTCAATTTGATGCGCAACCTGGGCGGCGCGATCGGCATCGCAACCGTGACGACCTGGCTGCAGGATTACGGCCGCATCCACGGCGAGCTGCTGGGCGAAGCGATTCCCCACACCGGCACGGCGGCACTCGCCCAAGCCGCGGCGCGGATCGCTGCGTTCACCTCCGACGCGGCTCACGCGCAGCAGGTGATCGCGGGGGAGCTGACGCAACTCGTGACCCAGCAGGCGCTGACGCTCGCCTTCAGCGACGTGTTCGCCCTGATGGCGGGAATGTTCGTGATCGCGCTGGCGATCGTGCCCTTCTGCAAAGTACCGCCGCTCAGCGACGCGGTGTGCGTTGTCGAGGCGCATTGAACCGAAGTCAACGGAAGGACCGCGAGCTGTCCCCGCTCAATTCAGCGAAAGCGTGGCGCGCAATGCTCCTTACCGCTGCAGCTGCACTCGTCGGAGATCAGGTGATCGGGATTGCCGACGGCCTGGCGAAGACGCCGCTGCATGATATCGAGCAATGAAATTGCGGTTTGAAACCGCGCACGATCGGCCGGCGCTTGCGGCATGGCGCCCAGCAATCCGCCCTGATCGATCGCATCGAAAATCGCAAGCGTGTCGCCGATGGCGCGCAACGTCGGACAGCCGTCGCTTTCGCGTTCGAATTCGTCGCCATCGGCGTGTGACGGCGGGACTGCGTGAAGCTTCGATATTTCCGTTGCCATGTTGCACCTTTCACTCGCGATTTACGGACAGGCAGATCGTCGGCAGCCTTATTCTCTCTTTCAGTGGGGGTTCGTGGCCGGACGCGCGGCTGATCGCGAATGATCACATATGGATCGCTAAGGCGCGTGATGGGATCGCGGTGCGCAATGAGTTCCGCGCCGATCTCGACATATTCGTGATCCGAAAAAACGAGCTTGGTGTTTTTGTAGAGCGGTTCGAAACCAAACCGACTCCAAAATTTGACTAATCTTTTCTGCGCGTGAGCGTATAGGCTGGTGAACCCCTTGCGGCGGCAAATCTCGATAGCCGCTTCGACTACCTCCTGGGCAATGAGCGTGCGCCGGAATCGCGGGAGGACGGCAAGCCGCTCGAATTTCACAAAGCTGGCAAAATAACGCATGCGCAAGATCGCTGCCGGCTCTCCATCCACAAATCCCAATAAATGAGTAGCGCTATAGTCGTTGCCGTCGAATTCTTCGTCGTACGGACAGAACTGTTCCGACATATACACGGCCGCACGAAGCGCAAATACGCGCTGTATATCGTCGTGCGTCGATGCGACCCGGACTTCGAGTCTGTTCATTGCCTCTGCTCCATTTCCCGCAGTCGCACACCAACTGCCGTGCGTGCAAGATCGATTTTGAAGACGTCGCCAACGCCACCGGCGGTTCGATTGCCATCGTGAATCGCGGCTTGCAGGGCGCTTTTCAGCCCGGCGGTCGTGCCGGCTCTGGCAGCCAGGGGAACGCCGCCGTAACGCGCTTTGGGATATGCTTTGATGACCAGCGGCGCGAGCAGTGCGGTCAGTTTTCGGGCAACCATCAGCCAGATGTACAATTGGGCCGGGCGTTCATCGGGAAGCGCAAGGGCCGACATTTCCGGGTCGCGGGTGTCCAGTAACCCTTCCTCGAGCAGCGCCACCCCCTTCTGATTGAGAAAGAGGTAGCCGTAGGCCCCGACAATTCGAAAGCCCTTCGAGCCCGGCTCGGCGCGCAGGACGACGGACAGGCTCGCCGGATCGAACTGATGAATTCTCTGCATCACCCCCAGGCTCGCAACGTCGGGGCCGATCTCGCGGACTGTCAGTTCATGGATACGTGCGATTTCGCTTGCACATGCAAATCTGAAACCTATAGTTGCACCATCATGATGCTCAACTGTAGGTGTTGCAACTTCGGATTCCCAAGTAGAATCAATGAATTCGTTAGAGATTTCGGCCATAAATCGCCCCATAATACCTGCCGAATCTTGTGATCCCTCTCGCGGGGAACCTCTTTTCGGCGTACGTTTGCGTCCAATTGGCCATAACCGTTGCAGCACGAAGATGTCGGTGAATATCCCCAACCAAGCATTGCCTGATGCAGAGCTTTTAGAAGGCTCTCGGCTTCCCGGGTTGAACTGGGACGACTTCCGGGTCTTTTTGGCTGTGGTCGAAATCGGCAGCATTCACCGCGCCGCCGAGGCGGTCGGGCTGTCGCAACCCACCACCAGCCGGCGCCTCAAACGCCTCGAAGAAGTGCTTGGCGTCCGCCTGTTCGATCGGGATCGCGCGGGATCGCGACTTACTCATGAAGGCAAGCGCGTCTACAACGAGATCTCATCGGCTCGCTTTGCGATGGTGCGCGCCGCCCGCGCCACACAGCACCCCAACAGGAATATCGAGGGAGATTGCAAGATCGTCATCGGTGACGGTCTCGCGACGTACTGGCTTCCTTATTTCGTGGACCGGTTTTTCGAATTGCACCCGAATATCGAGCTCAAATTGTTCGTTTCTCTCGATACCGGTGCGGGCAAGAACGAAATCTTCGACATTCAGTTGCACTACTTCGAGCCTGTCGAGGCGAATCCCATCAGTATCCGCCTCGGCTCTTTGCACTTCATTCCGTTCGCCTCGCGCGGTTATCTCGAAAAATACGGCAGGCCGAGCACGGTTCAGGATCTTTCGAAACATCGCCTGCTGGGTCATACCGCGTATCTGGTCGACAAAGGCACCTGGGCCGCCTGGGCAAACGATGCTCCGGCGCAAATGAGTTCGTTCCTGACGAATCAAAGCGGTCCGCTGGTGGCGTGCGTGAAACAGGGCGCCGGGATTGCGCTCCTGCCCACTTACCTTGCGGTGACGGACGATGCCCTTGTGCCCATCGATCTCGGCACGCACTTCCCGTTGCCCGTTTTCATGAGCTATCAGCGAGGATCGGCGATGAAATGGCCGGTGCGATCGGTGCTGAATTATCTCAAAGACGCCGTCATCAATCGCAAGACGATGCCATGGTTTTCCGATGCATTTGAAGCCCCGGGAAAAAACTGGGAGCAAATATTCGACGCCCGCATAAACAGAGTCCTGACCACCGTTTAGAATGCTCGCAGACTGGATTGGGTGTTGTGTCTATCGATGTTGTCGCGCCGGCGGATTTTCCCGGCCCTCGAATGTCGTCCAAAACGTTCCCGGTGACCGTTTCACGATAACGCGGGCGCGCAATGCTCCTTGCCGTCACAGCGGCATTCGTCGGAGATCAGGTGATCGGGGTTGCCGACGGCCTCACTCAGCGTTTGCTGCGCGATTTCGAGCAGAGAAATCGCGGTTTGAAAGCGCGCGCGATCGGCCGGATCTTCCGGCATGGCTTCGAGCAATCCGCCTTGATCGATCGCATCGAAGATGGCGAGCGCTTCGCCGATGGCGCGTAATGTCGGACAGCCGTCGCTCTCGCGTTCGAATTCGTCGCCATCGGCATGTGACGGCGGGACTGCGTGAAGTTTCGAGGATTCCATACTCATGTTGCACCTTTCGCTCCAACCGCGTTTCAAGTCAGAATGGTTCCCGCTGCGAAACCAAATTCATTGTTCCGCAACATTCCTGACCGCTTGCGGCGTTCACCTTCGGAGCCGACTGCGGTTTCATGATGGTAGTCGCGATGCGAATCCATCTCCGGACGTGTCGCCTGCCGCTCCAACCGCAAACTCACAACCCAACGTCCAGTTTAAAGATCATCGCGTCCTATACGTTACTTGGAAAGTGCGTGATTTGGAATGCTGGTATTCCAAAATCGATGACCCCATCGCGTTGTATATTTGAGGTTGATAGCACTATGATTTTGTTACCAAAAGTAGTGCCTTGAGGTCAAACGGATATTGAATTTTCGGGCCCGTTGGGCACGCATTCCGATACACCCGCCGGGGGGTCAGGAATTGCTAGCGACGCGCCATTTCGAGCGAAGAACCGTTATATTCTCGCGCGGGTTCCTCAAGGCGGCCAAAAATTTCCAACCATTCATCCCCCGGCACAGCGAACTCGTCACGAAACCAGGGCATCGAACGCCGGTCGAACACAACGTTCCGAAGGAACGACAGCGTCGACTTGACCTGAGGCTTGAGAGAGCGTTCTCGATGATAGCTCGCGAACAGCTTTGTCGTGAACTTGAGACCCAAATCCAGCGGAATCAAGTCCGGCGCTACCAGCACCATGTAGGTAGGCATTAACCCCACGCCGACGCCGCTCGCTACACAGTGTGCCAGAAAAGCGCTTTGGTTGGTGAAGAGCGACGTGTACTTGTCGTTGTCTTTCCCGAACCACGCGGCCCACGATCCACTGGTCGAGAGATATTGCGAGAGATCCAGAACGCGGTGACTTTGGAGGTCCTCCTTCGAGCCGGGCAGGCCATGCTTTGCCACGTAGCTTCGAGATGCAAACGGCATAAAATGTACCGTAGCGATCGGCCGCGCGATCTGTTCGGAATTGGATGGCTCGAAATAGTGCAGCCGAATGTCGAACACTTCATTGCGGGGAGCGCTCAGATCGTGGTCGAGAATCATCCTGAGTTCGATGTTGGGATATAAATCGAAATATCGCGGCAAAAACCGCGATACCCAGTAATTGGCAACTCCATCGCCCAACAGGACGCTGCAATCTCCTTCGACCCTGCCACCGGCGCCTTTAGCCTCGCTGAGCGCCAAGGTGAGTTCGTGTTGCGCCGCGAGGGCACGAGGTAATATGCGTTCGCCTTGATAGGTGAGTTTGGTGCCCGTTGCGCCACGATCGAAGAGGCGAGTTCCGAGCGACTTTTCGAGGCGGTCGAGTCGCTTGCTGACCGCCGACTGTGTGGTCCCAAGGATGCCCGCCGCGCGCTTGATACTCGAGCTGTTGGCCACGGCAACAAACAAGCGGAAGTCGTCCCACCGATCGACTTGAAGTTCACCCTTTTTGGAATATGCCATTTCCAATCCACGGCTTCCTAATCGTGCCTCGGCTATCCCATGTTATGAACGTTAACGAATATTAAATCGTAACATAACAAAGGGGTAAAGGTAATGGAAGTCAATGGATTCAGTGCTGTACGTCTTGGGCTATATGGTCCTGACCATTCGGCCCCCCACCCCAAAGGCGGACGGGTGTGGCTGCGGCCGGCGACGATCGCCGACGTGGGATATTTGCACACCCTCACCGCCTCGGAGATAGCTTCCGGCGTCGGACCCGAGCGTGCCATGCGGGACGTCCTGGCGCGGAATCCCGACGCGCTCTGGGTCATCGAACACGCAGCACGCCGGGGCGCTCCGCCGCAAATTGCCGGTTATTATGGCTTCCTTCCACTGACCGCGGACGGCTTGGAGGGGTTGCGCAAGGCAACGCTTAACCGCTCCGATCCGCCGCTTGAAGTGATTGCACCGGCAGGAACGCGGCCAGCCGCCATGTATGTCTGGGCAGTCGTTGCGCACGGGCTCACGCGCGCCGTCAATCCGCTTACGGTCAAAGCGCTTGGAGGAACCTATTGGGATGTCCCGTTTTACACGCTCTCTATCACGCCAAAGGGGCTCAACGCGGCTCGCCGTCGCGGATTCGTGCCGCTCGACTCTGACGTCGGGGATTACGGCGCGCTCGCAATCTTGCCGATGCGCCGACCCGAGGATGAATCCCAACGCAACCATAAGCTGGAAACCGTCGTCGCGAGCAACGCGGAACACATGAATATGATTGCCTTCCTCCGTGGAGCGACGTTCGGCGCCGAACAGAACTGTCCCTATCGTGAGGAGTACGACGATAACGATTACTGCGCAACACACGTTCTTGGTTTGGTTGACGACGAGCCCGCGGCGGTCATTCGCATTCGATATTTCGGCACGTTTGCGAAGTTAGAGCGCCTGGCGGTCCTCACCCGTTTTCGCAAGACCAAAATCAAGAACGAAATAATGGAAGCTGCCATCGAAATCTGCCGGCGAAAGGGTTATACGAAACTTTATGGCCAGTCGCAGGAGCGGCTGGTCGGCTTCTACGCAAAGTTTGGCTTCCGAGCCATGCAGAAGAATCAAAAGATTGTTTTTTCCGACCACGCCTACGTCGAAATCGAAGCCGATCTGGCGCCGCATGCCGAACCGATCACCGTTCTCAGCGATCCGTATTTGATAATCCGGCCTGAGGGTAAGTGGACGAGCGCGGGCGTTCTGGAACAATCAGCCAGTAGGCCGGCAACCAACCCTTACTAAAACAAGGTCTGGCGAACCGGTCGATGTAAGATGTCGGACAAATGGCGAAAACCACGTAGCGGAGATCGATCCAGTCGATGAGGCGGTCCGATTTATCGGTCCGCCTCTAAGACACCTCGTCGTCCGACAGGCTCTCGACCATGCGAATCAGGCTTCGCTGGGTTTCCTTCTTGCGGATTTGCGCAAAGGCCCGAAAGAGCCGCTCGCCTTCGGGGCTTATGACGAACGTCAGAAGTTCCTGATAAGCGAGGGTGGCGGCCGACTGGGAATTGGCGGAGGAGTCCGCCTCGAGCCCGTCGAAAAACGCCGTCACCGGAACGCCCAGAAAACGCGCAATCCGATACAGCCTGCCTGCGCCGACCCGGTTGCGGCCGTTTTCGTATTTTTGGATCTGCTGAAAAGTGATTCCGATCGCCTTGGCAAGTTCGGTCTGGGTCGCGTCGCGCAACGTTCGCTGAACACGGATGCGGCGTCCGATCTCGATATCGAAATCGATGATGCGACGGTTCGGGCGACGTTCTTCCAACTTACTCTCCAGAACCTACGTTCCTGAATTCATTCCTGGAGTTTCGAGTGACCGTATGACGAATTCGCCAGGGTTTGCGTCGATCCTACGGTACTTCCATCATTCCACAGTCGATGGACGATATGCGCTTACCGCCACGCCGGCCGGGCCCCGATCGGATAGCTTCCGAACAAAATCATCGTGACATGGTCCGCGTCGTCCGACAGCGGGAGTACAAGTTCCCGATAGCTCACCAGATAGCCGTCGATGATGCGATTGTGGACGTCTTCGATCGGCGCCTTCGTCGCCTGCGCGCGATCGATATAGGGTGTCACGGACGCCGCGACGGCTTCGTCCAGCGAAGCGATATCCCATCCCGTCGCGTCGCGCCCGAAACGCGAAATCAGATTGGTGCCGCACAAGCGAACCGTGTGAGACGGAATATCGATAAGGGCGAGATTTCCAAACCAGGGTTGAAGGTCTTGAATGGCAAATTGCGTCCGCGCCGGCATTGAGAGACTGCCTCGCTTTCGATTCCAGAGAGCCTTCAAGTCTCTAAGTTTCTGATCGGGTGATTCCATTTGCTTCCTATGAGTCGTGACTCCTGTTTGGCCGAAGCGGACAAACTTGCGATTCCCCGCAAGAGAAGCCCCGCCATTTTGAAACCAGAGGTTGCGCCAATTGAAAGTTGAATTTGACCGTGCCGGGCCTAGTTTTCAAAATGGAGTCGAAGGATTTGGCTAGAACTCCCTCTAGAACGCCTCCAATTTCCTGAATCCCGCTCGCGAGGCCCCCTTTTTCGGCATACGTTCACGGCCCAACGTCCGTGCTCGGACACTGAGAGGTTCGCGTAATGCCCTCGAAGAAAAAAGTAGGTAATCCTCTATCGGGGTATAAGGCGGACATAGCGCCTGGTGCCGCAATTCCGAATTGGGACGACATTCGCGTATTCGTGACCGTTGCACGGAGCGGGAGCTATCGACGTGCCGCGCGCGAGTTGTCGATGACCCAGCCTTCCATCAGCCATCGGATCGCGCGGTTCGAGACGGCCGTCGGAGCTAAACTCTTTCATCGCACGTCAAGCGGCGCTGAGCTGACAGCTGACGGACAACGGGTGCTCAACCATGCGAGTGCTGCCGAGTTGTCATTGACGAAGGCTGTCTTGGCCGTGCGGAACGCTGCCGAAAACGCAGAAGGAGAATGCAAACTCGGCATTGGCGATGGTTTGGGTGGCGCCTGGGTGCCGCGCTTTATTCCGGCATTTCTCACTCATAATCCCAACGTCAAACTGAGTTTGTTCACTACCAACGACAGAGGCGTCAGCAAGAAGCCGCTCTTCGATCTTCAAATCCAGTATCAAGAGCCGCTGGAGCCGCACTTGGTCGTCCTTCGGCTTGCTGAATTGCATTTTACTCTTTTCGCCTCGCGGGCTTACGTCGAAAAATATGGCTGCCCCGCTTCACAAGAAGATTTGGTGCATCATCGCGTGCTTGATCTTTCGCTCGCACTTACCGACAAAGGTACACTGTCATTCTGGGCCGGCGTTTCAAACAAGACCGTGTTGTTCACCAACTCCAGTCTGACATTGGCCGAAGCTGTTTGGGCCGGCGCAGGAATTGGCCTCCTCCCGACTTATGCTGCAGCGATTGGGCCCGAATTGGTTGCCGTCCTACCGCAATTGCATTTTCAAGCATCTGTCTATGTGTGCTTTGAGCGCGAGATGGGGGCTAGGCCAGCGGTTCGTGCAACATTGAACTTTCTGCGCGATTGCATGTTCAATTGGCAGACTATGCCGTGGTTTGCAGAGAATTACCGGCTGCCGGAGCCGGGGTGGCACAATCAGCTGTTAAACCACCTTGCGAGACTGGGAGAGTCTCATCTGCCAGAAATTCGGAGGCTGCCCAGAAAACCTTGAGTAATGGAGAATTGGTACGGTCGTCATTGGCGGGTCTATTGCCAGCCCGGTCGCAAGCCCGAGACCGAATGATGAGCAGGATTCCACAGTCGATGGATGAAACAAGCCTGCAGCCATGCCGGCCACGCTTCGACGGGTTAGCTTCCAAGCAAGATCATCGCGACACGATCCGCAGCGTGCGATGGAAGCAGGTGACACGCTTAACCGAAGACCCTAGCGAACGATAGCGCGCCGAAATTCCTCTACGATGGCTCGTAAAGGCGCAAAATAAGCGCGAATCGCTTCCCGTGCATCTTGCGCGACAAGACGGAAAACATTTGCCTACTCATCTTTGCCTCCCATCGGTCGCCTCAAACTACATGCGATTTCTCTTACCAATTTCCAATCCTAAACTATTACAAAAAACGGTCGCAACTGGCAACTCGCTCTTCCGTTATGTGTCATGCTCCGCGATCCTCCTACGCAGCTTCGCTGCTCCGGAGGACAGGTGCAGCGACCCTACGAAGCCCTGGCGTAGTAGGGATGCGGGGCTCCCAGGTGACGTGTCTCTGATTTCGAATAAGAGCACGGGTATGAGCGTCACATCCACCATGAACAAGCTCCAGCTGGGTTGCCCGCATTCGCGGGCGATGACAACGAAGGGGGATGAAGAACTGGAACGAATCGATGCGTCTCGTTAAGACGTCTCGTCGATCCCTGACAGACTCTCGACCATGCGAAGCAAGCTTCGCTGGGTTTCTTTCTTGCGGATTTGCGCAAAGGCCCGAAAGAGCCGCTCGCCTTCGGGGCTGGTGACGAAAGTCAGGAGTTGCTGATAAGCGGAAGTGGACGCCGACCGTGATTTGGCGGACGATTCCGTTTCGAGATCGTCGAAGAACACCGTCACCGGAACGTCCAGAAAGCGCGCAACCTGGTGCAGCTTGCCCGCGCTGACCCGGTTGCTGCCGTTTTCGTATTTTTGGATCTGCTGAAAAGTGATTCCGATCGCGTTGGCGAGCTCGGTTTGGGTCGTATTGCGTAACATACGTTGAACGCGGATGCGGCGTCCGATTTCGATATCGAAATCGATGATGCGCCGGGTCGGCCGTCGTTCTTCCAACTTGCTTTCCAACATCGATGTTCCTGAATTCATTCCTGGAGTTTCGAGTAACCGTGTATCGAATTCGCCGGGCAATTGCCGCTGTCACCGTCGGGAATCGGCAAGTGTCAATCTAAACTTATATCCACTTCGATAACATAATCTATGTCTGCATAAAGGTCTGTAGCCGATACGCATGATATCTTGTCTTATTCTGTCGCAAAGCGCCTTACAACAGCCCCAGGGCCTTGAAACTGGCCGTGCCGCCGCGGCCGACCACAAGATGGTCGTGAACGGCGATTCGCAGCGCCTTGGCGGCCTGCATGATTTCACGGGTCATTTCGATGTCCGCGCGGCTTGGCGTGGGATCGCCGCTGGGGTGGTTGTGCACCAGGATCATCGCGGAAGCCGAAAGCTCGAGCGCGCGCCGAACGATCTCGCGCGGATAGACAGGCGTATGGTCAACCGTGCCGCGGCTCTGCACTTCGTCGGCGATCAGCATGTTCTTGCGATCGAGAAACAGGACGCGGAACTCCTCCTGCGGTGAGCGGGCCATCGCGGCGGCGCAATAATCGAGCAACGCATTCCAGGAACTGAGAACCGGGCGGTGCATCAATCGGGTCTTCGACAGGCGAAGAGCTGCGGCCTCGATCACCTTGAGTTGGATGGCGGTCGCGTGCCTGATGCCGTCGCATTCGATCAATTGTTCGATCGGCGCTCCGATCGCATCGGCGAAGCCGCCGAACTTCGCCATCAGTGCCTTGGCGAGCGGCTTCACGTCGCGCCGCGGCAGGATCGTGGTCAGCACCAATTCCAGGATTTCGTAATCCGGCATGGCGTCCGCACCCGCCGCTAGAAAGCGCGCGCGCAAACGTTCGCGATGCCCGAAGTAATGGGGGACTCCCGCCTCCTCGTCAGAGGTAAGGGGGCTTGTCCCAGCCTTTGGGCGAGCGGGTAAAGATTTCGACCCCATCTTCCGTGACGCCGACGCTGTGCTCGAATTGCGCGGACAGCGAACGGTCGCGCGTCACCGCCGTCCAGCCGTCATTCAGCACTTTCACGCCGTATCCGCCGAGATTGATCATCGGCTCGACGGTAAAAAACATTCCGGGCTTGAGGCCGAGGCCGTAACCGGGCTTGCCGTAATGCACGATATTGGGCAGCGCATGAAACACACGGCCCAGGCCGTGGCCGCAGAAATCGCGCACCACCGCGCAGCGCTCTTCGCCTTCGGCAAAGGATTGAATGGCGTGGCCGATATCGCCCGTGGTGGCGCCAGGTTTTACGACAGCGATGCCGCGCATCATCGAATCATAGGTGATCTCGACGAGGCGCATCGCTTTGCGTTTCACGTCGCCCACCGGATACATCCGGCTCGTATCGCCGTGCCAGCCGTCCACGATCACCGTCACGTCGATATTGACGATGTCGCCGTCGCGCAGCGGCTTGTCGGACGGAATGCCGTGGCACACGACATGATTGATCGAGGTGCAAAGCGTGTGACGATAGCCGCGATAGCCGAGACAGGCGGGCGTGGCGCCATGGTCGATCGTATAATCGTAGGCGAGCTTGTCGAGCGCGGCCGTGGTCACGCCGGGCTTCACTTCCGGAACCAACAGATCGAGTACTTCGGCCGCGAGCCGCCCGGCCCGGCGCATGCCGTCGAACGAGGCCGCGTCGTGCAGCGACACCGCGACATTGGCTCTGCGCGCGGCATCGAAAACATTCTGGTCTGGCATTTCGGAAGCGGACATCTCGGGCCTGATTTGGGGTCTCTCTTGCCTGCTGCAAGACCAAGCTTGCCGCAGCCTCGCGCCGCATGCTTTTTAGCGCGCGAAACTTGCTCGATCTTTACACGGGCGCGCGCCCACATGCCAGCCTGAAGGCCACCATGGAAAACGTACAATCCGGGGAGGAGGTTTCCGCAGCCGTGCTGGTGATCGGCGACGAGATCCTTTCCGGCCGCACGCAGGACACGAATCTCGCCTATCTCGCCAAATTCCTCGCCACCATAGGCATCGATCTCAGGGAGGCGCGCGTGGTTCCGGACACCGAGGACGAGATTGTGACTGCGATCAATATCCTGCGCGGCCGCTACAGCTACGTGTTCACGACCGGCGGGATCGGGCCGACCCATGACGACATCACAGCCGATTCGATCGCCAAGGCATTTGACGTCGGAATCGACTATCACCCCGAGGCGCTGGCCCTGCTCGGGGCCCGATACAAGCCCGGCGAATTCAACGAGATGCGCAAGCGCATGGCCCGCATTCCCGATGGCGCGTCCCTGATTCGGAACAGCGTGTCGACGGCACCGGGCTTCCAGATCGGCAATGTGTTCGTGATGGCGGGCGTCCCCATGATCATGCGGGCCATGATGGAAGACGTGGCGCCGAGGCTCCGGAGGGGAACCGTCGTGACCACCGCAACCGTCAGCGCCAGGATTGCCGAGGGCCGGATTGCCGCACCTCTCGCCCGAATCCAGGAGGACCACAAAACAATTGCGATCGGCAGCTACCCGTTTTATGCGGAAGACGGCTCCGGCGTTCAGTTGGTGGTTCGCGGCCGGGATCCCGCCGAAGTGGAGGCGGCCGCGCAGGATATCGAGGCGGCCATCCGCGCCGAGGGTATTGCGTCGACACGGATTCGCGCCTGAGGCTTAAGACTCTGGTAAATCAGTATAATTACGGGGTGACATTCGGGTCCGAACGGTGTACATTGCGAACATCAAGGGTCTTGGTGCGTAGGATCGGGCCGTAGTTGGGGGGCTTCATCTGGGCAGACCATCGTTCAGGTTGTTTGGTTCCCGTTAATGTTCGGAATACTCTTCGAGAATCCAGCAATGGACCGAAGCGTCGATCTGTGGGAGTAAAAAGCATGACGATGAGACGGATCCTTGGAGCAGTTGTCGGTGGCGTGATCTTCGCTGGAGCGGGGGTTGCCGTCGCGGCCAACTTTACGTCGTCCGCGCAAACGGATTTCTTCGCGCCCGGCAAGCATCAGTTTTATGTCTGGTGTGCGGGATCCTCGGACTATATGGCGACCGCCAGCGGCGCCAATGCCGAAGATGCTCAGATGAAGCTTTACAACTCCGTCAAGGCCGTAGGCCACAGCACGTGCTGGCCCGTGTGGCAGGGGCGCGTTCGCACCTGACGTCACGCAAAAACGGTGTTCGAAGCGGCGGCCGATCGGTCGCCGTTTTCATTTTTCAAGCTTGAGTTCTTTCGCCTCCGCGGCCAATGCCGCCGTCGCCCTCGGCTCGGCTCGGAGCGCGATGCGGGCGTCCGCCAGAGCCGCGCGAGCCTTGCCGTCGTCTCCCAGCACGGCATAGGCGCGCACAAGGCGTAGCCATCCTTCCGGATCGTCGGGATTCGACTTCAGCCGACTTGCCAGATTTTCCACCATCGCGGCGATGTTCGGCGCAGCGCCGGCGGTGCTCTTCAGGGCCGCAATGCGATCGACCAGCACGCCATGAATTCGCGTATTCGCCGGGAGGTCCGGCAGGAGATTTTCCCATATTGCGATCGCGCGCGCGTTGTCGCCTCGCGCGGCGTAGTCGAAGCCCATATAGTAGCGGGCCTTGAGGTCTTTCGGATCGAGCGCCAATGCCGATTTGAACGCTGCTTCGGCATCCTCCGTGATGCCGCCGGCGGCAGCGCTCAGATCCTCGCCGTATGTAGAATAGAGACCTGGCCGCAAATCCGCAGGCGCGATCTCCACTTCATGACGGAACGCGGCCGCCGCATCGCGTCCATCGCCGAGCTTGAGATAGCTTGGCCACAACAGAGCCCAGGCCCGGAGATCGCCCGGCCGATCCCGCACATGCCAGGCGAGCGTGGTGACGAGCGAGTTGAAATCGTCGGCGCGGGGACCCGTCAATGTCCGCAGCGCAAGCGCGGGCCTGCCCAGATACAGATAGAGGCCTCCGCTGATTCCCAACAGGAACGCGGCTGCCGCGGAGACGAGCACAATGCGGCCGGCGAGGCTTCCGCCGCCTGCCCGCAAAATCGGCCAGCCCACGAAACCGATCGCCACGGCGGCGAGGTCAAGAAAAATCAGGATCAGCAGCGCCGTCATCCGCGCCCCTTAGCACAATGCGGAATTGCCCGCGACCTTTCAGGCGACTCGCTCGAGCGCGACGATCCGTTCGGCCCGAAAAACAAGTGTCACGCATGTGCCGACGTTGACTTCACTCGCAAGCTCCAGGCGGCCGCCATGAAGTTCGACGATCTGTTTCGCAAGCGGCAATCCGAGGCCTGCACCCTCGTATTTCCTCGAGAGCTTGGCGTCGACCTGGCCGAAACGCTCCAGCGCCTTGGGAATGTCGGCGGCGTCCATTCCAATTCCGGTATCGGCGACGACGATGCGAACCTCGTCGTGCGTTGCCGTTGCCGACACGCGCACTCTGCCGCCGGCCGGCGTGAACTTGATGGCGTTCGACAACAGATTGATCAGCACCTGGCGGATGCGCCTGCGGTCGGCGCGGAGCGGCGGCAAACCGATATCGAGCGATTCGACAAGATCGACACGGGCGAGCTCCGCCTGGCGGCCGACCATGCGTAGGGTTTCGCCGATCACATTCGCGAGATCGAGATCTTCTTGGTCAAGCACGCTCTGTCCTGCATCGAGCCTTGAAATATCCAAAATGTCGTTGATGAGGGCCAGGAGATGCCCACCGCTCGAATGAATGTCCCGCACATATCCCAGATAGCGATCGCTGCCGAGAGGTCCAAACGCTTCCATGAGCAGAATCTCGCAGAACCCGATGACTGCATTGAGGGGAGTTCTCAATTCGTGGCTCATCGCCGCGAGGAACTGCGATTTCGCCTCGTTGGCCGCCGATGCGGCGACGAGCGCGCGCGAAAGGTCTGCTGACGTCGCTTCAAGCGCCTTCTTGGTTCTCTCAAGTTCGACGATATGGGCACGCAGGCGTTCGGCTTCGCTTATGGCCCGGCGGGCCGCGTGATAATCCACAATGGCGCCGATGAGGCCGAGCGTCACGATCAGAAAAGCCACGGCGGCGACCGCAATAGCGAGAAAGCCGGGCGCCAGCACGGCATCCGTTACCGGCACGGCGGGATCCGGAAAATAGGTAACGGCCGACATTGCCGTGAAATGCATGCCGACAATGGCAAGCGTGAACAACCCCGCGCCGAACGCAAGAGCGCGGAAGTCGTTTCGTTTGAGCGCAACATGCAGCGCCAACGTGCTTGCGAATATACCGATGACGACCGAGGCCGTGACATAGCCGAGGTTCCAGACGGCATCGGCCGGAATTCTCACCGAGGCCATGCCCGCATAGTGCATCGCGCTGATCGCGACGCCGGTGATTGCGCCGCCCACGATCGGGCCCAGACGGCTCAGCGCGATCGAAAATCCCGCACTGCAGACGACGATCGCGATGACGACGGAAAGCAGCGTGAGCCCGGGCTCGTAGCCCACCGGAAGTCCGGCGCGATACGCCAACATCGCAACGAAATGCGTCCCCCAGATGCCGGCGCCTGCGACAGTTCCCGCACCCGCGATCCAATAGAAACGCAGGCGGCCCGCCGCTGCGCGGGCGCGGTTCACCATGCTCAACGCGGTGAAGCACGCGAGCGCGCACAGAATGCCCGCCAGCGCAACGAGACGCAGGTCGTGCTGTTGGCTGATGCAGCCGATCACATGGAACATACCGGTATTGTTCACATATGACGGTAAACCGTCGGTGAAGCGGGCACTTGCCTTCCTCCCGCCGGTCTCTAGGTTTGCAGCCGGTCCCGCAGAAGAAGGTGGTTAATGATTCCTTTCTCCGGCAATCCGCTGAACAGGGCGAGCGAGAAACGACCCGATGTCGAATGGGTCGCCGCCAAACGCCGCGATCCATCCTCGCTCATCCTGCCGATCTGGCGGTTGCAGCCCTTCTTGCTCGGATCCGAAAAATCGCGCGGCCCGTTGGAAGCCGGCTTCCTGATGCCCGGGCTCGCGGAATCGCTCGCGGCAGAGGACGCACCTTGGGTCATGCTGGGCCTGGAAGGCGAGCGCGCATTGTTCGCACTCGACATCAGCGCGGCGCGCGATCCGGCGAACGAGGGCCCTCTCGCAGGCCTCGGTCATTTCCGCGACATGCGTGCGGCGGCGATGCTGCTTCCCGACAGGGACACCGCCATCCTCGGCCAGGCGAAGGCCTTGATCGACTGGCACCAGCGGCACGGCTTTTGTCCGCGCTGCGGAGGCCGAACGACGTTGGCGGATGCCGGTTACAAACGTGTGTGCGGCGGTTGCAACGCCGACCATTTTCCCCGCACGGATCCGGTCGTCATCATGCTCGCCACCCATGGCGACACTTGCCTTGTCGGGCGCGGCAAGCAATTTCCTCCCGGCATGTTTTCGGCGCTGGCGGGTTTCATCGAGCCGGGCGAAACGATCGAAGAAGCCGTCCGCCGCGAACTGTTCGAAGAGGCGGGCGTTCGCACCGGCGCCGTCCACTATTTCGCTACGCAGCCCTGGCCGTTTCCGTCATCGCTGATGATCGGCTGTTTTGCGGAAGCATCGAGTCCCGACATCAATGTCGACGGCAACGAACTGGCGGAAGCGTTCTGGCTCGAGCGCGGCAAGGCGCGCGCTCTGATCGGAGGCGAGAGAGTCGACGGTTTGTGGGTGCCGCCGTCGATCGCCATCGCGCACCACCTGATCAAGACCTGGGCCAGCAAAGACTAGACCGGTGCCGAATACGGCGTTGCGCAACGCGATTTCCGCCGACCGATTTCAAATCGCCGGCATTTCGGCGCGGAAGGGATGCGCGGGGTAAACGCCCAGGATGCTCAGCTTGCTGGTGAAAAAGCGCAATTCTTCCAGCGCGAGACGAACATTGCGTTCCTGCGGATGGCCTTCGATGTCTGCGTAAAATTGTGTGGCGTTGAATGAACCCCCGAGCTGATAGCTTTCGAGCTTGGTCATGTTGACGCCGTTGGTGGCAAAACCGCCCATGGCCTTGTAAAGCGCCGCGGGCACATTGCGAACGCGGAACACAAATGTCGTGACGACCGGTCCCGCATCGAGCGGCGCATCGTCGGGCTCATGGGCCATGATAAGGAAACGCGTCATGTTGTGCGACTCGTCCTCGACGTCTGCCTTCAGGATATCGAGTCCGTAGATTTCCGCCGCGAGACCCGACGCGATCGCGGCGATAGTCGGGTCCTTCAATTCCGCCACGTGACGCGCGGAGCCCGCCGTGTCGTGCCAGTTCTGCGCCGTGAGCTTCATGTCGCGGATCAGCTTGCGGCATTGACCGAGTGCGGGACCCTGGCTCAGCACGGTCTTCAATCCTTCGAGCGTGGCGCCTTTCACACCGAGCAATTGATGACGCACCCGATGAAAATGCTCGCCGACAATGAACAGGCCCGCGTCGGGCAGCAGATGATGGATGTCGGCAATGCGGCCGTGGAGAGAATTCTCTACCGGAATGATCGCGAGGTCCGTTTCGCCGTCGCGCACCGCTGCCACGGCATCGTCGAAGGTCGGCCGTGGAACCGCCGCGACATGCGGGAGAGCTTCGCGCGCGGCCAGGTTGGCGTAGGCGCCCGGTTCGCCCTGGAAAGCCACGCGCTTTGCGCGGGCGATGAGTGTGGACATTGTCATGGGTGCCGGCTCCGCTGCGGGCGTCCGAGCAACGCGCGTGCTTTTTCTAGATCGGCCGGAGTGTCGACGCTGAGCGGCACGGCGTCAACGCGCGCGACGGCGATCGTCATCCCGGCTTCGAGGGCGCGCAGCTGTTCGAGCTTCTCTCGTTTTTCCAACGGCGACGGCGCGAGCTTCACAAAGCGTGCGAGCGCCGAGCGCCGGAAAGCATAGATGCCGATATGATGAAAAAGCGGACCGTCGCCTGCCGGGACTTGCGCGCGCGAAAAATAAAGTGCGCGGCCGCGCCGTTCGCTGACGTCCCAAACGATGACGGGTTTGACCACGTTGGGATTGTCGCGATCAGCCGCATCGTCGATCTCTGCTGCGAGCGTTGCAATATCGGCGCCGGTCGCGGCGAGCGCATCGACGACGGCGCGCACGTCGGCAGGATCGAGCGCAGGCAAATCGCCTTGAAGATTTACGACCACATCGTGATCTTGTTGAGGATCGAATTTTTCCACTGCTGCGAACACGCGATCGGAACCGGACGGCAGATGGGGATCGGTCAAGCACGCCGTTCCTCCGGCGCTCTCGATCGCCGTTGCGATCTCGCGTTCTGCTGCGGCAACGACAACGGCGCCGACATTCGCCGCGACCGCTTGCCGCCATACGCGCACGATCATCGGAACGCCGCCGATGTCGGCCAACGGTTTGCCGGGCAATCTGGTCGATGCCATCCGCGCGGGTATGACGACGATCGCACTCATACAAGTTTGCCTTCCAACTTATGCGACGCTTCGCCGCAATGACGCACCAATGACGGCGGGTAATGTCGCGCCGGTCCTCACGGGGGGCATCCCGGGTCGTTCTGCCCGCACCGCCGCCATTCCCTTCCGAGAACCTTGAGCGGCGCAAGCCCCCTGCAATGCGGAGCGAGACCTTATGGATTCCTGGGAGTGGAACAAGATCATTGGTGCGGTTCTCGGCACCTGCTTGTTTGTGCTGGTTGTGAAGCTCGCGTCCGAATCGATTTTCGAAGTGCCTCCGCCCGCCAAGCCCGGCTATGTGGTCGAGGGTGTGCAAGAGACGGCCTCATCGGGCGGCGCGCCTGCCGCGCCTGTTGAAGAAGCGCTGCCGGATTTCGGTACGGTTCTTCCCACAGCGAGCGTATCGGACGGCCAGCAGGTCGCGGTGCGTTGCCAGCAGTGCCACAATCTCGACAAAGGCGGTCCAAACAATATTGGACCCAATCTTTGGGGCATCGTCGGTCGCGCGCGTGCGACGCATCCGGGTTTCGATTATTCGAGCGCGATGATGACGAGCCACGAGCCCTGGACTTATGAGAATCTGTTTCGATATCTGAAATCGCCTGCCACCATGGTGCCGGGCACGAAAATGAGTTTCGCCGGTCTGCGCAGTGCGCAGGATCGTATCAGCCTGCTTGCCTATTTGCGGACGCTCGCGGATTCGCCGGCTCCGATTCCTCCCCCTTCGCCATCGAAGGCTGCTGCGCCTGCGACCACGACGGCGGCAGCGCCAAGCACGGCGAAGTCGACGGCGGCACCGACGCCGGCCAATGGCGCGGCGGCTCCCGCGGCTGCAGGGACGAAACCGGCTGCCGCTGCGCCGAACACGTCGGCGGGCGGAGCCACGACAACGCCTGCGACGCAACCACCGGCGAAACCGCACTGAGGCTCATGCAGAGGTTTTGGAAAAAAGCGAGCGTGCGGCGATGACCGCGCGCGAGCCCACTCTGCTCCTGGCAGTCCCGCTGAATTTTGCCGGGCTATGGACTGTGCCGCTGGCGGAGATTGCGCCAGGACTCAAGGCGCCTTTGCATGGCCGCGACACATACGCGCCCGAAGATGTCGACTTTGTGCTCAGCTTTCGCCCCGAACCTGGCCTCTTGAAATCGCTGCCCAATCTCAAGGCCGTGTTTTCGCTGGGAGCGGGTGTCGACGGTTTTCTCGCCGATCCGACCTATCCGAAGAACGTGCCGCTGGTGCGTTTCGTCGATCGCGGTCTGTCGCGCGAGATGACTCAATATGTCGTGTTGCACACGCTGATGTTTCATCGTCAGCAACGCTATTTCGACCGCGCTCAGATCGAGCACAAATGGCGTCAGACATTTCCGCCGCGCCGCACCGAAGACACGCGCATCGGCATTCTGGGATTGGGCGAAATCGGCACGCTCGCGGGAACGCATTTGCGCGATCTCGATTTCCCGGTTGCAGGTTGGAGCCGCACGCGCAAGACCGTCGCCGGAATAGAGAGCTTCGCCGGCACAGGCGAGCTCAATGTATTCCTGGCGCGCACGGATATTCTCGTTTGCGTGCTGCCGCTCACGCCGGACACGCGCAATATTCTCAATCGTGAAACATTCGCCGCGCTGCCCGCGGGAGCATTCGTCATCAATGTCGCGCGCGGCGGCCATCTCGTCGAAGACGATCTGATTGCCGCCATCGATTCCGGGCATCTCGCGGGTGCGGCACTCGATGTTTTCCAAATCGAACCCCTGCCGGAATCGAGCCCGCTTTGGGCGCATCCCAAAATCGCGTTGACGCCTCATATTGCCGGCATGAGCGATCCGTGGGCCGCAACGCGCTGGGTGCTTGACGGCATGGCCCGTCATGCCCGCGGCGAGAAGCTCGCCAATGTCGTCGATATGACGTTGGGGTATTAGGTGCGCGGCGCGCTTGCCCCGGACGCGCGACACGACGAATTTGTCGTTGCGCTTGGATTATTAGGATTTTTGTTCGCTCCTGACCTGCTCGCTCGCCAGATGGAACAACTCCTCCATCTTGCCGTGTATGGCGTGTTTGGAATGCGCGAGCTTGTGCGCCGTGAAATCCGACTGAATTTTCTCAAACACCGGATCGGCGCCTTTTCCGATGAGCCCGGCCTGGATCATGGCCTTGACGTAATCGTCCGCCGGAGTGCCGGAAAGTCCCATTTCGTTTGCGGCCCAGAGACCCAGAAGCTTGTTGCGCCTGGCCTGGACCTTGAAATGAAGCTCCTCGTCGTGAGCCCATTTTGCCTCATAGGCCTTTTCGCGCTCGTCGAACGATCCAGGCATCTCTCAACCTCTTGAATCTAAAAAGAAATTTATGGCCAGAGGCCCCGATAAAAGCACTCTAGCCGATGCCGGACCGCGGCGCGACCGTTCGGGACGCCGCAGCGCAACCCAAGCGTTGCCGCAGGGCCAAGCCATCCGCTAAGTTCGCCTTTCGACGGGGACTCGGAAGGTCGAGTCCCCGTTCGCGTTTCGGGCTAGGCCGCACGGAACCCCGCGGAGGAAGTACCCCATGAAACGCCGGCGCATGATTTACGAGGGCAAAGGCAAGATCCTCTATGAGGGTCCCGAGCCCGGCACCTTGATTCAGTATTTCAAGGATGACGCGACGGCCTTCGACGCCACGAAAAAGGCGACCATCGAAGGCAAAGGCGTGCTCAACAACCGCATTTCCGAATATCTGATGACGCAGCTGAACGCGATCGGCGTGCCGACGCATTTCGTGCGCCGGCTCAACATGCGCGAGCAACTCGTCAAGGAAGTGGAGATCATTCCGCTCGAAGTCGTGGTGCGCAATGTCGCCGCAGGTTCGCTCGCCAAGCGCCTCGGCATCGAGGAGGGCACGGTGCTGCCGCGCTCGATCATCGAGTATTACTACAAATCCGATCAGCTCCACGATCCCTGGGTTTCCGAAGAGCACATCACGGCATTCGGCTGGGCCAACCCGCAGGATCTCGACGACATCGTGAATCTCACCATCCGGGTCAACGATTTCCTGTCGGGTCTTTTTCTGGGCGTCGGCATCAAGCTCGTCGACTTCAAGGCCGAATTTGGCCGGCTGTGGGAGAATGACTATATGCGGATCGTGCTGGCCGACGAGATCAGCCCCGATTCGTGCCGGTTGTGGGACGTGACGTCGAACGAAAAGCTCGACAAGGACCGTTTTCGCCGCGACATGGGCGGCGTAGTCGAGGCCTATTCGGAAGTCGCACGGCGCTTGGGAATCATGCCCGAATCGGTGCAAGGGGAAACCAAGGGCCCCATGCTGGTGAAGTGAACTAATGTGCTTCGGGGCTCGCCCTAAAGGCTCGCACCTCAGCATGACGCGAATTGAGTTTTTTGGACACGGCACCGAAAAGCGTCATCCTGAGGTGGCCGCGGAACGCGGCCCGCGAAGGACGAAAAAAGGCAAGAAAATGAAAGCGCGTGTGTTCGTCACGTTGAAAAACGGCGTGCTCGACCCCCAGGGCAAGGCGATCGGTAACGCTTTGCACGGATTGGGATTCGGTCAGGTCGGCGCGGTGCGCCAGGGCAAGGTGATCGATATCGAGCTCGAGGAGCGCGACCAGGCGCGCGCGCAGGCAAGCCTCAAGGAGATGTGCGAGAAGCTCCTCGCCAACACTGTGATCGAGAAATACGAAATCGAAATGAAATCGTAGCGCCATGAAATCTGCCGTCGTCGTTTTTCCCGCTTCCAATTGCGACCGCGATGCGGCCGTGGCGCTCGAGCAGCTCACGGGTGAGAAGCCCCATATGGCGTGGCATGCCGATGCGGAGTTGCCGGATGTCGACTTGATCGTGCTTCCCGGCGGTTTTGCTTATGGCGACTACCTGCGTTGCGGCGCTATGGCGGCGCAATCCCGCATCATGCGCGACGTCAAGAAAAAAGCGGACGAAGGCGTGACAGTGCTCGGCATCTGCAATGGTTTCCAGGTGCTGACCGAGACGGGCCTGCTTCCAGGCGCGTTGATGCGCAATGCGCAGCTCAAATTCGTCTGCAAGCCGGTCGGCCTCGAAGTCGAGGAAACGCAATCGGTGTTCACCCGCAAATACGACAAGGGCCAGCGGCTTTCGTTTCCGGTTGCGCATGGCGACGGCAATTATTTCGCCGACGAGGAAACGCTCGACCGGTTGGAAGGCGAAGGCCGGGTCGTCTTCCGCTATGCGCCGGGCGAAAATCCCAACGGGTCCGCACGCAACATCGCGGGCATTCTGAGCGAGAAGCGCAATGTGATGGGCCTGATGCCCCATCCCGAACGCGTTTGCGATCCGATGCTTGGCGGCACGGACGGCGTCGCCCTGTTCCAGAGCCTGATCGAAACGCTGTCATGACGGAAATCACGCCGCAGATCGTCCGCGAGCACGGTCTCTCGGTCGAGGAATATGGCCGCATCAAGCAGCTGCTAAATCGCGACCCCAATCTCGTAGAGCTGGGCGTGTTTTCGGTGATGTGGAGCGAGCATTGCTCCTACAAATCGACGCGTGCGCATCTGCGCCGGCTGCCGAC
>JBEKDC010000021.1:0-21679 GCA_050014535.1 Rhizomicrobium sp.
ACGGCGCCGCGCAGGATCGGCGCGATGTCGGCCGTGCGCGCGAGATTTTCGGGAAGCTTGGCGGGAACAAAATTCTTGCGACCGCGCGCCAGCCGCTCTTCCGCCAGGCTCACGAGAGCGATCATCTTCTCATAGGCATCCTGCGCGGTTGCGCCGAACGAGAAAATGCCGTGCTGCATCAGCACGAGTCCCTCGACATCCGGATGGCGCGCAAACACCTGCGCCACGCTTTTCGCCAGCGCAAAACCGGGTATCGTGTACGGCACATAGGCCACGCGATCGCCGAAGACGTCGCGGGCCAGCGCCTCGCCGTCAGGCTGATCGGTGATCGCCAGCACCGCGGTCGAATGGGTGTGGTCGATGAATTTGTGCGGCAGGAACGCATGCAGCAGGGTTTCGACCGACGGATTTGGCGCGTTCGGATCGAGCAGATTGACCCGCTGGAAATTGACCATGTCTTCGTCGGAGAGCTTGTCGAGCGCCAGCAGGCGGCGCAGCGGCGCGAGCCGCACGGCCGGCAATCCCGCGGGTTCGATCGCACCCATGTCCCAGCCGGAACCTTTGATGCAGATCACTTCGACCGTATCGCCGAGAAAATCCTTCACATGCGTTTTGACGGACGTGTTGCCGCCGCCATGCAGCACGAGCCGCGGATCGCCGCCCAACAACCGCGTCGTATAGACCCTGAGCGCGAGATCCTCGTTCACGCCCTTCGGCTCATAGCGCGCGACGCACTCGCGCGCTTCGGTGTCCGACCAACGGCTTTTCATGTCTCGTCCTGCACTTTGCGGCGCTCGGGAAAAAGGGACAAAAGCCCGTCCCGCGTCGCGGCGCAAGGCCCTCTTTCGGTGATGAAACCGGTGACGAGACGGGCAGGAGTCACGTCGAAGCCGGGATTGGCGCCCGGGCTTCCGGGAGCCGCGATTTCCACCGTGGCGAGGCCGCCGCCGGGCAGCCTTCCCGTCATTTTCAACAACTCGTCGGACGAGCGTTCCTCGATGGGGATCGCGTGGCCATCCGCAATCGTCCAGTCGATGGTCGATGACGGCAGCGCGACATGGAACGGCACGCCATTGTCCTTGGCCGCGAGCGCCTTCAGATAGGTGCCGATCTTGTTGGCGACGTCCCCGTTTGCGGCGACACGGTCGGTGCCCACAATGCAGAGATCGACCTCGCCCGCCTGCATGTAATGGCCGCCCGCATTGTCGGCGATGATGGTGTGCGGCACGCCATGGCCGCCCAGCTCGAACGCGGTCAGCGAGGCGCCTTGATTGCGCGGCCGCGTTTCGTCGACCCACACATGCAGCGGGATGCCCGCATCGTGCGCCATATAAATCGGCGCAAGTGCTGTGCCCCAATCCACGCAGGCGAGCCAGCCCGCATTGCAATGGGTGAGGATGTTGAGCCTGGCGCCGGATTTCTTTTCGGCAGCCGCACGCAGGATTGCGAGTCCGTGCTCGCCGATGCTGCGGCAGGTTTCGACATCGTCGTCGCAAATCGCCGCCGCCTCCGCCCAGGCGAGCGTCGCGCGCTCCTCGCGCGGACGGTTGCGCAGCTTGTCGCGCATGCGCGCGAGAGCCCAGCGCAAATTCACCGCCGTAGGACGCGTCGCGAGCAGCGCGTCGTAAGTTTGAGCGAGAGCGACATTGGAAGAGTCTTCGCGCATCGCGAGCGCGATGCCGTATGCGGCAGTCGCGCCGATCAGCGGCGCGCCGCGCACGATCATCGTCTTGATCGCCTGCGCGGCATCGTCCGCCGATTTCAGCCGCAATGTCGCGAAGGCGTGCGGCAGCTTCGTCTGATCGATTATCTCGACCGAGCCGTCGTCACGCGGCCAGATGGTGCGGTAAGATTTGCCGGCGATTTTCATGAACGACTCTCAACGTTTGCAATCGTTTCCCACCCTCCCCTTGCGGGAGGGTCGAAGGCTTTCTTGGAGCGCCAGCGAAAAGAAAACTTCGGGGAGGGGCAAATCTCCGATCGCCGTGACTCGCCCCTCCCCGAAAAATCTCTCGCTACGCTCGAATTTTTCGACCCTCCCGCTAGGGGAGGGTGAAGAAATGTCTCAATGTCCCTCGAAACTCACCAGCGCCGTCACTTCCTTGCCCAGCGCACGAATCTTGTCGGCGCCGCCAAGCTCCGGCAGATCGATGACGAACAGGCAGCCGACCACCTTGGCGCCGGCCCGCTCGAGCAGCTTGATCGCGGCGAAACAGGTGCCTCCGGTGGCGATCAGATCGTCCACCACCACGACATGGTCGCCGCGGTTCACGGCGTCGGCGTGAATTTCGATGCGATCCTTGCCGTATTCGAGATCGTAATCCTCACCCAGCACCTTCCAGGGCAGCTTTCCTTTCTTGCGCACGGGAATGAAGCCGGTCGAGAGCTGATGGGCGACCGCGCCGCCCATGATAAACCCGCGTGCCTCAATGCCCGCCACCTTGTCGATGCGCACGCCCGCGTATGGCTGCACCAGCTCGTCGACGGCGCGGCGGAATGCGCGCGGATTGCCCAGCAGCGTGGTGATGTCGCGGAACATGATCCCCGGTTTGGGATAGTCCGGGATGGTGCGAATGACGGTCTTGAAATCCATGGGGACCTCTTGAATGCGCGGCGCCTAAAATTTTTTCCTCAAGACCCGGCCGGCAACCGCGTCGAGTTTTTCGAACAGGGCCGGATCGCGCTTGTCGTAGGACGTGATGACGGCGGTATCGAGCACGTGCTCGATGCCGAGCGGAGACGGTGTGCGCTCGGGACCGAGCTTGGGCGCCGCGCGCACGATCAGCCGCCTTGCATTGTCGGCATTGGCCGTGAGGACCTTGATCACCTGATCCACCGTCACATGATCGTGGTCGGGATGCCAGCAATCGTAATCCGTCACCATGGCGACGAGCGCATATGGCAGCTCCGCTTCGCGCGCGAGCTTGGCTTCCGGCATGGCCGTCATGCCGATCACGTCGCAACCCCAGCTGCGATAGAGATTGGATTCCGCCAGCGACGAGAATTGCGGACCTTCCATCGCGAGATAGGTGCCGCCTTTGGCGTGCGGAATGTCTTCCTCCCGGCAAGCTTCGACGAGCGCATCGGCCAGCTTGGGGCAAATCGGATGCGCCATCGAGACATGGGCGACAAAGCCCTTGCCGAAGAAACTCTTCTCGCGCGCATGCGTGCGGTCGATGAACTGGTCGACAATCGCGAAGGTGCCGGGCGCGAGATTCTCGCGGAACGAACCGCAGGCCGACACCGAGATCAGGTCGGTGGCACCTGCCCGCTTCAAGGCGTCGATATTGGCGCGGTAGTTGATCGTAGTCGGCGAATGGATGTGGCCGCGGCCGTGGCGCGGCAGGAAGATCATGTCCACGCCTGCCAGCCGGCCGAACAAAAGCGCGTCCGAGGGCTCGCCCCAGGGGCTCACCACGCGATCCCATCGCGCATGTTCGAGGCCCGCGATGTCGTAGACGCCGCTGCCGCCGATCACGCCGAGGACGGTTTTTGCCATGAACAAGTTCACCCGAAAGCGGGTTCTTGTATCACGCGAAACGCGTCAATCAATGCGCGTCGCGCCAGATCCGGCGATAGGTGAGGAAAAGCATGCCCGTGAGCAGCAGCATGAACGCCATCACCTCGAAGCCAAGATGCTTGCGCTCTTCCATCCGCGGCTCCGCCGTCCAGGACAGGAAGGTCGCGATGTCGTGACATTCCTGGTCGAGGGTCGCAGGCGTGCCGTCGGAATAGGTGACCTGATTGGCGGTCAAAGGCGGCGGCATAGAGATGTTCCGGCCCTCGAAATAGGGGTTGTAATATTTGTTCGCGAGCACGGTGAAACCGGCAGGCACCGGCTGATGGAAGCCGGAACAGATCGAATAAATATAAGCCGGACCGCCGGAGCGCGCCTTCACGAGGATGGACATGTCGGGTGGAAGCGAGCCGTTGTTGGAGGCGCGCGCGGCGTTGTCGTTCGCAAACGGCGCCGGGAAATGGTCGGCCAATGTGCCGGCCTGAGTCAGCCGGTTGCCGTTGGCATCGAAGATATCGCCCTTGTCGTTCGGTGGCGCGGGAATCTTGTAGCTCGCGGCGATCGCCTTGGCCTGTGCCTCCGTAAAGCCGGGTCCGCCGTCTTCGTCGAGATTGTGGAACGCAACAAGATTCAGGCTGTGGCAGGCCGAGCAGACCTCCTTGTAGACCTGAAATCCGCGCTGCAGGCTCGCGCGGTCGTAATGGCCGAAGGGTCCGACAAACGAGAAGCCGACATCCTTCGGCGGAATGGCGGGCAGCGTGATCGTCTGCGCCGAAGCGACATTCGCCGCGACGATCAGTATGCCAAGCGAAATTCCAAGACCGAGTGCAATGCGCATGTTCATGTTCCTCACTCGGCCGGCGCCAGAACGGCAGTGGCGATGCTGGCGGGAAGAGGCTTCGGCGTTTCGATCAAACCGATGATCGGCAGGAGGAGCCAGAAGAAACCAAAATAATAAGCGGTTCCGAGGCGCGCGATCCACACAAGGCCCACATCGATGCCGCCCAGGCTCCACGTTGCGTCAACCGATTGCGCGCCGCAGTAACCGAGCAGGATGCAATCGACCACGAACACCCAGAAGAAGACTTTGAGCATCGGGCGGAAACGGCACGAACGCACTTTCGACGTATCGAGCCAGGGCACAAAAGCGAGCGTGAGGATGGCGCCGAACAGGATCAGCACGCCGATCAGCTTCTGCGGAATGGAGCGCAGCATCGCGTAGAACGGCAGCAGGTACCATTCGGGCACGATGTCGGTCGGCGTCACGATCGGATTTGCCGGAATATAATTGTCCGGATTGCCGAGCATATTCGGCGCGTAGAACACCAGCGCCACATACAGGATGAGGAACAGGCCCACATAAAACGCGTCCTTCATCGTGTAATAGGGATGGAACGGCAGCGTGTCCTGCGGGCCCTTCACGTCGATGCCCAGCGGATTGTTGTTGCCCGGCACGTGGAGCGCCCAGACGTGCAGGCCGACGACACCGGCGATCACGAACGGCAACAGGTAGTGCAGGCTGTAGAAGCGATTGAGCGTCGCGTCGCCGACGCCGAAGCCGCCCCACAACCATGTCGCGATGCCGGTTCCGAGGCCTTTGTGAATCTGGTCGAACGCCGTGAAGAAGTTGGTGATGACGGTCGCACCCCAGAACGACATCTGACCCCAGGGCAAGGTGTAGCCGAGGAAGGCCGTCGCCATCATCAGGAGATAGATGAGCACGCCCAGGATCCACAAAATTTCGCGGGGCGACTTGTAGGAGCCGTAATAGAGACCGCGGAACATGTGCACATAGACGGCGAGGAAGAACATCGAGGCGCCGTTGGAATGCATGTAGCGCATCAGCCAGCCGTAATTCACGTCGCGCATGATATTTTCGACGCTGACGAAAGCGCCATCGGCCGACGGGATGTAGTGCATCGCGAGCACGATGCCGGTGACGATCTGAATGCCGAGCATGACCGTCAGAACTGCGCCGAACGCGTACCAGAAATTCAGGTTCCGGGGCGTCGGAAAAGTCAGCATCGTGTCGTGGGCGAACCGCATCAGCGGCAGCCGAGAATCGAACCAGCGGCTGAAGGCGGATTTGGGAACGTAGGTGGATTGTCCGGACATCTTTCGCTCCTCAACCGATCTTCAGGCGCGTGGGCGTGAGGAATGCATAAGGCGGCACCGCCAGATTTTGCGGCGCGGGTCCTTTGCGGATGCGTCCGGCGGTGTCGTATTGCGAACCATGGCAGTGACAGAGCCAGCCGCCGTAATCGCCTTCGAGAACGGTCGGCGTGCAGCCGAGATGCGTGCAGACGCCCACGACCACAAGCCATTCCGGCTTGAATTCGCGATTCGCATCCGTTGCCGGTGCATCGTCGGGCAGATTGGCGTTGCGCGCGATCGGATCTGGAAGCGATTCGACCGGCACGGCGCGGGATTCCGCGATTTCCTTCGGCGTGCGCCGACGCACGAACAACGGATGGCTGCGCCAGGTGAAAATCACTTGTTGACCGGGCTGCACGGTTGAGATGTCGGCTTCGATGGAAGCCAAAGCGAGCACCGAACCCGTCGGATTCATCTGATCGATGAACGGCCACGCCGCCATGGCGACGCCCACGGCTCCCACTGCCCCCGTCGCGATGTAAAGAAAGTCGCGCCGTGTGGGTTCGGCCGATGTCACGTTTGCCACTGGCTCACCTTTTGAGAATTGATGCATTCCGGGAGGATGGAGACTGGACGTGCACCACCCCGGATCACCGGCGCACGTCGAAAACTGCGCCGTAAAATAGAGAGTCGATTTTGGAGGGTCTTGCGGCACGATGACGCAGAATTTGCCCGAGATTCCACATACTTGGCGGATGGTTGGCAATTTTGTCCGTCAACATTCGACTGCGCTCATATGACCCTCGTTCGCATAGGCGAGCAGCCCGCGATCGCGCGTCATCACCGTGAATCCGTATTCGCGCGCCGTCGCCGCGATGATGCGATCGGCGGGGTCTCGAGGCGGCGAGCCGGGCAAAAACGAAGACTCAAGAAGAAGTGTCGGCGGCAATTCTGCCAATCGGATATTCGGCGTCGCCAACAACTGCCGAAGCCACAGCCGCGGCGTGAGGTGCGATTTGAATCGCCCGCGCGACGCGAGAAGACCTACTTCCCATCCGATGATCGGAGACACATAAACCGGATCGCCGAGATCGGATGCCGAGTCCATCGCGGCGACCGCGGCGTCTCGCATCCACGCATTGCCCATAATCCAGATCGCAGCGCAGGTATCCAGAAGTAGCGTCGGGTTCACTTGCGCGTCTCTGGTCCATATTTTTCGTCGATCATGTCGGCCCATTCCGGCATGGCCGGCTGTGTCAGATCGTAACCCGGCTCAATGGTGACCATCCCTTTCATGCAACCGAATAGGGGATGACGACGCGGCTTTTTTTCCTCGGGTTTGAATTCGCGATGCGGTTCTGCCATGCCGCGTTCTGCCTGAGTGTGCTCGGGTTGTGCACCGATGCGCGCGAACACGAGCGTCTTGGCGCTCATATCCACCTGCTCCGTGCGGTAGCCGGCATCGAGCCATGATTGCGCATGGACGTGATTGGACGAGTTGTTGCTCCACCACATTCGATAAAGGGTTGCTGAGCGCGGAAGCGATGTTCCAATGAGCGCCTCGACATCGGCAAACGTCATGCGCAATTCGGTCGCCGTCTGGCCCTTTAAGTACTGCTCCAAAGGCTCATACTTGGACATGGGTATATCTCGAGATAGGAACTGCATTCGGACAAAAAGTACTTCATATGAATTCCTTTTTCAAGTCCTTTTAGAGGATTTCCCATGCGCCTCGCCCTTTTCCAGCCCGACATCCCGCAGAATGCAGGCGCGTTGATTCGTCTTGGCGCCTGTCTGGGGGTTGAGATCGAGATCATCGAGCCCTGCGGTTTCATCTTCAGCGACAAACGTCTTCGGCGCGCCGGTATGGATTACATTCAACTCGCGAACATCGTGCGTCACACCTCCTGGAACGCCTGGTGCGAGACGCGCGCCAATTGTCCCGGCGCCCGGCTCATTCTCTTGACGTCCAAAGCCTCGCGTCCCTACACCGATTTCGCGTTCGCGCCAGACGATACGATCCTGCTCGGGCGCGAAAGCGCAGGCGTTCCTGCGGAAGTCCACGACGCTGCCGACGCGCGGCTGCGCATTCCTCTTTTGCCCGGCCTGCGCTCTCTTAATGTGGCGCAGGCGGGCGCGATGGCGGTGGGAGAAGCCTTGAGACAGACGAACGGATTTCCCGCATGACGACGGAGGCCGACGATCGCAAGGCGCGCATGCGTGCGTGGCTCGATGAACTGCGCGACCGCATCTGCGCCGAATTCGAAAACATCGAAGACGAATTGACCGGGCAGCTGTCCGATCGCGCGCCGGGCCGCTTCGAACGCAAGACGTGGTCGCGTGCCGGCGAAGACGGCGGCGATGCCGGCGGCGGCGTGATGTCGATCATGCGCGGACGCGTGTTCGAGAAAGTGGGCGTCAACGTCTCGGAGGTGCATGGCAGCTTCAGTCCGGAGTTCGCCAAGCAGATGCGCGGCGCGGCAGAGGATCCGCGCTTCTGGGCCTGCGGAATCTCGCTGGTGGCGCACATGCAGAACCCGCATGTGCCGGCGGTGCACATGAACACTCGCCATATCCGAACGACCGAAGCATGGTTCGGCGGCGGCTCCGACCTGACACCGATGTTTCCCGACGAGGCTGCGGCCGCCGCGTTCCATGCCGCGCTCAAGCGCGCCTGCGATCGCCGGAACGCGGAGCACTACCCGCGCTACAAGAAATGGTGCGACGAATATTTCTTCTTGCCGCACCGCAACGAAGCCCGCGGCATCGGCGGCATCTTCTACGACTATCACGACAGCGGTGACTGGGAGGCAGATTTCGGCTTTACCCGCGACGTGGGACTCGCATTTCTGGAGGTCTATCCCCAGATCGTAAGAGAGCGGATAAACCGTCCGTGGACCGATGCGGACCGTGCTCACCAATTGGTGCGCCGCGGCCGATATGTGGAGTTCAACCTGTTGCACGATCGCGGCACGCAGTTCGGACTGAAAACGGGAGGCAATGTCGAGGCCATTCTGATGTCGCTGCCCCCCGAAGCACGCTGGCCGTAGCGCGAGCACCCTTTGATCCACATTCACCTCATGTCTCCGGCGCTTGCGGCGATGCTGCAGGTGATCCTGATCGACATCGTGCTGGCGGGGGACAACGCGGTCGTCATCGGCATCGTGGCCGCGAAAGTGCCCCGGCCCGACCGACGCAAGGTGATTTTCTGGGGGCTGGTGGCAGCAGTCGTCCTGCGCGTGTTGCTCGCCACGGTCACCGCAACGATCCTGGAAGTGATCGGCCTGATGTTCGCCGGCGGCGTTCTCCTATTGTGGGTGTCGTGGCGGCTTTATCGCGATCTGCGTCAATCGCCAGAGCACGATCTCGGGACCAGCACGCTCAACGAACGCAAGGCAGGCGGCACCGATTCGCCGGCGCATATGCCCACATCCGATCTGCGCCGCGCAATTTTGCAACTTGCCGTCGCGGATCTCTCGATGTCGCTCGACAACGTATTAGCAGTAGCTGGCGCGGCAATGAATCATGTGTGGGTGCTGACGATCGGTCTTCTGCTCTCGATCGCGTTGATGGGCCTCGCTGCCTCACTGATCGCCAATCTGCTGCAGCGTCATCCCTGGATCAGCTATGCGGGCCTGATTATCGTGGTCTATGTCGCGCTGCGCATGATCTTCTTCGGCGCCTTGGAAATCTTCCACCACGCGACGTGACCGTCAGACAATTTCGAGCAGCAGCGCCGTCGCGTCGTCGCTTTTCTTGAAGCGCGGAAATCGCGCGCCGTTCGGGTCTTCCGCTTCGACCTCGCGCAATTCGCCTCCCAAAACCGCAAGACCTCGCGTGCGCGCCGCGTGCATCAAATTCGCAACGTCATAACGCTCGTAATCGCTCGCGAGCGCGAGGAAGCCGTCCGATACCAGCAAGAGAATTGTTCCCGCAGGCGCAGCGACTCGGGCAGACGCCACATGTTCCGCCGCGCGCGCGTCGGGTCCGAAGAGCCAGCCGCCGCGTTCGGTGTTGACCATATTGCGTGCCGCGCGCAACGCCGGAAGAAACGTATCGCGCACCCCCGCAGACGCAGCACTTTCGCCCAGGCTCGAGGCCAGAGCCGCCGCGCGGCCGCTTTCGCGCGCCTTCTTCTTGATCGCGTCGCCGACAAGCTCGACGTTTTCTCCCGGCCGCTCGACAAGCGCCGCGCAATCGCCGAACCACAGCGCATCGAATCCCGATCCGGACTGCGCCACGAACATCATCGAGGAGAACGGAATTTCGTAAGTTTCAATCGGCGCACGCCGGCGTAGATGGACGAAGGAATTTTCCGTATCGCGTAGCGAGGCCGCGACCGCATCGTGCGGGTTCAGGTCTTCGTCGCTATGCGCCATCAGCCGGTTGGCGCCGAAACGTGCGACCCATGCTGCGTCGCTCGGGCCCGGCATCAGCTGCTCGCCCAATCCCGTTGCGCCATCCATCACCACCGCGGACCGCGCGCGACTTGCGAACGCGTCGTCGTTCGGTTTCGACGGATCGCCCGGCAGGCTCAACGATTCGATCACGTCAAACGGCACCGGCCGGATCCTCAGAAACATTTTCTCAGCGCGGAACTACACTGGATGCGAACTCGATAACATAGGAACAGGTAGTCTTGCAGGTGTTACAGGTTGGTTAGATGCACGTAAGGGCGATGAGGTAACAACGCCGGCATCACAGAAGGCGGATAAAGCCCAGTTGACGGCCGATCTGGCGCAAAATGCGGTAGAAATTGCGGAGAGTCACAGGAATGGCTTTGGCACTTGAGCCGGGCCGGAAAACCGAAGGGGACACCCGTGCGAGTGTCCCCTTCATCGATTGTCTCCCTCGCGGGCAACGGTGACGCGGCAACGTGGCGAAGACGCGAATATCCGCTGCGCAGGCCATCCTGTCCTGAAATTCAATTGGCTGCTAACGGTTCCGGCTTCGGCAATACCTTGGGGAAGCTTTCATTCGAGAAGATAGGAACGGCGCGGCCCTGACGGCCGCGACGGTGCGTTCAAATCGCGCACCAAACGATCTGCGGCTGTCGTGATGGTAGGATCGGGCCATGTCAAAGGTGCTTCAGACATTCATCGGCGGGTGCGAGCTATCAATTGGCATCGACGCGGCAGCGCGGCGGGCGTCGGCCAAGGCCAAAGGTCCGCTTGCTGTGATCGCGGTCGTCGTGATCGTGATCGTCTTCGCCCTGCTCTACTACGCGCATTAACACGCGCGGATCGCGCGCGAAAACTTCTGATTACGCCCATCATGGGAATTTATTTGAAAGGCTCGCGAAGGGAAGGAAAAGGGCTCGTGGCGCCGGGAACCTGATTGCTGAGAATCGCCGATAAAGACAACACGCGCCGTCCGCAATTCCGCCTTCCGAATACTTTCGCCCTCGCCGCAATAATCTGTCGCGTTAGGATGGTCGTAGGCGCGTTTTGCGTGAGGCCCGGCTAAGTTGATATCTCCTGCCCGTGTCGTTCTCGGGGAGCCCTTCGCGCTCGAGATCGGCGCGCAATCCGCTTGTGCGGAGCTCTCGAAAAAGGATCTGGACAGGCGGTCATTGCTGGGGCCAATTCGCCAAATCTCGAAGTGTGAGACCCAAAAAGACCAGCGCCGCCGCCCTGAAAGAGACTGGACCGATATCAAGCGCGATGATGGGATGAATGACCTCTCTGGCGTTGATGAGCGCACCTTGCGCAATAAAGCCGATCCACGTGAATGCAAAATAAGTGGCCAGTCCGAACAGTCCATTGCCTGCAATTCGGCATATCATTCGCCATATCATTTGCTCTGTCCCTTTCTGGGGGTTTACTTTTTCTTCCACCGCCCGCTGTTGATCTCGACACGCTGCGGCTTTCCGTACCGCTCGAGAACCATATTCATGCCCACGACCAGAAGCAATCGGATGTCCGCGTCGTGCTCACCAGCGAAAACGCGCCGAGCCTTTCAGTCAAGAAAGGAACGTCTACGAATGTCCTGGCTCGCAGAACTGCAACTTTCGGCGGTGGCGACCCCGGAAGTCTCTTGGCCAAAACTTATTGAATCATTGGGGGCCGATGAACACCGATTATCTAATAAGCCGTCGCCTGCACCACAGCCTTGAGCCGTTCGGCGAGCGAGAATTTGTCGTCGGTGAAATCGCTGTCGATCCACCAATCTTCGACTTCGGCAAGGATGCGCCCGACCAGCGGTCCTTCCGCAACGCCTGCGGCCATCACGTTGCTGCCCGTGAGCGGAAAGACGGGACGTTGCCACGCATCGGAATGCGCCAGCAGCGCGAGCCATTGGATCGCATTTGACTCTTTCGGGTCCTCCGCCCAATGCAGGAAGACGCGATCCTTGAACGGCACGGGATCGAGGCGGTAGAGCAGCTTGCGGACTTCGCGGATCGAGAGATAGGAGACGATCTTTTCCCGCGCGCTTGCGAGGTCTTCAAGCCGCGCGCGATCGGCATTCGAAAATCTGAGGCGCTCGGCGATCGCCTGCACCTGCACCGGATCGTTCGGCAGCAGCGCCGCCAGCCGCAGCACGGCATCGGCCGCGAAGAAGCTGGCGGCATCGATCGCGGCAAGCCGTTCGAGGCGCACGATGTTCAAGGCTCCCGGCAGGATATCGGCCAGGATTCCGGATGCCGCCATCGCGCGCAGCATCGGCACGGGGTTCTCAGCTTCGAGCAGGCGCAGCATTTCCTTTTGAACGCGCTCGCCCGAAAGTTGTGCAATCCCGCCTTTCTCGGCGGCGGACGCGCGCAGTGCCTCCGCGTCGATCTCGCCTTTGCCGTACCAGGCGTGAAAGCGGAACAGGCGCAGGATGCGTAAGTAATCCTCGCGAATGCGGGCCGTCGCATCGCCGATGAAGCGGACGCGTCCGGCTTCGAGATCGGCAAGGCCGCCGCAATAATCGAAAATCTCGCCGTCGGCGTTCGCATAAAGCGCGTTGATGGTGAAATCGCGTCGCTGCGCGTCTTCGATCCAATCGGTGGAGAACGCGACGGTCGCGCGACGACCGTCCGTCGATACATCCCGGCGCAATGTCGTCACTTCGAACGGTTTGCCCTGCACCACCGCCGTCACCGTGCCGTGCTCGATCCCGGTCGGAACGGATGCGATCTTTGCCGCATCGAGCCGGCGGATAACCTCCTGCGGCACGAGCGGCGTCGCAATGTCGATGTCCGCGACCGCGCGGCCGAGCAGCGTGTTGCGGATCGCGCCGCCCACGAAGCGCGCCGCGCCGCCGTCCTCGTTGAGCGCATGCATGACCGCTTTCGTCTCGGGGGCAGACATCCATCGCTCGCGTTTGGGGTCCAGTCGTCGCGTCACGGCTTTTTCGCTTTCTCCACGTGACCGGGAACGATCTGCCCGTTCACCTCATGGGGCGGAACATACACCCCGCTCGTAGGTTCGCCCTCGGTCAACCCGACATAGATGAAGCTGATCGCCACCAGCGACAATCCCGCAATGAAAAGCAGCGCCCAGGGTGTCGCGCGCGCATTCGGGGCCGTGCGCTGCTGCGACAGGAAATAATAGATCCCATAGATCGCGAACGGCGCGGCGAACAAAAGCAGACGGATGGCGAACGTGCGGATCATGCGATTCCGAGCCTCTCGGCGAAGCCGGACAATATCGCGGCCGTGGCGCCCCAGATGTAATGACCGTCATAGGTATAGGCGAAATAGGAACGCTGCCTGCCCTGCCATTCGCGCGTGTGGCGCTCGCGATTTTTCGAATCGAGCAGGAACGCGAGCGGCACTTCGAACACTTCGGCCACTTCGTTGGGATCCGGCATCAACACGAATCCTTCCGTCAGCAATCCCACGACGGGCAGGATGGCGTAGCCGGTTCCTGTTTCGTAGGGATCGAGAAATCCCGCAATCGTGACATAGCTCGCGGCTATTCCGGTTTCTTCCTGCGTTTCGCGTAATGCCGTCTCGACCAGCGACAGATCGTCGGGATTGGCGCGGCCGCCCGGGAAACTCACCTGCCCCGCGTGACGGGACAGATGCGCCGTGCGTTCCGTGAAGAGGATCGTGGGTTCGCTCCGCGCGACGATGGGCAAAAGAACGGCTGCGGGCGCGAGTTCGCCGCGCGGCGCAGGCCGCGAATCCGGATTGAGGTCGTAGTCTCCACGCTTCGGCACGAGCGGCAGAACGGAGGGTTCTGCGAGGAGAAGCGGCCGCAGCACATCGAGACCCGATTTGCCGATGCGTCGTGCGAGCGCGCTCGCGGATTCCTGCTCCTCGGCGCTCACGATTGGGGGCCTAACGGAAAGAATTGCCCTTCGCTCCACACGCCAAGTAGGCCCGCATATTCGTGCTCACCCGGCACGGCCATATCCGCCAGTTGGTAGAAGACGTTCCGGGAGATGCGCGCTTCGAGACCGCGCCGCACATGAACGTAAGGCGCGGGCTCGCCGGTCTCGGCATGCGTCTCGACGCGGATGGGATTGTCGGGTCCAGCGATCGTCTCGTCGCCGACATTGGTGATGAAAATGAGACGGCGATGTACCCCTTCGCCTTCGTCACGAAGCAGCACTGCCGTGAAAGGCGCGTCGTCGACCCGGATACGCATTTTTTCGCCGGGGGTGACGAGATGAAAACCGTCGGCATCCTTCCTCAGGATGGTGGAGAACAGGCGAACCAATTCGCGACGGGTGAAAGGCGAGCCCTGATGGAACCAGGTTCCATCACGGGCGATGCGGATATCGATGTCGCCGCAATGGGCAGGATTCCAGCGTTCCACGGGCGGCAGGGCGCGTCCGGCGGCGGATTCTCGCTGCAGGCTCGCAAGTCCCAATGGCAGGCCGTCCGGCAGTGTCATTGCAGCCTCTTAACCCTTCACGGCGATGTGCGGCGCCGGGCCGCCCGGCCTGGTCTTTTCGCAGTTGCGCGCGCGTCTCCGGGGTGCAACATAAAGCGCGCCTCGCATGGCGCACATTGCGATTTGAACATAGGCGTCGGCCTCAGGACCGGCAACTCGGGCGGCCCGAACGCCTCACGCCGCCAGGATGATCTCATGAACGATACCCAGACCGACGCCGCGACGGAGAGTTCGGCCGTCGCGCATGCCGAAGCCGCGGCTGCGGCGTTCGTCAAGGTGCGCGATGCGATCGGCAAGGTGATATTCGGCCAGCGCGACGTGGTCGACCAGACCCTGGTCACCCTGCTCGCCGGCGGCCACGGGCTCCTGATCGGCGTGCCGGGCCTGGCCAAGACGCGGCTGGTGGAGACGCTCGGCATCGTGCTGGGGCTCGACTGGAAACGCATCCAGTTCACGCCGGATCTGATGCCGGCGGATATCATCGGCTCCGAAGTGCTGGAAGAGGCCGAAGGCGGCCGACGTTCGTTTCGCTTCCTCACCGGGCCCGTATTCACCCAACTTCTGATGGCGGACGAAATAAACCGTGCGAGTCCGCGCACGCAGTCCGCATTGCTGCAAGCGATGCAGGAAAAGCATGTGACGGTTGCGGCCCAGCGCTACGATTTGCCGACGCCGTTTCACGTACTCGCGACCCAAAACCCGCTGGAGCAGGAAGGCACCTATCCGCTTCCCGAAGCGCAACTCGACCGCTTCCTGCTGCAGATCGATGTCGGCTATCCCGATCTCGACGCCGAGCGGAAGATGCTGGTCGCCACGACATTCGGCGAAGAAGCGACGCCGATGCCCGTCTTCACACCGTCGGCGCTGCTCGAAGCGCAAAAGATCGTCCGTCACCTGCCGGTCGGCGAAAAAGTCGTCGAAGCGATCCTGCGTCTTGTGCGCGCGGCGCGTCCCGACGAAGGCGGCGCCGCCGAGTTGCGCGGCTACATCTCCTGGGGTCCCGGTCCGCGCGCAAGCCAGGCGTTCATGCTTGCCGTGCGCGCGAAAGCGCTGATCGAGGGACGCCTCGCGCCGTCTATCGACGACGTCGCAGCCCTTGCGCAGCCCGTGCTGCGCCATCGCATGGCGCTCAATTTCTCGGCGCGCGCCGAAGGCGCCACGCTTGCCGACGTGATCGACCGGCTGTGCCGGAGCACTCTTTGACGGAAAGCGGCGAATGGAATGCCTTGCGCGAGCAGGCGGAGACGCTCGCCGCGACATTGCCGCCTCTGCTCGCAGCATCCGAGCGGCTGGCCGCCGCTGTCAGCCTCGGCGTGCATGGACGGCGCAAATCGGGTATGGGCGAAACCTTCTGGCAATTCCGCCGCCATCGCAGCGAAGACCCGAGCACCGCCGTCGATTGGCGGCAATCGGCGAAATCCCAACACCTGTTCGTGCGCGAACGCGAATGGGAGGCATCGGAAGCCGTGTGGTTCTGGCGCGACGGTTCGGCGAACATGCGGTTCAAATCGGATTTCTCCACCGTCACAAAAATCGATCGTGCAACCGTGCTGGCGCTGGCCTTGGGTTCGCTGCTGGTACGCGGCGGGGAACGCATCGGACTCTTCGGCGACGGACGTCTTCCGGCCACCGGACGCATACCGTTGCGCCGAATTGCCCACGCGCTGGCCGAGCTTCCGCCTTCGAATGCGGCCCTGCCGCCGGAGGCGCCGATCGGAAAGAACGCGCAGTTCGTCTGGCTCAGCGATTTTCTGTCGCCTCTGGGCGAGTTCGAGAGCGCCTTGCGCCGCCTCGCACATGGGGGCGTTGCGGGGCATCTGGTGCATATCATCGATCCGGCGGAGGAGGATTTCCCGTTCGCCGGACGCACGCGATTTGAATCCGCGAGCGGGAGCGAGAGCGAATTGCTCGGCCGCGCGGAAATCGTTCAGCAGCCTTATCGCGCGCGTTTCAAGGCGCACAACGAAGCTGTTTCTGCGCTGGCGAGGCGACTCGGTTGGAGCTATCTCGCACATCGCACGGACAAGCGGCCCGAAACGGCTCTCGTAGCGCTCTACGCCGATCTCGGCGGCGCCCATGCGCGCCTGCGCATTGCGTAGGACACGGTCATGTCGATTCTTTCCGGCCTGAGCTTCGGCGCCCCCTGGATTCTCGCAGGCCTCGCGATCCTGCCGGCCATCTACTGGCTGTTGCGTGTGACCCCGCCCGCGCCGCGTCGTGTCGTTTTTCCGCCGTTGCGCCTGCTGCTCGGACTCGAGGCACCGCAGGAAACGCCGGCGCGCACACCTTTATGGCTGCTCGCGTTGCGCCTCCTCGCAGCGGCATTTGTGATCGCAGCGCTTGCCGCGCCTTCGATCGGACAATCGACAAAAATCGGCGGCACGGGGCCGATCGTGCTGTTTGTCGACAATGACTGGCCGGCGGCGCAAGGCTGGAAGAGCCGGCAGGCCGCCATCTCGGACACGCTTGCAGAAGCCGCACATGCGAACCGTCCGGTTGCCATCGTTCCCACGACGAGCGCCACGGCGCCTGTCGTCTCCCTGTTCGATGCGGGGGAAGCCGAACGCGGCGCGCGCGATCTCACGCCGCAATCCTATTTGCCAAATCGCGTGCGCGCGGCAGCTGCGCTGGCCAAAGCCAAGTTCGCCGCAAAGCCGGAAATATTCTGGCTCAGCGACGGGCTCGACTATGGCGATGCGCCGAAGGTGGCGGAGACGCTTTCCCGCATCGGGCATCTGAAGATTTTGTCCGACGCGCCGGGCAAGGGCCCGCTCGCGCTCAAGAGCCAGCAGAGCGAGCCGGACGGATTTCTTGTGACCGTGGTTCGCGCAAGCACGGAGGGTACGCGCGAAGGCGATGTCGAGGCGCAAGGTTCGCATGGCGAAGGGCTTGCCGCGGCGCATTTCAAATTCGTTCCCGGCAAGGACGAAGCGACCGCGAAGATCGTGCTGCCTTTGGAAGTGCGCAACGAGGCGGAGCGCGTTGCCGTTATCAATCAAGACTCCGCAGGCACCGTAAGACTTCTCGGCGCCGGCGCACGCCGCCGCGCCGTGGAGATCGTGTCGGCCACCAACACGGAAAACCAGCAACCGCTTCTCTCGGACGTTTTCTATCTTTCGCGCGCGCTCGCGCCTTACGCCGATGTGCGCAAAGGCACGATCGAAGACGCGCTCGCCCGCAACGTTTCGGTCCTGGCTCTCGCCGACATCGGCAATGTGTCCGGCGCCGATCACGACCTCGTCGCGCAATTCGTCGAGAATGGCGGCGTGCTGCTTCGCTTTGCCGGCGGCCGCATGACAACCAATGTCGACGATCTCGTTCCGGTCAAGCTGCGCGTCGGCGGACGCTATCTGGGTGGCGCGCTCGCCTGGGCCGCGCCTCAGCGCCTGGCGCCGTTTCCCGATGCGAGCCCGTTCCGCGGACTGACGATTCCGCCGGAAGTGACTGTCTCGCGGCAGGTACTGGCCGAACCATCCGTCGAACTCGGCGGACACACCTGGGCGCGACTGACCGACGGCACGCCTCTCGTAACGGCTGCCCAACGGGGCAAGGGCTGGATCGTGCTGTTTCACGTGACGGCGAGCCCCGCGTGGTCGTCGCTGCCGCTGTCGGGATTGTATGTCGACATGCTGCGCCGCGTGCTCGATCTGGCGGGGGGAGCGCGTCCCTCCGAAATGGGAACGGACGCAGCCGCGGTGTTTCCGCCTTATGCGACGCTCGACGGCTTCGGACAATTGGGCAAGCCGCCAAGCGAAGCGGAGCCGATCCGTGGATCCGAATTGTCGAAGCTGCGCGCATCGGCCACCCATCCCGCGGGACTCTATGGCGGAGAAGGCGCGCAGATCGCGCTCAACGCCGCGAGCGACGACATCGTTCTCACGCCCATGGGCGATGTCGGCGCGCAATCGTTCGCCTATAGCGGCGTGTCAGCGCTGCAACTCGAGGCGCCGCTGCTGGCGCTCGCGATCCTGATTCTCCTGGTCGACATGGCAATCTCGCTTCGATTGCGCGGACTGGTTGCGATCCCGCGCAATCCGTTCGTCGCGCGCGCGTTGCTGTTGCTCTTCTTGATTCCATTCGTCATGCCGCAACCCGCTCGGGCCGACGATGCGTTCGACATGAAGGCGGCCCTGGACACAAGGCTCGCCTACGTGGTCACGGGCCTTCCCGATGTCGACGCGATGAGCAAGGAGGGGCTGGAGGGCCTCGGACGCGCGCTCAAGGCACGCACATCCTACGAACCGCAGGAGCCCGTGGGTGTCGACGTCGCGAAAGACGATCTGAGTTTTTTCCCGCTTCTCTACTGGCCCATGGATCCCCGCGAGCAGGATCTGTCGCCGCAGGCGATCAGCAGGATCGCCGATTACATGCGCAATGGCGGCACGATCCTGTTCGACACCCGCGATCTTTCGTTGGGCGCGATCGAGGGTGCGGATTCGCCGGGCGAACAGACATTGCGGCGGCTGACGGCCAAACTCGACATGCCTCCGTTGCAGCCCGTGCCGTCGGATCACGTGCTGACGAAGTCGTTTTATCTTCTGCAGGATTTTCCCGGACGTTGGGACGGCGGCAAGGTTTGGGTGGAAGCCCTGCCTCCGCCGGATCCCGACGCGGGCCCTCAGCCGGCGCGCGGCGGCGACGGGGTATCGCCTGTCATCATCGGCAGCAACGATTGGGCGGCTGCGTGGGCCGTCGATTCGCAGGATCGCCCGATTGCCGAAGTGTCGCCCGGCGGCGCCGATCAGCGCGAAATGGCCTATCGCTTCGGCATCAATGTGGTGATGTACGCGCTGACCGGCAACTACAAGACTGACAACGTGCACGCGCCTGCGCTGCTCGAACGGCTGGGGCATTAGGGCGCGCATGAATTACGCCATCGATTTCGCGCCGCATATTCCGCTCGCAGTGTTGTGGCTTCTCGCGGGTCTGGCGACGGCACTTGTCGTCTACGCGCTTTTGATGCGCGCGCGCGGCGCCTGGGCGCGCGCGATCGCCTTCGCCATCGTGCTGCTCGCGCTGGCCAATCCGCTCATCGTGCATGAAACGCGCGAGGCGTTGCCGGATGTCATGGCGCTGATCGTCGATCATTCTCCGAGCATGGACATAAGAGGACGACGTGCCGAAGCCGACGCCACGGCGACGCAGATCAAGAAATTGCTGGCGGCCGACAAGAGCCTCGAAATCCGCGAGGCCTATGTGCCGCCGCCGCGTCCCGGCGACGACACCGGGACCGAGCTTTTTGCGACACTTTCTTCCGCGCTCGCCGACGTGCCGCCCGATCGCGTCGCCGGCGCCATCGCCATTACCGACGGCGAAGTGCATGACGCGCCCGATTCCGGCAAGCCTCCTTTGCACGCACCGTTCCATGCGTTGATCGTCGACAAACCGGATGAGCGCGACCGTAAGCTCACCGTGGTGAGCGCCGCGCGATATGCCATCGTCAACCAGAACGCACCCATCGTCATCCGGGTCGACGATTTCGGCTCTCCTCCGGGGGGATATGCCGATGTGGATGTGCGCGTCGACGGAGTCGATCTGGGCACGCGGCTTGTGCCGGTCGGCAAGGACACGCCGGTCAAGGTGACTATCGCGCATGCCGGAGAAAACGTCGTGGAACTCGAAGCGCGGCCGGGACCGGGGGAATTGACGCTCGAGAACAATCGCGCAGTCGCGGTGGTCAACGGCGTGCGCGATCGCCTGCGCGTATTGCTGATCTCGGGCGAGCCGAATGCGGGCGAGCGCGTGTGGCGCAATCTGCTCAAATCGGATCCCTCCGTCGATCTCATACATTTCACAATTCTTCGCCCGCCGGAGAAGCAGGTCGAAGATCCGACGCCGATCGACGAATTGTCGCTGATCATTTTTCCGACCCACGAATTGTTCGTCGAGAAGCTCGATCAATTCGATCTCGTGATCTTCGACCGCTATCGCGACGAACCGGGCATTCTGCCGCTTGCGTATTTCGAGAACATCGCGCGCTACGTCGAAGCCGGCGGCGCGCTGCTGGTGTCCTCCGGAACCGAATATGCCGAACCGATGAGCATCTATCGCACACCGCTCTCCTCGGTGCTTCCGGCAATGCCTACAGGCGATGTCGTGACGGAAGGCTTCAAGCCGGTGGTGACACCGGAGGGCCTCGCACACCCCGTCACGCGCGATCTTCCCGGCGCGAATGACGGCGGCAAGCCGCCCGGCTGGGGCCGCTGGTTCCGGCTCATCGGCGCCACGAAAGTGTCGGGCCAATCCGTCATGTCCGGGCCGGGCGACAAACCGCTGCTTGTGCTCGACAATGTAGGGAAGGGACGCGTGGCGGAACTGCTGTCCGATCAGGCGTGGCTCTGGGCACGCGGTTTCGAAGGCGGCGGCCCTGACGCCGAATTGCTGCGTCGTCTGGCACATTGGCTGATGAAGGAACCCGAACTCGAAGAAGAGCGTCTGTCCGCGTCGATCGCCAATGGCGAGATCACGGTGGAGCGCCAGACAATGGCGGCGCAGCCCGCAGCTGTCAGGCTCACGTTTCCATCCGGAAAATCGTCAACATTGACATTGACCAAAGTCGAGCCCGGGCTTTGGCATGCGAGCGCCAAGGCCGACGAGCTCGGTCTTTATCGCCTGACCGACGGCACGCTGAACGTCGTCACCGCGACAGGTCCGCTCAATCCGAAGGAAGTGGCGGACATGCGCGCGACGGATCAGATCCTGAGGCCGGTTGCGCGCATGACAGGCGGTTCCGTGAACTGGCTCGCGAAGGGCGGCATTCCGACCATTCGGCGCACGGCGCCCAATCGGTTGGCCGCGGGCGACGGTTGGATCGGCCTGCGCGAGAACGGCGCCTATCGCGTCACGTCCGTCGAGCAACAGGCGTTACTCCCCGCATGGCTCGCGCTCATCCTCGTGCTGGGCACAGTGCTGTTCGCTTGGCGGGTCGAAGGACGTTGAGGCGGAAGCCGAATTGCGCGGCTTTATCTGCGAGGCGTCGTACGCTCTACTTACCCGCATCCCAGCGGGGCACTGTCGGCGCAGACGGGATTGTCGAGGCGGGCACGGCGCACGGGACCTTCGAGCGTTTCGAGCGCGCCGTCCGCCAGAGACAATCCGAGAATACGCGCCGGATCGACCGGTCCCGGAAATTTGATGCGGCCGCGGGCGATATGCGTAAAGCCCACGCGCGCGTAATAAGTCGGATCGCCGACAATGTCGATCGCGCGATGGCCTCGTGCGCGGGACGCTTCGATGCCGC
>JBEKDC010000022.1:0-21335 GCA_050014535.1 Rhizomicrobium sp.
CCGAATTGACGCAAGCCTACTCCTGGGAAAGCCGGGCGGCAAAAATCATGGGCCACATCGAGCAGGTATTCCGCGATCAACATTTGCCTCCGAATGAGGTGATCGCGGCGTGAGCGAACCTCCCTCGTGCGGCGGCCCTTGTAGCGCGTTCGGCCGGAACGGCGGGTTCCTTCGTAATGTTCGAGATATCCGTGCTATGGTGATGGAGCGTTCCCGACCAAAAGCTGGCCCGAGCCGTGTCCGACATACTTGAAAGCGCAGAATCCGCGTCGACCGGCGTAAATTTGCGATGTCCGATCTGCAAATCCGAGCGATTTCTGGCCTTCAATGGCCGCGAGAATGCCCGCTGCGCGAGTTGTCAGTCAATGGAACGCACGAGGCTTCTATGGCTCATCCTGGATAAACACGGCCTTTTCAAACCCGGGCTTCGCGTGATGCATATCGCGCCGGAACTCCCTCTTATCAAGCGATTTTCCGAATTGCTCAGCGACCGCTATTACGCCTGCGACATCGACCCGTCGCGGTACTCGAGCAAGTTCACGACCATGAGGCCGCTCGATCTCACCTGCGACCTTGTGAAGATTCCGAGCTGCAGCTTCGACCTGATCCTCCACAGCCATGTTTTGGAACACGTGCGTTGCGACATTGAATCCGTGCTGCGCGAATTCGAGCGCATTCTGGCGCCCGGCGGACGGCATTACTTTGCCGTGCCCGTCCGGGGCGATGAGACGCGCGAAAACCTGTCGGACGATCTGCCGCTTGCCGAGCGACTGAAGCAGTTCGGGCAAGCCGACCACTACAGGCTCTTCGGACGGCGAAGCCTGCCTGAAATGCTCGACCGCGTTTGGGGCCCGAGTGAGAGACATCATATCGAGCCTCTCGAATTGGTCAGCGCCGAAGAACTCGAGGCGGCGGCCATTCCCAAAGAGGCCTGGTCGGGAATCAGCGGTCACACGATCTTCCAGCATACGCGCCCGAAACTGCGCCGCCCAAGCACCGAAGCCGGCGGTTCGCGCTTGCCCGCTTCGGTAGAAAGCGGCAACCCCGACCGAAGTCCGCGCCGTGCGCTTTCCGCAGCATTCGCAGGCACGGGCCCGAAGCTCATCCTGCATATCGGCATGCCGAAAACCGGCACGACCTCGCTGCAGCGCTGGCTTTCGATCAATCGGGACGCTGCATTGCGCGCGGGTCTGGATTATTGGTCTATCGCGGAGAACCATTCCGAAGCGATTTTCACGGCCTTTGCGAGCCCGAAACGCCTGAACAAGGGAACGATGTGGTTCCAGCGCGGGGCGGGTTCGCGCAAGGAGGATTCCACCGCGTTCCGGAAATCGTTCGACGAATTCCTATCCGGACTCGGCGATCGTATCGGCTACGTTTCGGCCGAGGCCTTGTGGACCTTCGGGACCGACGACGTGCGAAACCTGGCGGCCCACCTGCAGGAGCGTCAGGTTCAGGCGCTCATTCTGTGCTGGATTCGTCCGCCTGCCGAGTTTCTGAAGACGGCCACGCAGCAACTGTGCCGCTCGACGCTCGCGATCGGCGACTTCGGGATACGATTCCATCGAAAGGTTCCAATCGACTACCGCCGGCTCACGGCATGGACCGAGCAATTCGGGACCGAACGCGTTGTCACCGGGCAATTCGACACAGACATGGTGGGGCAACTTCAGAAGTTGCTCGAGTCTCTGGAAATTCATGTCGACGCCAAGCCGGATTCCGAGCGGGCCCTCAACACATCCATCAGCCTCGTCGCCGCCAAAGCTCTTCTCGCGCTGAACGAGATCTCGAACTGCGAAAGCCCGGAAAGGTCGCGGCGACTTCGCAATATTCTTCAGGAACTCAAGGGCGCCAACTTTCAGCTTCCCGACAGCGTCCTGCGGCGGATGAGACCCGCCTTCGCGAAAGAGGCGGAATATCTCGCCGAAGTCTTGTCGATGGACAAGGATTGGTTGCTCGCCGAAACCGCCGGCATCGACGATGCGCTGTTTTTTCACTGGGACTATGCCGAAGTCGTCAGCCTCTTGAGTGCCGTCAACGAGGCGCTCTCGAAGCCGGACGACAAGAAGGACAAGAAGGAAAACCGGTCACGTGGCAACGGTGGCGGCTGATTTGTCCTTGACGCTTTCGCGCGGAATTAGAAGCCAGGTCTGACGCGCGCTGCGGATTTCGCACCTGTGCTCCGTGGCAAACGCCTTGACGTGCTCCTGCATCCTGAAAACCCCCGTGTCATCCGGCCACAACCAGTCGTCGCCGCAGAGAACCGCATCGGGGAACAGCTTGTGCGCCGTATCGAGATCTTCGCGCTTCTTGTCTGCGTCGATGTAAATCAGGCCCGGGATGATCTCGCGTTCGTGAAGATAATGAAACGCTTCGGGTGCCTTTCTGCGAACCGGAAAGAAGCGCTCCTTGTACAGTCGGACGTTGTTGAGGGCGACGCAGTAGTTTCCGTACCGGCGTATGTTGTGGACGATGGTCTCAATCTGCTTGTCGTTCAGGTGATACACCGTCCGCGCGCGAACCGGATCGACCGCAATCCGTTCGATATAGGACGCCCAATTGCTGTCCCAGGGGTCGACTCCGACAATCTTGAGCTTTTCCGAAGTCCGCAGCCATTGAAGCGAAGAGCCGCACAGAAAACAGCCGACTTCGAACATGAGCTCGATTTCGCGCTCCTTGATGACATCGAAGACGATTTCCCGCCCGCTGCGACCGCCGCCGTCGAGCGGCAGATAGAACGGCTCGATCTCGCCATAGCCGAACTCCGGCCACGGATTGTCGCGACGGAGAGCCTTGATCCCCAGATTGATTTTTGAAACCGGCGGCATGATTTCCTGATCGCAAGATGATGAATTCGGGTCTCGGTGAAGGCGCGGCGCGTGGGTCGGACTGCTCGGGCAGCGACTATGTCAACACAATCCGGAATTGTGAAGGATGCCCGGCGTTACTTCAACCCAAATGATTTCCAGTCACGCGCCGCCGATTCGGCCCCGAGCCAACGGGGCTCGCAACCGGCCAAGGAATGTCTGCGAAAAATGGTCCCGTTTGGGCTTCGAGCCGACAGCGCGAAATGCACGCCGCCGATTGCGATGCCCCACATTTCCGCTTGACCCACTCCATGCGCGTGAAGACCATCGCGGCACCGTGCCAGTCGCCTTTCGCGCCCGGCAAAATTGGCTCGATCGCGCAGCCAGGCCAGAGGGCTCATGTCCGACGTCAAGCGAGTGTTTCAGACCGGCACCTTCGACGTGCAGAATTACGGAGACTTGCTCTTTCCCCTGATTGCCGACTTTCGACTGAAGCCATGGAACATCAGCATCCTGCCGGTTTCACCGACGGGCTTCGACACAGGGTGGCAGGACACGGTGCCGTCCGTTCCGTTCAGGGCCATGCTGAACGAAGCGGACGCGATCGATGCGGTGATGATCGGTGGCGGCAACATCGTCCATGCCGGCCCGTCGTATTTGCGCGACTATGAGGTCGCCGGATTGACCGGCAGGGCCTATGCCGAGTTGTGGTTGGGCGCGAGCCTGATCGGCGCCATCCGTAACATTCCAGTGGTATGGAACGCGCCAGGCGTTCCTATGGCGATGACCAAGGAACTCGAAACGGCAGGCGCAACATTGGCACTGCGAGCGGCAGATTACGTATCGGTTCGCGATCGGAGCAGCGCGGATCTGCTGGGAAAGCACGACGCCATGAATTCGGCGGTCGTTCCCGACACTGTCATCGAGCTGGCGCGCATGTGGCCGCGTGCCTCTCTGGCGCCAACCTTCAAGGCGCTGATCGAGCGCAAACTCGCGCCGCCCGAAGCGAGGTTTCTCGCCATTCACGTCAAGGAGCGCTCCCTCGATCTCACTCACGCCGAACTTGCGACCGCGATCGAGCAATTCGCGGGCAGCCGCGGACTCACACCCTTGCTGATCGCAATCGGGCCCTGCCATGACGATCACCTCACGGCGCGGCGAATCGCCCGGCACCTGAAACTCCCCCATGTGCTGCTGGACGATCCGGTCGGTCTCGCAGAGATCGCATCCGCTATCGCCAATGCGACGCTCTATCTCGGCTCTTCCATGCACGGCTACATCACCGGTGCGGCCTACAACGTACCCGGCGCGATCGTCGCGCGACCATTGCTGGACAAGTTCGCCGGCTTCCTCGCGCATATCGATCGCCCGCAGGATCTGGCTGTCGATTGGCGAATGGCCTTCGAATTGGGCGCCGCGCGCCTCGCCGAGCCCCCAAGGCAGTGCATTCCGGACGCTTTATTTGAAATGCTCGACACGCATTGGGCCCGAATCCGCGCCGTCGTCGCCAAACCGGGAGCGCTGATGGCGAAACGGACACGCTTTCTGCGCCACTATGTCAAGAATGGCGTCGAGGCCAGCGGCGGAGCGTGGTTGTTCGATCCCTTGTACAACGCTCCGCGCCGGACCGGCTGGCGCGGTTCATGATCCGAAGTTTCGAATATTTGGCTTGAGGCAGTTCCAAATCGTCTCAGGACGAACCCGCATTGTTCGTCTTCACTTCGGCCGAAACGATTTTCATCCAACGCCGCAGCAGGATGGGATGCCGCGCCCGCGCAGCGGGATCGAACGCCGTCTCGGGGCGCTGCTCGAGATCGAAATGGCCGTGATCGCGACCGCGGACGAGTGTCGCCGTGCCACGCTCGTCGCCGCGCTGACGCAGACTGCCCGGAATATAACGGATCGCGAAGCCTACGCGCCTCAGGCCCGAGCGGTTCGGCTCGGAGCCATGGACGATCAGAGTGTCGTGCAGCGACATTTCGCCCGGCGCAAGAACGACGTCCACGGCCTGTCTTTCTTCCACCTCGACCAGGATTTTTTCGCGGCCCGCCAGCATGTTCGTGCGATCGAACGTGTCGCCATGCGGAAGATGCCCGCGATGGCTTCCCGGTACGACGCGCATGCAGCCATTGGCGCGAATGCTCGGCGTAAACGCCAGCCACGCCGTGACACCCTCGGTCGATGAGAGCCCCCAATAGGTCGCGTCCTGATGCCAGGGCACGTGCGAGGGATCGTCCGGACCTTTGTTGAAGAAGCTTGCTTCCCAGCAAAGGATATCGCCCCCAATTAAATCCTCGATCGGATCCAGAATCCGTGGATCGTGAACGATGTCCCAGAGCCACGGCACGAGCAAATGCGGTTTGAAATTCAACGATGGGGGCAGCCTGCCGGCGCGCTCATTTTCGATTGCCTGGAGAGACGCGTAGCGTTCGAGAATTTCGTCGGCGCCGAAAACCGGAATCGGAAAGACGATGCCCTTGTCACGGAACGCTTCGACTTCGCCGCTGGTCAGCCGCCGGGTCATGGAGTTAGTGGCCTTCCCGCTCGGGGGTCTTCATTTCGCCGGCGCGTTTGTCGGGCCGGCTGCCCAGCTTCCGCTCCGCCGTGGCAAAAATCGTGGACATCGTGCGCCGGAGCACTGCGGTGTGCCGCGCCACGGCTGCCGGATGAAACTCGCCTTCGGGTCGCTGTTCCAGCTCGAAATTGCCCAGATTGCGGCCCCGCACCAGCGTGGCGCTATTCCGATCACTTCCGACGTTGCGAAGGTCGGCCGGAATATATCGGATGGAAAATCCCACGCGCCGCGATGTCGACCGGTTCGGATCGGACCCGTGAACGATCAGCACGTCGTGAAGCGACATCTCTCCGGGACCGAGCACGGCGCTGACGGCCTCGGCCTCGTCGATATCGCCGACAAGCCTCTCTCGGCGGCCCAGAAGATTTTTCGCATCGCGCGTATTGTCATGAGCGAGCGGCGTGCGATGCGAACCCGGCATGAAGCGAACGCAACCGTTTTCCGCCGTACTGGGAGTGAGTGCGACCCATGCGGTGACGGCTTTGGGCGCCGACAAGCCCCAATAGGTCGCGTCCTGGTGCCAGGCGACATAGCGCTCGTCGGCCGCATTCTTGATAATGAAACTGGTCGCGAAGCAGAGAATGTCGGGGCCCAGTAAATCCTCGATAGGATCGAGAATGCGGGGGTCGTGAACGATATCCCAAGCCCACGGGATCAACAGATGCGGTTTGGCATTGCTCGCCGGCGGCAGGCGACCGGCTCTTTTCGCTTCGATCCGCTCGAGCCTCGTCAACGCTTCGGCAGCCTCTTCCGGTCCCAGGCCGCGAACGGGAAACAGGACGCCATCGCGGCCGAATTTTTCGACCGCGTTTTGGTCCAGCCTCTTCAACATCGTTTCGCCACCTTAAGGCTCACCCATTGAATAACGCACCGTACCACGTCCCACAAACGGTTGATGAGCCCAAAGCGGGCCGCCCGCGCCAATACCGGCACGAATCCACGTCTGGAGGAATTCGTGCCGTTGCTGCGACCTCCGCTCGGGAGACGCAAGCGCCTCGCCGACGCTGTTCCAATGGCTGTCGAGTTTTTCGAAGACGGAATCGGGAATGCGGACTGCCGGCCCTTCCTCGACGCGCTTCGCGGCCGTATCGAACGCTTGATGCCAATCGCGCGCGAGATCGTCGTTTCGTCCGGTGTGATCGAGAAATCCCTGAAATTTGCGATACGAAGGCTGGGCAACCAGCACACCCGGGACGCCATACGCCGCGGCGACGACGTAACCGTGCAGCGATGCGCCGACATAGAGACTGCTACAGCCGATCGCGGCGGCGATTTCACGAAGGCCGATCGGGTCGTCGAGAACAATGTGCCGTTCGCGAAGATGCCGGGAGATCTCCCGCGCGACCACGTCGTCGGCGTGGGTCTGCCCGATCGCGATGAGAATTGGGACAAGCCGGTGTGCTTGCGCGAATTCGTCGATCAGCGCAGCCGCACCTTCGGCGCCCAGTTTCACAAGAGAACGATTGCGGAAATGGAGCGCCAGATGCCGTGCCCCCGGATCGCCGCCCTTGCGGGAAATGAACGACTGGAATGGGGCGGCGAGCGATTGCAAACTCCACATGCGGGCAATGTCCGCAACGGTGTCGGGAACGATGTCCGCTTGCAGCCCTTCGGGCGGCGCCAAAAGCTCGAGACCGCCCCGATCGCGCACCGATAGACAATCCGCGGCGCGAAGGGCTGCATCGATCAGACCGCGCTGGTTCCGGGCAAGAGGATGGGGAACTCCCGGCGCATTCCAGATGACCGGCACGTTTCTGATCGCTGCCGCCAGCGTCGCGCCGAGCCACAACCCCGGTCCGGCAAAGTTCGCCAGTCCCTCGGCTTTGTATTCGTCCAAAAAATGCATTTTGTGGCTGTGGACGATATAACCGCCGCCGACAAGAATTCCGCTGGCCGGTGTTTCGCCGGTCAGCAGTTCCTCCAGGCCGATGGAATTCATTGCCTCGGCCAACCCCGTTGCCGCACCGGTCGGCGACACCGGCACAATTTCGACTCCCGGGCTGCTTAACCTGTGACCAGCGATCAGCGGAAACATCAGATCTCCGAAATTTCGCATGTCGAACATTCCAGTGATGAACACGCGGCGTGGCAAATTGCTTTGTCTCTCCCGGCGCATCGCGCTACAATTCCCACGGGCAGCGAAGATCTATCGTTGCAATTCGGGGCCTCTTCATATGGATCAAGAACCACCTGCTCCGGCGCTGGAGTCGATTCAGGATACCAGTGCCGCTGTCACCAAGATGCTACAGGACGGCAAAATCGAGCAGGCCACCGGTCTGTTCGACCGCGCTTTCAAGCGTTGGCCCAAAAGCACCAAGCTGCTTCTGCTGAGGGGAGAGATACTGGCACGGACATCCGGCCGGTATCAAGCCGCGATGCATTACGCCGGGTTGCTGAACGTTCCCAATGTATCGCAATGGGCCGCCGGCCACCTCATCGCAACTCTTCGCGGAGAGCAACTGCCGTTCGACGAGGCGTTAAGTCTTGCCCGACTCATTTGCGATGTCGAGACGCATTCGACACTCACGGAGCGAATTCTGGACGTCCTGCTCGCGCGGGAAGATGCGTCCGAGCGCGAACGTCTGCAGGAAGTTCTCGGCCTGCACGCGCACATTTTCAAATATGAATGGAAACTCGCGGTCAAGCGATCGGAAAACGGCGAGTTCGAGACCGCGATCGAGATTCTCGAAGCCGCGCGCCGGAGTGGACGCGGCTCGGTTCAGGGAACCTTGCTGCTCGCCGAACTCTGCGCGGTCTGCTCGCGGCTGCCCGACGCGGTCGCATTGCTGGAGGAATTGCTGCTTCAGCATCCCGAACAGCCGGATATCTACCGGCGATTGACCAATTTGCTGCAGTGGGCCGGCGACTTCACGCGGGCTGGAGACGTGTTCGAAAGCGCCTTCAAGCGCTGGCCGCACGATTGGATGCTCGTTTTCCGCTTCAACCGCCTGCCCGTCAAACCCAACCGCCAGGCGCAGATCTTCGACATCGTCGCAAGCGCAAGCGGCGACATCGCAAATAAGAACGATCGTTTCCGGTTCCATTTCGGTCTCGCCTGCCTGCATGTCGGTGATGTCGAGCAGGGAATCCGGCATTTGAAGGGCCCGTTCGAGGAGCCGACGGCAACGACGGCGGCGTTGGTCATGAAGGCGCTCGGCGCACGATCAGCGCGAGATTGGATTGCGAGCTCCCGCCTGGTCGACGATCGGACGCAGGAGGTTCAGATCGTAAGAGCCAAGGATGCGCGGGCGACGATCGTCGTTCCGGCGACCTACCAGTTCGGATTTCTGCCGCTGGCATTGATGGATTCACTGTTCTCCGACCATGGGTTCAACGCGATCTATCTGCGCGACTTCGGAAAGCGGACTTTTGTGCGAGGCATTGCCGCCTTGGGCGGCACCGAAGAAGCCACGGTTGCGGGGCTCGCAAGGCTGACGGCGGAGTTGGGCGCAAAGCGGACAATTTTCATGGGCTCTTCGGGCTGCGGATTTACCGCGCTTCGATACGGCGCGCTGATGGGGGCCGATGTCGCGGTTTCGTTTTCCGGACCCACCGCAACCGCAACCGCGTACGACAATACCAAAACGTCCATCTGGAATCCCGATTTCTTCAAGAAAATATTGATGCAGCGCGAGGGAGAATTGCCGTTCGATCTCGTGCCGGTGCTCTCGCGACCTTCGCGGACGAAGTTTCTCCAGATATACGGAGAAAATGCGGCCGCAGACGCCAAACAGGCGCGCCGCATTGAAGGCCTTCCGGGTGTCACGCTCGTCGCCGTTTCCGGCATCGCCGATCATTTTGTCGTCGATCATCTCATCGGCGACGGTTCGTTCGACGCTCTGCTCGAAGACCTGGCCACTGCGTAGCGAACCGTCGATTCCTTGACGACATTTGGCTGCCATGCGACGCTAAAATCTCAAAAAATACTATCTCGCAATGGGAAGGTAGGCGAAGTGGCGTCGTCCAATTCCGAACCGCCGAATCCCGTCCGGGCGCCGGAGAACAGCGCATCGGGCGCACCCATTAAGGAGAACATCCGCGAATTCTACGACGGCATTTCGCGCCGTCTCGGGCAGTCGAGGGTCGGGGACGCGGCGATCTTTCTCAATTACGGTTATGTCAGCCTCGGCTCGGGCGATGAATCGCAAGTCGACATCACGCGGAGATATTTGAACCCCACTTCGATCCGTCTCGCCTTTGAATTGGTGGGACCAGTCGACCTTCGCTCGCGCCGCGTGCTCGACGTGGGGTGCGGTCGCGGTGGCACCGTTGCGTTGCTCGCCGATCAATTCGGCGCCGACGTGACTGGGGTCGATCTGGCTCCCGAGGCGATCGCGTTCTGTCGCCGCAAGCACCGGCAGCCGAATGTTCATTTCGAAGTCGGCGATGCGGAGAACCTGCCGGTAGAAACCGGCTCGTTCGACGTGGTCACGAACATTGAATCGTCGCACATTTACCCGAACCTGCCCGGATTTTACGCCGAAATTTGTCGCGTGCTGAATGCCAACGGCATCTTTCTCTACACCGGTGTTCTTTCCGTTCGGGCCTGGGCCGAGACTCGAGCCGAATTCGCAGCGCTGCGTCTCGATCTGTTCGGCGACCGGAATATCACGCGAAACGTACTCGCCTCGTGCGATGCGGTGGCCGCGAGGCACGCGAAAGCCTATGGCGGCAGGGATACGCTGCTCGATAATTTTCTCGCCATGCCCGGCTCGGACGTTTACGAGCAGATGCGCTCCGGGGCCTGGGAATACCGCATCCTTCGCGCGCGGCGCAGCTAGCGGACGACTTCTCCCGTGCGCGAATTGTAGGTCCATCCGCGCTGCCGCACCTGCATCAGGGGCTTTCCCCGCAGACGAAGATAGGTCCGGGCGCCTTCCATGACGACATTGATCGCGCTCTTCTGCGAACTCGTGCTCAGTCCGCCATGGACCTGATGGAATGTCCCTTCGCCCAAGATTCGGATGAGTTGCGCGCCAGGCAGTCCGACTGCGCGGACCAAGGTGTCCGGATTCACCACGCTGCCGCCAGGTTCCGAGAATTGTTCGTCGTAGCCGCCAAGTTCGTCCCACAAGGCCCGCGGCAGAAACAGCGCGTTGCTCTCAAGCATTGCGCCGGTCGGACCACCCTTGATTTCCGGCGTCGAAATCTCGAACAAGCGATAGCCATCTTTGGGCCATTCGATGGAAGCAAGAAGCGCGTCCTCCGTCGCCTGGTCGTAGCCCTGCTCGCAGCTGATCCTCTGGACGTTCGGGCCGAGCTGATAATTGAGCGTGGCAATCACGGGCCGCGCGTGCAGCCGGGATGCCGCTACGCAGGCGTTGACGAGACCCGGCGACGCCATGCGTGCGCCGTCGATCCAGACGCCGATCAAGCGTGCGTGCGCGTGCGCGAGTCCCTCATTGATTGCTCGCACCGGGGACGGCGACGGCTTCGAACAAGCCAGAATTTGCACATTCGCATTCAAACCTGCGAGGGCTGCCGCATCGGGCGGCTCGCGCGAATTGTTGTCGACGACGATGATCTCGCACTCGTCCGCGGCGCAGTTCTGATATCGCGGCGAAAGCGACAACAAGGTCCGCGGCAATTCCCGCTTCATTTCGTAGGAAATGACGACCAGTGAAACAAGCGGTGTCATTGCGCCGCCTTATCCGTCCACGGCGTTCAGCTTACGGCCGTCCCGGAGGTGAAAGTGGCGACGAACTCATCGACACTGGGAGCGTCGAAAAACTGATTGGGATCGACGACAACCTGGAACTCCTCCTCCATGACGCCGGCCATGATGACGACTTCGACCGAGTCGAGACCATAGACATCGAACCTGTCGCTCGCGGAGAACGTCGCGGCGTCCAGGCCAAGCACGCCGCAGATATAATTAACCATCCAGCTCCGAAGAACTTGTGGGTCGATGTTATACTGAGTGGGTTGCATGAAATTCTGCGTTCAGACGCAATTTCGAAATCGCGGTTTCCGTCTCGGGATCGACCTTAATCATCAGGGCTTGTTCGGACAAGAGCTTTCTCCTGCTCGCGGAGCGCTGGATTTTCCCGCTCGATGTCCGCGGCAACATGCCATACAGGACGAATCCGAGAAGCGGCACAATGCCATGCGCCTCGGCAACGCGCTTTCGCAGATGTTCGGCCAATGCGGCATGATCGGAGCTTCGAAACGCCTGCCGGTCAAGCTCGCAGAGTACCACTAATTTTTCGCGATTGCCGTCGTCCGCCGCAAACGCCACGGCGGCCCGGATGTCGGCAGCAAGCGAATCGTCCAATACCGTGGCTTCGATATCCGTTGCGTGGATATTTGCGCCAAACAAAATGACGATGTCACTGATCCGGTCGATGGGGAAAAGCTCGCCGTCGACGAATGCACCGATATCTCCTGTCGGCAGGTACTCCGCCCCCGCATGCGAGAACGCATTCTCGAAGGGCAATACCGAACGACTTGCCCCGTTCCAATGGCCCGGAGAGACGTGCGGACCGCCGATGCATATTTCACCAATTGCTTCGCCGGATTCGTGCAGCCCGCCGTTCTCGTCGCGAAGAACGATCGAGCTTCCCGCGACGGCCCAACCGCACGACACAAAACTGCGACGCGAGGCGTTCGCGCCCCGAACGACAATGTCCTTTTGGGAAACTCCCGTGCCCGGCACAACCGACGAGGCGATCAGCGTGGTTTCCGCCAGCCCGTAGCAGGGAACGAGAGAGGTGTGGCGAAACCTCCCGGGGCGAAATCGCTCGGCGAACTTGGCCAGAACGGCGGCTCGCACGGGCTCCGCGCCGCAAAAGGCGACCCGCCATGACGAGAGATCGAGCGCGGGCGCCTCGTCCGGGGAAATCATCCGCGTGCACAACTCGTAACCGAAGCTGGGTCCCCCGGCGATCGTCCCGCGGTATTTGTCTATCGCTCGCAACCAGCGAAGCGGCTTTTGAATGAACGACCTGGGAGACATGATCACGGCCGTGCCGCCGTTGAATAGCGGCTGAAGGATCGATCCGAAAAGCCCCATGTCGTGGAAATGCGGCAGCCAGCTGACGCAAACGATCCCGCCGTCCTGCTCGAATGCGCTCCTGATCATTAGCTGATTGGCGATGAGATTTCCGTGCGTGATGACGATGCCTTTGGGCGCACGCGTCGAGCCGGATGTGTATTGCACAAATGCGTGGCGGCCGGGGTCGGCTGCCGGCATCGCCACCCCGGCCGCAGCGGCGCGCAGTTCATTCAATATGACGATCCTTGCAGGGGCGTCGATTTTTGCCAGCCGTTGCGCCGACGCTTCGTCGGTCAGGAATGCCGCGGGCCGCGCATCCGACAGAATTGCCGCAATCCGGCCGACGCTTCTGTCCGTGTCGGGGATCGGCGCCGGAATCGCGACCGCACCGATGCGCAGACATCCCAGAAAAGCCGCGATGAACGCGGACCCGGCCGGCAGCGCAATCATAATCGGCTCGCCGGCGAGACCGGTCTCGAGCAAGCCTGCGGCGATACGATCGGTCAGAGCGTCCAGGTCGTGGTAGTTAATCCGTTCGGACTCCAATTCGCCCCGTTCCAGAAAAATGATAGCATCGCGCGAGCCGTGTTGGCGCGCGTGAACCGAGATGAGCTGCACGATCGATTGAAAATTCTCGAATTCCAATATGCGCTCCGGCATCGATGACCCCGAAGGGGAATTCTATATCTGCGCGCCGGTCAATTGAAAGGGAGTTCCAGGTGAACGTTGCGTTCCATTGTCGAGAACCTGCCCAGCCGCCACGCTGGCAAAGCGACAGACGCGCCTGGCTGATCACGCGGTACGCCGATGCCACGCGTCTGCTCAAGAGCGACGATATTTCGATCATAGATGTCGTGAAGAAACTCCAGAAACTTTCAGACCGCATGAATGGAGCGTTCTCGAATACAATTCTTCTCTTCGGTAACTCCCATCCGGTTCAAAATCTTCCGACGCCTAATCCTATACGCGCGGAACTAAAGGATCTCGTGGGCAATATTTTGCGACGTTGGACCGCTGACAAAGTGGACGACCTCGTGGTTGAGCTCCTTGCTTCGGCCGGCGACGGCGAGTGCCTCGATGCCATTCGGATTCTGGCAAAGCCAATTCCGGCCACGATTATTGCCGATGCGCTGGGATTGCAGTTGCTGGAATTCTATCGTTGCGGCGAGCTGACACGGGAGCTCTCCGTCATTTGGTCCCGCGAAGTGCATGCGCTTCGCGACCTGTTCGCTCTGGAAAAAAGTGCGACCGCGCTGGTGCACCTCCTGACAACGAAATTCGGCGGCGACCGAAGAGCGGAATTTGCCGGTCTGGCATTTCTGACGCTTGCCGGGATCGACACGACGAGCGGCCTGTTGGGCAGCGCGATCTTTATATTGTCGCAAGATCGAGCGCTCCAGAATCGCTTGCGCACAGAACCGACCCTGGTGAATGGTTTCGTCAACGAAACGCTGCGATGCTGCCCGCCGGCGATACGCATTTACGGCCACAGGACAGAGCGAGACGTGACGCTGTCCGGGGTGGAGATTCCTCAAGACGCGTTCCTGATTTTCGACGTGGAAAGTGCGCATCACGACCCGGATGCCTACCCCGACCCCGAACGGTTCGACCCCACCAGGAACGGGCCGCCCAATCTCGCCTTCAGCGCCGGCGCACATGCCTGCATCGGCGTCGCGCTGGCGCGATTGGAAGCCAAGGTCCTGATCGACCGGCTGCTCCGGGATTATGCCATTGCGCCCGCCGGCGAGGCGCGCCTGCGGAACTCGCAGGATTGGTACGAATTCGAGTCCCTTCCAATCCGGCTAGAGCCCCTTTAGCCTGCCGGCGCAATCCTTAACGCCTGCCTTGGGCGTAGCCCGCGTGGGTTCCCGATTTCGGCGGCGATGTTGCCAGCGGGCGCGTATTCATAAGATACTGACCCGGCAATCTGCGCAGAATTCGGGCGTCATCCGGGTCCGGCCGTTCCGCCGAGCGCGGGTATCGCGTTCCAAGACGGCATTGAGCCCGGGGATGAGAAGCGGCAACTCGCGTCGTGCCAAAATCGCAATTGTTGTGCAACAGTGTCGGCGACGGCAATCCGGCAAAGCTCGATAATATCCATATGGAATGAAGGGGCGAAAGTGAGCAGTTCAAAAAACGTAAAGATCGAAGGAACAGATGCGTTGCTGGCGGTGTCGGAACCCGCATCGGCATCCCAGACAATCACGATCATGGAACTCAATGCGGAAAGCGCCGACGCTGCACCGACAATTCAGGCTCCCGAAGTGCCGGACGACTCGACCGCGTCTGCCGATCAAATCGACTCGCCGCCGACAACGTCCCACAAGCCGAAGCCTGCGGAAAGCGCGAGCCGCGTTGTCGAACACACCAGCGAACCAGGCGGAATTTCTTTGTCGTTTGTAGCCGGGGCCGGAGACAAGCCGGTGTTTTCGTTCCGGGACCGGGTCGGCAACGCGCATATCGTCAAGCCGAGCGAATTCAAGCCGGCTAAGCTTCACAATGTGAATCTCATCGGCTCCGATCAGGAGCACGAGCCGTGGGCTCTGACTTCGGGCAAGGCGCGTCTGGGAAAAAACCTGAGGGCCGACGTGATGCTGGACCAGGGCGACACATACTACGTCGTCTCGGAAATTCCGGCCGGCCAGCCTGACGCGGGCGCGATTGTGACTTTTAAGGACCCCATCGGCCAGGGCAACATACCCGTGAATGCCCTCATCCGGTACCAGTTCGACATCCTTGCAGCGACGCATCGTTGTGCGGCCACGCTGCGGCTGTCGTTCAAGACTGCCTCGGGCGAGACTATCGAGGGGCCCACCCGCAAGATTGCTCGCGGATTTGAAGGCGGACCCGATCCATCCAATTATGATCGCGTGGAACTGCAATTCGTCGTGCCGGCCAACGCGCGATCTCTCTGCGTGCAATTCGACAAGGGACCGACGGACCAGAAGAAGAGCAGCTATCTGTTTTTCGCCCGGCCGTCGCTCAGAGATGTCCGTACGTCTTCGACCGCGGAACCCATGACGTTACCATTGAAGCTTCTCGAACAAGCGCGCGCAGGAAGCCTGCTGGAAGTGGCGAAGGTTCGACTGAAGGCGCCTGTGGAGATATTCGAGGACAACACCGCAAAGGTCGATTTGTGCATCGAATTAGACGGCGAAATGACGACCGTTCCCAACGTCGTCGTGAGCAACAGAACGGAGTTGGAAATCCTGAAGCTTTCCGTGGACGCGAGCCGGGTCGAATTCAGCGGCCGTACGTTGGGGTATATCGCCGACCCGCTGAATATCGGAGTATTCGTCGATGGCGTTCTCAGCGGGTCCAGCCTCGTGGAACCGGACGGTCAGAATTTCGGAGGCGTCATCTTTCTGAGCAGCAAGCATCTGGACGGCGCAGCGCATCAAATCGAGCTTCGTCTGCTGCCCCACTTGCTGTCCCTATCCAGCGCATATGAAATCCTGCCGATGCAAATCACTCCGTGGGACGCGGTGCAGATTTATGCCGGCGCTCCCCTCGACGGAACGCTGGCGCCTGCTGCCCGCCATCATTTGCGCTCGTTCAGGGCATGGTTCGAGAAGATACAGGTTGATCCGTCTGTGCGAATTCCGCCTGTTTATGACGAACTGCTTGGCGGATTCCGGAAGCGCAAGACCTATCCGCGTCTCACGTTTGCCGAAATCGCGAAACCGACCGTGTCGGTCGTCATTCCGGTGCACAATAAGTTCGAGATCACCTATTTCTGTCTCTGTGCGCTGCAGTTTGCGTTTAACGAGACGACGTTCGAAGTCATCGTCGTGGACGACGGATCGTCCGATGAAACCGTCAACATCGACGATTTCGTCCAGGGAATCAAAGTCATTCGCCACAAGACGGCGCTCGGTTTCGTCAATTCCTGCAACGACGGCGCCGCCGTCGCGCGCGGCGAATTCGTGATGATGCTCAACAACGACACCGAAGTCACCGCGCGCTGGCTCGACGAGTTGCTGTCCGTGTTTCGCAATTTCGACAATGTCGGGCTGGCGGGCTCGAAACTTCTCTATCCCGACGGGCATTTGCAGGAAGCCGGAGGCATCGTCTGGAATTCCGGCAATCCCTGGAATGTGGGACGAAACGCCAATGCTGCGGATCCCGCCTTCAACTACCTCCGCCAGGTCGATTACGTGTCTGGTGCTGCGATCATGCTCCCGATGGAACTTTGGAAGAGCCTCGGCGGCTTCAGTCCGGAATTTGCCCCGGCCTATTTCGAGGATACCGACCTTGCGATGAAGGTGCGGGCGGCGGGCCGCTACGTGGTCTATGTCCCCACATCGATCGTCTACCATTACGAAGGCCAATCGGCCGGAACGAGCGTGGCCTCCGGCATGAAACGCTTTCAGGAAGTGAATCGGCCGAAGTTCAAGCGCAAATGGACGCAGGGCTATGGCAGTCACGGCGCGGATGGCGTGCGCCCGGACCGCGAAAAGGACCGAAACGTCGCGTTTCGGGTTCTTTTTGTCGACCAGCACGTTCCGTTCGTCGACAACGACGCCGGCAGTTACGCGGCTTTCCAGGAAATCAGGCTGTTCCAGAGCCAGGGCGCAAAAGTGACGTTTCTGCCGCGGAACCTGGCATGGATGGACCGCCACACGCTCGCGCTCCAGCGCATCGGCGTGGAATGCCTCTACGCGCCGTTCGTGATGGATTTTGCCGGATATATTTCGCAAAACGCCAAGGAATACGACGTCGTTTACGTGACGCGGTACAAGATCGGCGAACAGATCATTCCCCTGATCCGGTCGGTCGCGCCCAATACCAAGGTGATCCTGAATATCGCCGATCTTCATTTCCTGCGCGAACTTCGCGAGGCGGCAAGCGGCAACGCAAACTATTCGGTCGAACGGGCCGAAGCGACTCGCGATGCCGAACTGGCTGTCGTGCGCTCCAGCGACCTGACGTTCAGCTATTCCGACGTCGAACTTGCGGTTCTCGAAAGCCACATCAGCGCGGGCGCGACCACGGCCAAAATGCCCTGGATCGTGGAGACCAAGAAGCTTTCGCGCACATTCGAGAAGACGAAGGACATCCTGTTCCTGGGCGGTTTCGGCCATCCCCCGAACGAGCAGGCCGTCAAATTCTTCGTCAAGGACGTGCTGCCGCTGGTTCGCGAGCGCATACCCGAGGTCCGCTTCAATGTCGTGGGCAGCGGCGCACCGGAATCCATCAAAGCGCTCGAGTCGGATTCCGTGCAGATTCTGGGCTATTTGCCGGACCTGGACGACGCCTTCGCGTCCAACAGGATATTCGTGGCGCCTCTCCTGGCCGGCGCAGGGCTGAAGGGCAAGGTGCTGGAAGCTATCTCGCGCGGTGTTCCGTCGGTTCTTTCTCCTGTTGCGGTCGAAGGTTCCGGCCTGACGAGCGGAAGCGATTGTCTTGTGGCCAAGAGCGCGCAGGAATGGGCGGACGCGGTCGTGTCCCTGTACACCGACAAGAAGTTGTGGGACCGAATCGGCTCGAGCGCACTCAACTTCGCCCAGACGAGATATTCGTTTGCTGCGGCGGTCGAAGCGTTCCAGGAGGCGCTCGCGAAAGTCGACGTCTACGGTCGGAGGGATTGGGCTCTCGTTTATCAACACACGCGTCCGCAGCGTTACGGGAGCTGACCGTTCCGTCGATGGACGCGAGCCGTCATCCCGGTAATATTCCCGAACGGGTGCTTTGCGGGAATGCGAAGCGTCGGCGGTCGAAACCGAGAGCTTGGTAAATGGACAAGAAGTTTCTTTTCGTTTGCGGCTGCCCGCGCTCCGGGACGACTGCGCTTTGGCGGCTGATGGTCGCCCATCCGAGAATTGTTCTAGGCGTCGAGCGTTATGTGCTGTTCGCCCATCAGAAGAACAAGCTGACGCCGGAGTTGTACGAAAAGCAGAAGTTCTTCGACCTGCAGCCGAAAGAGACGTTCTACAAGAATCTGGTTGAGTTCAGTCGCTACTACGAAACGGCGTTCAAGCGATTCGACCGAGCCGAATGGGTCGGCGATAAAATTCCGCTCCTGTTTTCGAGGTACGAGGACATCGAGACGACGATGCCGGGCGCGAACATCATATTTATCGTCCGCAATATCATCGACGTTGCAGCGTCTTATCAAAAACGCGCGGACCTCGGCACCTGGAGCAAAGACAAAGATTACAAGCAGGCGGTCATCGAATGGCGGCAGTCCATCGAGCGTACGCTGGAGTTCACCGCGAACAAGGATCGAAAGACCCGCGTTCACGTCATCAGCTACGAAGACCTTTTCCTGCAAACCGCCGATCTGCGGCCGCTGTTCGAGCGGCTGGATCTCGACGTCTCGCCGCAAGTGCAGTCCCAATATCAGGTATTGATCGAAAAGTCGGATCAACTGGACGCTCGCCGCGGCGATGGTCTGACATCGTCGAAGCGGCAATATGTGGCCCTGAATGCGCCTTTTGCGGAATATCGCGAGATTCTGGATAAGCGATTGATTTTGCCGGCCCAGCAAGCTTCGCCTGTCGCTTAGCGCGATGGCCTTCGCAGAGGCGCGGTCCCGATCATTGCAGATCGCTCACGGTCGGCGGTGCTGACGGCGTAAAGTGAACGCGAAAAATAACAAGTCCGTGAGCTGTCAACTACCGCCCAGCGACTTGACGAATTCGAGAACTTCCCGGGTAAATTCGTACTCGCAATACCAGAAAGCCGGATCGACATATCGGATTTCCACGCTACGCGTCGCAAACAGTTGCTTGGAGCCGTTGTGATTTTGAATTCTCTTCAGCCATGCCCTGTACAAATCCACTTCAATGCGCTTGAAGGGCAAGCAATCGAAATCGACAGGCAGGATCGATATGTAGGGTGCGGAAAGTCTTCTGATGCGCTCGAGCAATTGCCTGCCTTCGGCGTTCTCCCGCACGATCGCCAAGCCGCCTAACCCCGCCGCATTGAAAAATCGGATCAACTCTACCGACGCCGTATCGTAGGATTTGTTGATATATCTGGATTCCGGTTCGCTTACGAAGTCCCCAAGCCTCAATACTTCCTTCATAAAATGACTTATGGTGTCGGGAATACCGTCATACAGAAATATCTTCACGGCATCTTCGCCGAATGCGTTCCCCCAACGATCGAGAATTGTTTTCGGATTCAGCAGATGCTGGCGGCCGGGACGCGTCAGGCTGTCCGCGTAGAAGCGCAGCAATATGTCCTTGTTGCCGTGCTTCACGAGCTCAAGCCACCACAAGTAAATCAGCTCGAGGACATTGCGCTGATAGTAGACGATCTCGATGGACCCGGCCTTGAGCAATCGGGCGAGCGTCTTCACCGCTTCTGCCGGGCATGAGCAGAAATTCTCGCTCGAGATCACGACGGTCCCGTCCAGCGCGTTGATTTCCTTGGCCATCGTCTCAAAACGATCGCCATCCTCGCTTCGCAGGGCTTCGACCATATGGTGATGCCCGAAATAGAAAAATCCGATATCGGGATAGGAGATGCCCGACGCTTTCAGCGAATCGCGATTTTCAAGCAGGGTTTTCTGGATCGCGGTTGTTCCGGTCTTGTGCGATCCGATGTGTAGGACAATCTTGTCTGGCAAATCCTGCTTCTCCTTCAACTCAGTGTTTTGCGCGCATTTCGCTGTCGTGCAATCGGCTACTTAAGCGCGTTGAAGCAGTTGGACGAACCAAGAGACAAATCGCAGCACCAAAAGCGTCCGGTCGGCAAATGAGCGGAGACGGCACCTTACTATGCGCCCGATTGCCGCGACAACCCTGATACTCTGCGGACAAGCCGCATCATCCTTGCCGACGGCCCGAAAACCTCGGGACACGCGCCTGGCTCATTCGGAACGATGAAATCCGGCGCGCCGCGACTCGGGGTTGCGACCTTGGGCCGCCGACTTCAGTCCGAAGCGTCGAGTCGCGGAACGCAAAGTCTGCTCCAGGAAGTAAGGGGAGCTGGGCGCATTTCAAGCTCGAGCCTTTGGGTCGGACGCTTCTCTGCGGCAATCCCCTCGGAGCGAAAGAGGGTGTCGGCAAAACCGACACGCCATGTTACGCTTTTGCGGGAAGTGGCGGCCCCTCGATACCGGATATTTCGAGGTTGATGCGCGGAGAAGAATTTTATGGCCGAGGATTTGTCTGGCGACTTTGAGGGATCGTTAGGTTCCGCTCCGAAGCCCCCTAAACTTGCAGGTGGCGCGTTGGCTCTGACGCGCGCTGCAGCGATCGCCGGATTTGCGATATTTGCGAGCGGCGGCGCAGCGCCTTTGGCAGCCCAAGCCGGGCATGTCTCCATTGGCTATACGTACAGCCACACCCGTGTGAACTGCCCGGACGCAGACTCGGGCGGTGGAGGGGCGGCAGGCAGGGGAAGAGAAGGCGGGCAGAAGGTCCCTTCCATCAATTCGGCCGATAACATTGTGCTGCATTACGATCAACCAACTGTTCGTGCCCAAGTGGACGCCACGTTGAAGGCAATGCGGAACAGCGCGGACGCCCTCAGGCTGATGATATGGGTCGCCGGCAGCGACCTCGGTTCATCGAGCGGCCCTGAGGCTCATCTTGGTCTGCTTTCGAACGAGACAGGCGCTCCGCCAAATGTGCTGAATAACATTACGGCCATTGTCAGGAAGGCGGCATCGTTGGGGTATTCGAAGATCTACATGAACTTCGGAAACCAGGGCGCAACCAGCCCCAAATGTCCCAAGAACGGCGAAACCGGCTGCTTCAATGGCAGTCATCTTGCCGGCGACTGGAATCTCCACAAGCAGGTCATCGATGCGGCACGGCTCGGGAGTTCAGCCGGGATGCCGGTTTATTTCGATCTCGCGAATGAAAGTTGCCCTGGCGGCGGTTCGTCGCCCGAGATGCAGGCGGACATGCAGCAGTTCGTCAAATACATGGTCACGGCATATGCCAGGACCTATGGAGACGACCATTCCTTCGTGAGTTGTCACGGCCCGTCGCTCAAGCGCGCG
>JBEKDC010000023.1:0-21170 GCA_050014535.1 Rhizomicrobium sp.
CTGATGCTGCGCCGTTTGCGCGTGGATAAAACGCTGGCGACCATATTGACGACTTTACTCGGCTCCGCCGTATTGATCTCGCCGGCCAATTCGATGAAACGCGTCGGAACGTCGAATTCGCGCGCCTTCCAGCTCAAATAGAAGGGGTCGATCGGAATGCAATGCCCGCCCAACCCGGGTCCGGGATAGAACGGCATGAAGCCAAAGGGCTTCGTCGATGCGGCGTCGATCACCTCCCAGATGTTGATGCCCATCTTTGCGTAGACATGCTTCAGTTCGTTGACCAGCGCGATATTGACCGAGCGAAATATGTTTTCCGTAAGTTTGACCGCCTCGGCCGTCGCCATCGAGGATACGGGGACCACCTCGTCGACGATCGAGCAGTAGAATGCCTCCGCAAGCATCCGGCTTGCGGCGTCGTCCGCGCCTACGACCTTGGGGATGCTTTTGGTATCGTATATTCGGTTGCCGGGATCCTCGCGTTCGGGCGAAAAAGCGAGGAATACGTCGCGGCCTATTTTCAGTCCCGTTGCTTCGAGGATGGGTGCGAGGATTTCCGCCGTGGTACCGGGGTAAGAAGTGGACTCCAAACAGATGAGCTGCCCGGCGCGCAACGTCCGTCTCACATATTCCGCCGTGTTTTTTACAAAGGATAAGTCCGGCTCCCGGTTCTTGCTGAGCGGGGTGGGTACGCAAATGACGATGACATCGGCGTATGCGAGTTCGCCGAAATTGGTCGTCGCGCGAAATCGTTTGCTGGCGCGCATAGCGGCCGTCTGGTCATCGGAGACCGTGCGCAAGGTCGAACGGCCCTGATTGAGGGCCGCGACCCGCTGCGCATCGATATCGAAGCCGACGACGTGGCAGCCTTTGCTGTTCGCCGCCAGGGCCAATGGCTGCCCGACATAGCCCAGGCCGATAACGCCGATAAGCGCCTGGCGCGCCCGGATTCGGGCAATACAATGCTCAAGGCTTGTCGCGTGCGGATCGGATGTCGCGGCACCTTCGAACGGCATCTCTTAACCCCGGATCATCCTGCAGCGACTCGCGAAGCAAGAAACGTGCCGAACCGTGCTTTGCCCGCCATACCGGCAGGACCGCGGGTGCGCCGCGTAACTCCAACATAGGCCCGCCGACCGACGAGAGATAGATTAAAGCATTGGCGCGAAGCCTCAAGAAGCAGTCGCGATTTGCCGTTTTTTGCTGTGATCGAATGCACCTCGAACCCAGGGCAGCCGACTTAGAGCAGCCGCAGGGTTCCATTTTCGCGAACATATCGTTCCCCGGTCCGAGGACACACCAAATCGTCGCCAAGCCTCTCGCCACTGCGGCCGACCCACCCCAGCAAACGGGCGGGACAACCGACAACGAGCGCATGGGGGGCGACATCCCTTGTCACGACGGCGCCCGCGCCGATCATCGCGTATTCGCCGATGATGCATCCGCATACAATGGTGGCGTTGGCGCCAATGGTGGCGCCGCGTTTTACGAGCGTTGGCCGGAACTCGCTCTTGCGTTCCACAAAGGCGCGCGGATTGCGCACATTCGTGAACACAGCACTGGGGCCGCAGAACACATCGTCCTCGATCGTCACGCCCTTATAGATCGAGACGTTGTTTTGAATTTTGCAGCCGTCCCCGATCGTCACGTCGGGGCCGACCGCCACGTTCTGCCCCAATACGCATTTTTCGCCGATCACGCTGCCGGTCATCACGTGGCAGAAATGCCAGATTCTCGTGCCGTCGCCGATGACCGCCCCCTCATCGATCACCGCACTTCGATGGGCCGAGTAAGTCGTCGTCATTCGCACGCCCCCTTGTGAATTGCGATTGTGTCGCCGCGCTGCAGGATCAGCGCGACTCGGGAATTTTCCGGCGCCCACACTCGATCCCCGCCAGCATGAAGGATGGCACGGCTCATGTCGACGCACTCGAAGAGGCACCGCCTGCAAATCCACCCGCGCCAGGCTGCACGCGCGTCGAATTGGACATGGACAGCGACCGGGCGTTTTGTTTCAGCGAATCATATAGCGCAATCAACGCCGGGGCATACGCCTCTTCCCACGAATCGTCGTTTATAAAGCGACGGCATCCGTCGCGCGCCTCGCGGAACTGCTCTTCCGTTAGAGAGCCGACCGTTTCGGCAAGCGTGGCGGGCGTCCAGTCCGGAGGGAGAATCCAGCCGCACCGATATTTTTCGACCACCCGCCGAAGTTCGGGAAAGGGTTGAACGATCAGGGGCACGCCGGCGCTGGGAAATTCCCATAGCTTGTTCGGCGTGCAAAACCAGTGATTGAGCACGTCTCCCTCATAGGGAATGATCCCCAAGGCCGCTCCGGCGGTCCAGTGCAACACCTCCGCACGCGGAGCACCGGGGATGAATCTGATCCGGGGTAAATTGCCGACAGGGTCGCCATCGATTCGTGGACGGCACCGCGGTTCTTCGGCGACAGCGATGCTGCGGAGTTTGTCCTCCAGCGGACCCCACCCCATCATCACCAGCGTCCATCCCTGCGGCAGATAGCCAGCGGACCGCACCAAAGCCTCGAGGCCTCGCCGCGCCGTGAACCCTCCCTGATAGAGCAGTATTTTTTCAGATCGGGGCAGCTCCGCCGCATGATGAAGCCGTCCGTCATAGTCCCAATCGGGAAACCGCGCGGCTGCGTTTCGAATGACCACGGCAGGGCTCAATTCGGGATGGGTGAAACGATAATAGCGCGCAATGCTCTCATTGACGGTAATGAAGCGGTCGACGACGGGTAGATACTGACGATGAAGCAGGATGTAATAATCGACGACCCCGCGTCGCCTGACCGCGGCTTCCGCATAAATCTCATGCGCATCGTAGACGATCGGGATGCCCGCGGCCCGCTTGACGCGAGCGGCGATCGGAAGGGCGGTGCAGTCATGGGCATGGATAACATCGGGTCGTAAATCGATCGCAAGCTTCGCCATTTGGCGGGCGCGCTCCTGCGACAGCGCGAATTGTGAGAATCGCCTGCCGAGAAACGCCAGCGGAACGGCGAAAGCATTGACCAACCCGGGGGGCACCCATTGGGGTATCCAGCTGCGCGGCGCCGGAAATCGCTCCGCTTGATCGCTTTCGGAAATTGCATCGCCATTGCGCAGCATCGCGCTTCGCACGCTCTGCGCTCGTGTCGCGGCTCTGCGGCGGAGAACGACGGCGGCTCGCCAGGCAATCGCAAGCACGACGACCAATACCGCGCATGCGACACCCGTCCGCAATTGATCCCGCTGCGTTGCGAACATCACCCATGCGAGCACCTTGGCCACCGCCAAGAATGCAGCGCCGCAAAAAGCAAGAATGAATGCGGCCCATGGGCTCGCGCGGATAATGAGCCTTCGGCGGGCTTCGGCACGCCAGTTCACACGAAACAGTCTTACACCGTCCGGCAACACTTCGACGGGGACGTCAGCGGTCCCGGGAGTGATACCAACGACAGAGACCTGGTGGCCGGCAGCCTGCAACGTCTGCGCCTCGCGCAGCACCCGATTGTCCGTTGTAAGGTTGTTGCAGACAACCATGCAGATGTTCATCGCTGCCCATGTCTCCGGCTTCGAACGGATCGAAAGGACCGTCAAACTTCGAGGGCCGCACGTGCTCGGCGGCGGTCCAAATCGGACCCTGACTCCTCGTCGGCCCAAACGGCCACAATCCTGCCTATGGTTCGCCCATACGCAGGTCGATCATAATCATTCCCAGTCGACCGAGGAAAAACGATCGGATTGCGACGAACGACCCGTCAAACAGATTCGGGCTTACCGGACTTGAGCGATCTTGTCGCGGCATCAAGAACGGAAAGAACGCCCAGCGCCTCGATTGCGTCCGTACGGGGCGAATTTCCCGTAAGAATGGACTCCAGAAAATGGGAGCATTCTTCGCGTAGGGGCTCCTGCCGGGCGACCAGAACGCGCTCGCCGTCAACGCGCTTCTTCCAGGGGCGAGAATTGCCCGGCTTGGTCTGGCGGTCGTAGATCGTCAGGCGGTCATCCCACTCGGCGCCATCATCGAATACAACCGACGCTTTGCTGCCCAGCACCGTGAGCCTCTGCTCCTTGTAGGGGTTCAGCCAGGATACGTGGACTTGCGTCCTCAGGCCGCTGCCGAATTCCATGTGGATGCTGGCGATGTCCGCGATCTCGGGATCGAGGATGCTGGACGCTTCGACGGAAACCCGTCTGGGAAGCTCTCCCAGAACTGCCAGGATCACGGATATGTCGTGAGGCGCGAGAGACCAGATGACGTTTTCTTCCTTCCGGATCCGACCGACATGGAGACGATTGCAGGAGATGTGCTTGACCTCTCCCAAATGGCCGCCGTGAACCAGATCGAACAGCTTCCGAACCAGAGGATGGTATTGCAAAAGATGGCCAACCATCAGAATGCGGCGCTCGTTCCGGGCGAGATGCGCCAGCGCATGGCCCTCCGAAGCCGTCAGGGCCAGCGGTTTCTCGACAAACACATGCTTGCCGGCCCGCAGCGCGGCTCCGGCGTGCTTAACATGCAGCACTGCCGGCGAAGCCACCGCGACGCCATCATACGACCCGTCATCCAGAATCTGTCCGAGGGTCCGAGCCGGGACGCCGTATTTGCGCGAAATCTCTTGGGCGACATCGTTATTAATATCGCAAACGGCAGACAAAGCCCCGAGTTCGGACAGATTGCGGACGATATTCTGTCCCCACGACCCACAACCGACAGCGGCGATCTTCGGGATTTCGGCAAACTTATCGAGAAATGCCGTCCCCATCGAGCCTGCCCCCTTGTGTCGCGTGATTGCCTGCCAAGGCGCTATGTTGCACCATAACAAACTGTATCTCGTTGTCCAAGCTAAGAATCACGAGATCGTGAGGGCTCAAGATACGCGTCGCAGCTTGATCTATGACACCGATTTGGCCCGACTTGGCGCCGAATATAGTCGGTCCACGGACTTTTCGGGGCTGCGCCAACCGATTCTGCCGCGAGTCTTTTCGGGTCGGCGGCACGACTTGCAGCCTGCCCCAGCCAAAACGGGAACAAGCACTCCGCTGAGGTACCGCGGATGATCTGTCTGGTTGAGTTTTCAAATTAACCAAAGTGTTGTCAGGCAACACCGACTTCCGATCGTGCCATTTCAGCCACAGCGGCACCGAGCATCGGACGCGCGACGGCGACACGGGACGGACCCAATAGCGGAACCTCGAATTATTTCTCGGGCCGCAATATTTCGAGCGTCAACGCGTCCACGTCGGGCCTGAAGTTTTGCACGCTCTTCCAGACATAGCCGGTCTCCGCGTCCCGCCAGAAATCGTTGGTGAAACGCCAGCCCAATATCTTGGCCTTGCACTTCTCGACGATATGCCTCGTATCGTGCGTCACGCCGATGATGACGATCTGTTCTGCGCCTGCATCGTGTTGGCTGCACTGCGCGAGAACGCCATATTTCCCCATGTCGACCATATCGTAGAGATAATGGTACGGCCCTCCGCGTTCCGGCGGCACCGATTTCGAATCGGGGATGGGACCCTGGAAGCCGTCGAGATTGTGGGTGAACCCGACGGTGTGCGTGATGTGGCCGTCGCGCGTGCCGATCACGACCTGAGTCCCTGCCTGCCAGCGAAGATCGTCGCCGGATGCCGTCGCGAGAACCAGCAGCGCTTCCTGGCCGGAACCCAATCGAACGCCGATCGACGCATAGGGGACGGATGCGGCCTTCTCGCGGGAAACGCTGTCGTCCGAACCACCGAGCAGACCCGTCTGCTGGAGAAGAAGACTTCCCATTCTCACCAAATCGGAATCGCCGTCGACTCCGCCGCACGCCGAAAGGCCGGACGCCACCGCGACAACGATCGTGAAATTCCGTATACCGCGCATCATTTGAACACACTCGGCCATTGACGTTGAAGGTCGCCGTCGCTTGAGGACTGCGTCGTATCGAACAGAGTCGCATCGTTGTCGAGCTCCTGGCCTCCGTCGCGTTGAACCGGTCTCAAATCCACCTCTTCGCTCGTGGTCGTTCCGATCGGCAGAGCCCACTCCAGGGGAATTACGACGCGGATGCCCTTGTCGAAACTACCTTCGCCGAACTCGCTGAACGGCACGTTGGTCAGCGTGAACCACCCGCCGATCAGGACGCCGGTATCGAAGCGCCGATAAATCTCGAACGTCGCGCCGTAATCTCCGGCCAGATAGCGGCCCCCGCGCAATATCGTCGTGATGTTGTCCCAGGGGGTTTCCCAATAGAGCGACACATGGCCTGTCGCCACGTTGTATTTTTGAAAGCCGAAGAGATCGTCGAAGTTGCGCTGGTAAACCTGCCACATATCGACGCCGACAGCCCAGCGCGACCCGAACGGACGATAAAGCACTTCGCCGCCGACACCTCCGAACATGGTCTCGAGATACCCTCCGCTTACACGCGCGTAGACGTCCGGGGCGAGTTTCGAATAGTACGAGAGCATGACGTCGTCGATGCCGGTGGCGCCATATTTCAGATACAGCGTCGCATCGCTGCGCACATGCGGCAGCACGCTGTTGCTGACTCGCGTAATGCTCGCGAAATTGTTCCAGGCGCTGTACGTTGCCTCGTCGTCCAGGACGAGGCCCGGCAACAGCTCCGTGTGCGTGCTGCCGGATATACCGATTCCGATATAGATGGGGTTGTTGGGATCGAAGAGTTCGTCCTGAAGCGCCGGAAATAATGACCAGCTGAATCGGGGAAAGTCCCGACCATTGGCGTAGTCCGTGGACGGGCCGGCGTCCGCGAGCACCGACGATGACCAGATTTCCGCGGGTGTCGCAGTCAGATTGCCCAGAGCGTCGATCTCCGTGCGCGATATCGTGACCGTCGTCAGCGGCATTTGGTCGATGCTTGTCGTAATGCGAAACGCCGTGATTTCCGGCGGCGCAACGCCGGAGAGGGCTCGCAATGTCCGGCTGATCGCTTCGGCATCGCGCAGATAGCGCAGGTTCTCGATCTTGACCTCGAGCATCGTCCCATCGATGACGATGCCCTCCACGACGATGTGTTGAGCCGTGATCGCGTTTCGCAGTTTCCGGATCAAGTCGGGCTGCGAAAGCGTCATGAAAGATTCGACTCGCGCAGCAACAGACTGTGCCTGAACCTGCGGTTGGGTGTTGTCGCAGAACTTGATCGGATTCCAATCGGATCCGACAAAGGCGATTTCCTGCACGCCGACGATCGACCGCCCCTGGCGGGACAACGCCTCGCAAATCGAATTGGGCTCGTGTTTGGGCGTATTATCGATCTGAACGACAAGCGTATGACCGTCGACCCAGTTGTCGGTGACATGCAGTCCGGCATCGCTCAGAGCGCTGCCGATGCTTCGCTCGGTCGCGGCGCTCGACATGGCCGGATCCGCGGGACGTCCATCCGGCGCCGCATCGGGCACGGTAAGATCGACAAAGTGTACGCGCCAGGGCTCGGTTGGCGAAGCAGAATTCACCCCCGAATCGCCGGCCGAGGCCACAATCGGCTTTGTAATCGGCCCGGCAGTGCCGCTGCCGCCGGGATTTGTGAGCCCACCGGAGTTCGATCCGCCGGCCGCGATTTCGATTTGAGTCTGCGCCGCGATCGCCTCGGCTTCGGAACGAGCCGTAAACGGCGGCGGCTCGTCGATATGTGCGAGAAAATTCGGCTTGGTCGGGTCCAACGCGACGGAGAGGTTGATCGCCAGCTCCCGCCCGCCCATCCACGCCACTCCGATATCGACGCTCGACCAGAAGCGATAGGACAGTCCGACATTCACCGGAATCGGCGCATAATCGAAATGTTGGACTTGGCTTTCTTCCCGGTAGGCGTAGGTCGAGTACTCGATCTTGAAGGTGAGTCTCGGAATCGGAGTCTGATATTCGATGCCGCCGAAGAGTCCGACGTCGGGCCCACGGAAATAATCCAATGTCGGCGAACCGCCCTCGCCCGTGAATGGAGGACGAACGCAGAAGCTGACATAGACTGTACATAATGGATTCGTAAACTCGTCCCGCTGCGCGAGCGCGCCCCATCCCAGACCGGCCGTCAGGTCGAACGGTCCGACATATTTGGACGCAACCAGATATTCGGCGGAATACTGGCCGGTGCCGATGATGTCCTGAAGTCCGATTGCGATCTGCGGCGTGTACTCGGTTTCCTGGAACAACCTGGCTTTAAGGTCGAACTCGCGGGAATACAGCGCGCGCTGATCCGGCGGCGGCAACGCATAATCGATCGTGTAGCGGATCGTCGTCTCGAGCCACGGCAGCGCCTGGAATGTCATGGCAATGCGATCGTCCGGCACTTTCAATGAGCCCGTCAAAGACAGATAGCCATCCGGCATGAACCGGGCGTTGCGCATGTCGAGCAGGCCTACCCCGCCATAATTGGAAGCGGTCGGCAAGAACGGCTGGTCCACATAAGTATAGGTCTGGGCGGATGCCTGGCCTTGCGCAAAGGCGGCGGCAGCCGCAGCCAGCAGCCATGACGCAGTTCTGCTCTTGAATAGACGACGCTGTACCAAAAGCCTTCACCCCGACACGCCGCGACGTACGCGTCACTCACCGTTGGAAAGGCTGAGATCGCCCCGCAGCCCAAGTCTTCCCGGCACTAGACTATAGGTACGCGCGATTTGCACGCGTCCAAACACCGGTCGGGAACGCGACAGAGTTCCCGAACTAACGATCGCCGGCGAGCCTCGATCGAATGCTGTTCGATCCGATCCATATTTTGTCCATGTCGATTCGACGGTCCGTCGCAACACGGCGATTCACAGTGCGTGGCTGACCACCCATCGGAACGCAAGGACAACATCCGGAGACTGAAGGTCTCGCCGCGCGCGCCCCGTATACCAACGCCGGCGCAACTCGCCAATGCCCGCGACGACAACGAGGTGCGTCGCTTGCCTGCCCAAAAGCGTTCGGATATGGGCGCATATATGCCTTTCAACTTGCGCGGCCCTAGACGACAAGCGTAAAAATGGGGCAAAGGGTTTGGTCGACAAAAGGGGCTGCCCCGTCGGGCGGGATACATAGCTCATGCCGTTTAGCAGGATTTGGGCTTGCGTCGCCGTATTGGCTGCGTGCCTTCTGGGTTACGCTTTGCTGTTCAGGCTTAGTCCCGCGGAGGCGCAGACGCTTCCGACCACCAGTACCGTTCAATCCGTTTTGAGTACTCTCGGAGCGCCTAGCACCACCACCGCCGTATCGCCTCCGGTGCCCCTGCCTGTGCCCGCGAACGTGACCCCGGTTACGCAGACTTTCACGCCTGCCACGGCCGTCTTTCCGCCGCCCTCCCGCCTCGAGATTCTCTATTCCCAGCGCGCAGGCCAGCCGTTGCAGCAGTTCGGCTACGACACGTTCGGCGTGGGAACGCAGGTGACCATTACCCAGGTCGGCAATGTCCAGGATTCTTACGTGCTGGGACCCGGCGACCAGATTTCCGTCGTGCTGCGCGGCCATGACATGAGTTCCTATGTCGTGCCTGTCGACCGCGACGGGCGAATCATCGTTCCGAACTATCAGCCGGTCATGGCTGCAGGCCGCACCTTCGGTGAGGTCCGCGCGGATTTGGCCGATCAGATCGCGCACGATGCGCTTCAGACGCGCGCCTACATCTCGCTTGCGGGCAGCCGCCAGATTTCCGTTCTCGTAACCGGTGAAGTGTATGCGCCAGGCCTGCGCACGATGAGCGGTCTGAACACGCCTCTCGACGCGATTTTGCTCTCCGGCGGTATTCGCAAGACGGGCAGTCTGCGAAATGTGATTCTCGAGCGAGGCGGCCGGCGTCGCATCATCGATCTCTATACCGTCATAGGACACGGCAACCCCGCTTCGCTCGGCAATGTCACAGAGGGCGATCACATCATCGTATCGTCCCTGGGACCGACAGCCGCCGTCATCGGGCTCGTCAAGCGCGCCGGCATTTACGAATTGCCTGCCGGGGCCAGGTCCATCGGCGGTCAAGCGCTGGTTCGCCTTGCAGGCGGCTTCGAAATCGGCGGCGCGATGCGGTTGTCGAAAATCGGCTTGCTGCCGAGCGGCCGTACCGAACTCGTCGTGCTGGGCAACGACGGCGCGGTAGAAAACGGCGAAATTCTCTCGGCCGACCAGATTGAGGCTGCCGCGATCGGACGCGTAACGCTCGTTGGGGCAGTTCAGCTTCCGGGCACGCGCGCTCTCAACGACGCGCCGACCCTGTCGCGCCTGTTTCGCGATTCCGGCGAACTTACCAGCGACGCGTATACGCAATACGGAATCGTCGTTCATCGCGATCCTCGTTCGAATTTCCGGAAACCGGAGGCGTTCTCCCTCAAACGCGTATTCGAAGGCGCGGAAGACAAGAAGCTGGCGAGCAACGACATCGTGTATGTGTTTACAACGGCACAGGTGCAATCGCTGGCCGGATCGGCATTCGCCCAAATCCAGAACAATCAGCAATATGCCAATGTTCCGCCGTCTGTTCTGAACCAGACAGCGCAGAGTCTGAGCACGGTCAATCTGAGCATGCCGTCGCAAGCGGGATGGGCACCGATTGCGACGCCCACGCCGCCAAGCATAACCACTCCCACGACTGCCTCTTCGTCGACGTCGTCAACGTCTCCGACAACAGGCCCCTCCACCGGCACCCCAACGACGACGCCCGGCGTCACGACGCCACCCGTGCTGAGCGGACCGCAGCTTGCCCAGATGGCATCGTCGGGACTTAGCCCCAACCAGATAGCGAGCCAGGTGCAGTCGCAGATCAGCCCAAGTACGACGCCGGCATTGCCGACGATCGGCACAGGGACGCCGCCGTCGTCGACGGTCACGTCGAGCGGAACGGCCCCGGGCGCGAGCGTACCTGGTGCCGTACCGCAACCTTCGGCATCGACGCAGTTTCCCGGTTCCCCGACGCCCGCAACGGTCGATCCGCGGTTGCAGGCAGCCGTCAACGGCGCCCCCGCGGCCATGAACCCCATTTTGCAGGCCCAGAACGCAACTTCGCAGGCACAATTCGCTGCGTCGGGCGCTCAGATCCAAAGCAACGGCCTGACCTCCAACGCCGGACTCGGCGCGCCGCCACAGGATACGTCGCCAACCGATATCGCAGCCTTCCTCGACATCACGCCCGCCGCGCTGTTCAATCTCGATAGCGAATATCTCGTTTTCGTTTCGGGAGCCGTGCGCGATCCGGGACCATACCTCGCGGAAAGCGGTACTTCGCTCGAGGGCGTCCTGGATGCGGCCGGCGGCGTGCAACGCAGCGCCGATTTGTCCTGGATCGAAGTTACGTCGACCGACATCGACGTCGCGACCGGCACATCGAAGACCGTGCGGACTGCTTATAAGGGAAATGCCGCCGAGTTCGAGAAAGTCTCGCTGCGGCCGCTCGATTCGGTGCGTGTGCGGCAAGTCTTTTCCGATCGCGACAGCGGATTCATCACCATCGCCGGTCAGGTGCGCTATCCCGGCACATTCGACATCACGCGCGGCGAGCGCATCTCGTCTATCCTCGAGCGCGCCGGCGGCCTTACCGACGAAGCCTATCCATACGGCGCCGTATTCACGCGCGTAAGCGCGGCCATTCTGGAAGCCGAGGGAAATGCGCGCGAGGCGAGCGAACTCCAGGCCGGCATCGCTGCTCAGACGACCAATCCCAATGTGAACGCCACGGCCATGACCTACCTGCAAACCCTGGTGCAGACGTTGCAGAAACAGCCGGCACTCGGGCGAATCACCGTCACGGCCGATCCGGCAATTCTCAGCGTGAAGGCGAATCTGGACATGACGCTCGAACCCGGCGATTTCATCTATATCCCGAAGCGCCCCTCCACCGTCGCGGTGAGCGGAGAAGTTCTCAACCCCGGCGCATTTCAATATAAGGAAGGCATGAGCGTGGACGACTATCTCCAATTGGCCGGAGGAGCGAACGACGCCGCGGAATCCAGCGAAACGTTCATCATCATGCCTGATGGAACCGCAAGGCCCGCGTCGGGCGGCGTGTTCTCGTTCCTCAGCAGCCAGCCGATCCCGCCAGGCGCGACGATCGTCGTGCCGCCGGATCCGGCCCCCTTCAACACGATGGTGTTCCTGCAGAACGTGTCCCAAGTCTTCAGCCAGCTGGCTCTTGGCGCAGCATCGCTCGCGGTGGTTGCGAAGGGACAGTGATCGCCGGCGCGAGCGGAACGGCCGAATAATGATTGTGGTGAGGCCATATCCGGCTTCACCGCGCATCGGTTAGGCGCTAGCTTCGGATATCGCATACGACCGCTCTGGAAAATCGGGCCAATTCATTCGCCGCGGGTAGCACATTGGAGCGCAAGCTCTTCATCCATGTCGGGCCGATGAAGACGGGCACGACTGCGCTACAGAATTTTCTGCGCGATCACGACGGCTCGCTCGTTCTATATCCGAAGACCGGCCAATTCGGCAGCGGCGCGCATCACAACCTCGTTTACAATTTCCTGGGCGATTTCAGCAATTCGAGCACGGTTCGGGAAGACTGCGAGTCTCTGTTCAAACGTATCGCTGCCGAATCGCGCCGATCGAACGCACCGGTCATAATCAGCTCGGAACTGCTTGTCCTGCAGGGATCCATCGGCAAATTCATCGAGACGCTGCTCGGCTATTTGGACGGCAATTTCGAAGTCGAAATTCTGTATGCCGTCCGGGAGTATTTCGCGCGCGCCGCATCCATTTACAGCCAGACGCTGAAGGATATTCGGTACATCGAGCGCAGCAGCCCAGATGAATTCATTATCGCACGCGCGCCCATGATAGCCTACGAACCTTCATTGAGCATGCTGGCAAAGACGGGGTTCAAGGTGCATGTCATCAAATACGATCCGTCTACTCGGTTTGCGTCCCGTTTTCTGGCGCGTCTGGGATTTCCGACCGATCGTATTCCCGAGATTCCGGTACGAAACAGATCCTTGAGCATCAAGGGTATGATCGTGCGCCTTGCGATAAACCGTGCCGTCTCGACCATCGAGCAGCGTCAAGAATTCGTCCCTGTCGTGCAGCAACTCCGCCCGCAATTTGGTCGCTCCCGCTTTATCTTCGGTCATGAGGCAGCGACTACTGCGGAACAGCGGTTTCGTTATGACCGGGTCCTGGTCCATCGGGACTTCGGCGCCGCAGTGCTCCAACGCGACCTGGCAACCTCGAAAAATGAATTCTGGATCAGCGAGAATGACTTCGAGAAGATCATTTCGACTGACGCGGAAGTTGGCGCCGCTCACGATCGGTTTCGCGAGTGTCTGCGGGAATTCGTGCGTTCATCGTCGGTCGAATAGTCGTCAATAAGCCGTTGATTGCCGCGCATGAACCGTGTGCGGCGTCTATCGCGCAACCTCCCACCCGCGGGATTTCATGCATTTATCGAAAATTCGCTGGCGCTTGACCTTCGCGGCGATGGACTCGACGGCCGCGCAGGCCTGACAGAGCGGCGGCGGCGTCTGTGTGGCCGGCGCCGGATTCGGCAAGACCGTCTGACAAATCGCACCGTCGATCTGCATATCCGCGACCGTTCGCCCGCGGTTGGTTGCATCGCGGTAAGGTTGTTGCGTTGTGCAACCGGCGACCCAAAGCAGGAATAGCGCGACCGTAACCTTGCGCATCCGACGCGTCGCTCCTTGCGATCGATAAAGCAGAAAGCCATGGAGTTCCGGCGCTCGTCAATCTCGAGATCGCGCTCGAAGGGGTTGTCACCCTCTCGCGTGAGAAAGCACGACCGTCCGAATCTCTTCCAGCATGAGATCGGCGAGCCGCTCGCGACTGAAATCGCGCGCAAGCTTCTTGCATCCCGCGCGCAAACGAGACCGCAGAGCCGGATCGTCGCGCAATTGCAGGATTGCGGCCGCAAGTTGACCGGGCTCGCCCGGCTCGACGACGACTCCCGCATCGTAGTGCCGAACGACATCGGCGACATGCCCGGAAGCGCTCACAACCATCGGCCGCCCGACAGCGGCGGTCTCGAACACTTTGGACGGCAACGCGGATTCGAACGTCGCCGCCTTCTTCAGCGGAACCACCACAACATCGCTGAGCGCCAGATAGTCGACTGCCTCCGGTCCCGACACCATGCCCAGAAACGTCGTGTTCTCGAGACCGGACCGCTGGGCAAGCGCCTGGAGTTCCTGGCGCCGCGCACCTTCGCCGACAAACAAAAAGTGAACATCTGTGTCCCGCAGAATTTCCGCCGCGGACACGACGACCTCGAGTCCCTGCGCCATTCCATGCGTACCGATATATCCGACAACGAATTTTCCGAGCGGCTTCCATTGTGCGGCAAGTTGATCGCGCTTTTCGCTTCCCTGCACGCGCGCCACGTCCGCGCCGTTGGAGACGACGCCGATTTTATCGGCGGGAACCCCTTTCCCGGCGATGCTGTCGCGCATCGGTTCGCTTATCGTCACGATTCGTGCGGCGCTTCTGTAAAGACTGCCCTCCAGTTTTTCGAGCGCACGGATAACTGGACCATCCTTGATCGCGCCGACGGCAACGATCGATTCGGGCCAGAGGTCGCGCACTTCAAACACCCAGGGCTTGGACTTGGCGCGCGCAAGTAGACGTCCAGCGAGCCCGGTCAGCAATTGGGGCGATGTCGCCAGAATGACGTCGGTCTTTTCGAAAAGTCCCGCGATGAACGCGCCGATCGCAAAACTCAGAAAATCCAAACCGCGTAAAATGACATCCTTATTGGGCGCGAGGAAGGACCAAACGCGTATGACCTCGATGCCGTCGATGACTTCACGCTGCCGCAGACGATTGCGGTACGGCGTCTGAATGACGCCGGTCGGAAAATTTGGCACCGTCGTGATGACGGTGACCGAAGCGCCTTGCTGCACCCACCGACGGCAATGCTCGAACGTGCGCTGCGCCGGCGCATTCTGTTCGGGTACGAAATTATCGCTGAGGACGAGAATACGCATCAATGTCTCGGAATCGGTTCATATGTAGAACGTCAAAGAAGCCACGAGTATCCAATTTTGGCACCGGCTGCAGCCGGACGAATCGTGCGGCAGCGAGCCTGGAATTCATAAATCCTCCTTGAGAGATGCGAATACGCGCCCCCGGCGCGTGCCGTTGTCGGCCACATCGTGAGTGATGGGCTGCGCGTATTCGACCGATGCCGAAAGGCCCCAGGACATTCCAAGCCGCGCTCCGCCACCGCAGGACTCGCCGACTTCGCTTTGCTGTTCCCCCGACAGGATCGCGCCGCGCTCCCAGACAACGCCCGCGTCATAGAACCCGTAGAGTTGAAAAAGTGTCAGCAATTTGGGTTGGTGACCGATCAGCGCGAAAGGCGCGAAGCGCAACTCCGTCGAGACCATAACGCATTCGTCACCCACCAGTTCGCTGTCGTCGAACGCTCGGCCATATGCCGCCCCGCCATAGCCGCATTGCTCGGACGCAAGCAGGCCTCGCGACGCCCACTGTCCGTTGAAACTCGTCAGCGAATCGAACGGACCCCAAATGTCCTGCCGCCGCGCCAGATCGAGTACCGCTGTGGTGTACACGCCGCTGCCGCTGGACCGGCTCCGGAGCGGCGAGGTCGATGTCGTAGCGTCAAAAATGGGTAGCCCCTGATTGATCGTGAAGTGCAGATAGGTCGTGCCGGTGTCGGCGTTGGTCATATAGGTCGTCGTGACATTGGCGACGTAGATGCGGTCTTCGGAATCGGGAACGTCCAGAACACTTCCGTCCAGATTCTTGGCCGTGAAGCCGATCGAGGCCCACCAACTCTCGGCCCGCGATCGAACGAACGGATGTTCCAGGTTCCAGTTCGCGATCAATGTCGTGCCACGAAAGTTTCCCGCGCCCAACGCAGCAATGGTAGGCAGCGTGTTCGAATAGGAAAACGATTGCGTCGAGCGCGTCCCGTCTCCGTCGATGGGCAGAGATATCAAGCCGGAATAATAGTCGAGCAAGCCGGGCTGGAACGATTGCAAGGTATGGAACTGAATTTCTTCGCCGAAGCCAAAAGGCGAACGCAGCGAGATAAACGCGTCGCCGCGATACGAGCCGAGCTCGCGCGAGCCGCGATTGTCGAGAGTGACGGTTCCTTCGGCGACCTGCCGTGCGATGCGCAGGATCAATTGGGTTGCGCCGGCCGCCGCGTTGCGGTCCGGGAGCCGATCGAACACGGCCTTGACCGTATATCCTGGGATGTCGTTGGCCAGCAGCAGATAGCGCTCAAGATCGGCCGTCCGCAGCGGCCGGGAATGGAGAAGCTTCCAGCCATAGGCTGCCACGGCCGGCGGCACGATCGGATGCCCGTTCTCGAGCACGATGCGCGCGACGAACCCCTCGATGACCTGGATGCGGACGACGCCGTCCTTAATCTGTTGCGCCGGTACGAGGGCAAAGCAGAGGGCATAGCCCGCCGCCGCATATTTCGCGGTGATCGCGTTGGCGACGCCGTAAAGCTCGGAAAGGCTTATCCGTGTGCCGACAAGATCGCTGTATGTTTCGGCCAACTGTTCCTGGCTTAGGGCCGTCGCACCGACGATCTGGATTTCGGTCACATTGAAAAGGACGCTTTCCGCGCCTGCGGGAGCCTTGGTCGGTGGGGCCGTGGGCACCCGCACGTCCTGGCCGCTGGATTCGGGGATCTGCTGCAAAGGGATGCTGCGCTCGACCGCGCCGGGCTCCGCCGTCGACGGGATCGGAACGCGCTGCGCGAGGCAAGCCGACGCGGAGGCCACAACAAGGCAAAGACCCGCAAGAACGGCGCGCAGCCGGGTTCGCGCGACCGTCGGCGGCGCAGTTGTCACATCCGTGGTCCGCGCCCTGAGATCAACGCCCTTAAACACCAATAGCTCCGCCCGGCCCTGCTGGCACTTTATGCAGTAAGTCCCTCGAATGGCACTATTTTTGAGAAATTCCTCACCCGCCAGGTAAACTCGCGTCCAGACTCGGATACCGCGACAATTTCGACAAATTTCCTCGCTCTCCATTTGATAATGAGCCACAGGTAGTCCAAGCCTGCGCCGGGCGAGCAACCCCGCTTGGGGGGACCAAACTTCCCCTACTTCAGGGCTGCCGGGGCTTCTGCCTAACGAGAGACGATATGAGTGAACCGCACGTCGAAAAAAGCCCGTTTACTGCGGCAGCAGGTACCGTGGGCGACTATACCGACAGGGCTCGCCGGTGGAGTTCTGTGCATGTGCCCGGCGGCGAAAAGACGGTGTGGTTCCTGCTGGCGCTGCTGGTCCTGGTGATCATCGTCTGGGCGATCCGTCCGGCCAACAATGCCCAAAACGCGTCGCGGTTCGGCAACGGCCTTATGCCGGTCGGTGTCGGAGTGGTGACGAGAGGCGACGTTAATGTTTCGCTGGACGCGCTGGGTACCGTCACCCCGCTGGCGACCGTAACGGTTCATCCGGAGCTGACCGGCCAGCTTATGAGGATCGATTTTCAGGAAGGACAGATGGTCAAGGCGGGCGATGTTCTGGCCGAGATCGATCCTCGTCCCTACCAGGCCGCGCTCGACCAGGCCAAGGGCCAACTCGAACGTGACGAAGCGACGCTCGCCAACGCGAAAGTCGATCTTGCGCGCTACGATGCGCTGAACAAAGTGAACGCGGTCGCCGAACAAACCTATGCGACGCAGGTCGCCTTGGTGCGCACGGACACCGGCACCGTCATCGCGGATCAGGCCGCAGTCAAAGCCGCGCAGGTCAACCTTATTTACTGCAAGATCACTTCACCCGTCGCCGGACGCGTCGGCATCCGGCAGGTCGATGTCGGCAATCTCGTTCAGGCAGGCGGCGTGTCCGAAATCGTTGTCGTCACCCAACTGCAACCGATGTCGGTTCTTTTCAATGTCCCCGAGGACAGCGTCAACGATATTATGGGCCGAGTCGGGAAGGGCGCGACGCTCTCCGCGGTAGCCTATGACCGCGCCCAAACGACGAAGCTCGCGACCGGAACGCTAGCGGTCGTCGACAATCAGATCGATCCCACGACGGGAACGGTCAAGCTGCGCGCAATGTTCGACAATTCGCACAACGAACTGTTTCCGCAGCAATTCGTCAATATCCGTTTGCTCGTCAACACATTGCACGGCCAGACGACGGCCCCGGTCGCCGCCATCCAGCGCGGCGCGTCGGGGAATTACGTGTATGCGATCAACCACGACAGCACGGTCAGCATGCGCACTGTGACACTCGGTCCGACCGACGGTAACAAGGTGGCCATCGAAAGCGGTCTCGAACCCGGCGAGAACGTGGTGATCGACGGCGCCGACCGGCTGCGCGACGGTTCGCCGGTCCTGCTGCCGGGCGCGAAACCGCCGGTCATCGCGACCGATCAAACCGACGCGACCCATCAAAATGCTGCCGGACATCATTGGAACGGTGCGAACGGTCATCACCGTCACCACCATCAGGATGGCGGCCAGAACGGAAGCGGCGGCGGCAGCGGATCCGGCGGCGGTCCGTGAGTTCCTGCAAGCTCGTGTGATCGCGACGCAATGAACCCGTCACAACCCTTTATTCTCCGACCGGTCGCGACATCGCTGCTGATGATCGCGATCATGCTTGTGGGCTTTGTCGGCTACGGCTATCTGCCGCTCTCGGCCCTGCCGGAGGTCGACTATCCGACCATCCAGATTCAGACCTTCCTACCCGGCGCGAGCCCCGACGTGATGGCGACGTCCGTGACCGCGCCGCTCGAGCGCCAATTGGGCGAGATGCCCGGCCTCAAGGAAATGACGTCGATCAGCTCCGGCGGCGCATCGGTGGTCACGCTCCAGTTCGACCTCAGCATCAGTCCCGACATCGCGGAGCAGGAAGTCCAGGCATCCATCAATGCGGCTCAAAGCCTCTTGCCGCAAACTCTTCCCGCGCCGCCGGTCTACGCCAAAGTGAACCCGGCCGACGCGCCGGTGCTCACATTGGCGATTTCCGGCAACACATTGCCGCTGATCCAGATCGAAGACTTGGCCGAGACGCGCATTGCGCAAAAGATCTCCCAGCTCGAAGGCGTGGGTCTCGTCTCGATCAATGGCGGACAGCGTCCTGCCGTTCGCATCCAGGCCAATCTGCAGGCGCTGGCGGCTTACGGGCTCAACATCGACGATCTCAGGACGACGATCTCCAACGCCAATACCGACGCACCGAAAGGCAGCTTCGACGGCGCAACGCGCTCCTACACGATCAATGCCAACGACCAGATTCAAAGCGCCGACGATTACAAGAGAATTGTCGTCGCCTACAAAAACGGCAACCCCGTCTATCTCGCCGATGTAGCAAATGTCGTGCAGGGAGCGGAGAATACGACACTTTCGAGCTGGATGAACACGACACCGGCCGTCCTTCTCAACATCCAGCGCCAACCCGGCGCCAACGTCATCGCGGTGGTGGACAGCATCAAGGCCATGCTGCCGCAGATCGAGGCAGGACTTCCGGCGGGCGTCAACGTGACCATACTTACCGACCGCACCAACACGATCCGCGCCTCGGTGTCCGACGTCGAATTCGAGCTGGGGCTGGCCGTCGTGCTCGTCGTGCTCGTGATCTTCCTGTTCCTGCGCAATGTGCCCGCAACCGTGATCCCGAGTCTGTCGGTGCCGCTGTCGATCGTCGGCACATTCGCGATCATGTATCTGCTGGGATTCAGTCTCAACAATCTGTCTCTCATGGCGCTGACCATCGCGGCCGGTTTCGTGGTGGACGATGCCATCGTCATGATCGAAAACATTTCGCGCTACCTCGAAGCCGGCGAGACGCCTCTCCAGGCGGCGCTCAAAGGCGCCGGCGAAATCGGCTTCACCATCGTATCGCTGACCGTTTCGCTGATCGCGGTGTTGATACCGCTCCTGTTCATGAGCGAAGTGGTTGGACGGCTGTTTCGCGAATTCGCCGTGACTCTGGCCGTGACCATTCTCATTTCGGCCGTGGTATCGTTGACTCTGGTGCCGATGCTTTGCGCCAAGCTCCTGCGTCACCGCCACATGGAAACGCAAGGCGCGATCTCCCGCAAATCCCAGGAACTTTTCGATCGCGTCATCGCCGAATATGGCCGCCTGCTGAACTGGGTGCTGGCGCGCCAACCACTGACGCTCCTGGTGGCGATCGGAACGCTGGCGTTGACCGTGGTGCTCTACATCGTCATCCCGAAGGGCTTCTTTCCGCTTCAGGACACCGGTCTCGTGCAGGGCATCACACAGGCCGGGCCGACGATCTCGTTCGCTTCAATGGCCGAACACCAGCGCGCGCTGGCCGAGGCAATCCTGAAGGATCCCAATGTCGAGAGCGTTTCGTCGTTCATCGGCGTGGATGGGACCAACAACACGCTGAACAGTGGCCGCCTGCTGATCAATCTCGTACCCAAGGATCAGCGCGGAGAAGACATTACCGATGTCATCGCCAATCTGGCGCGCGAAGCGAACACCGTGACGGGAATCTCGCTCTACATGCAGCCCGTGCAGGACCTGACGATCGATTCCACCGTGAGCCGCGCACAGTATCAATTCGTGCTCCAGGCGGCCAAAGGAAGCGATCTCGATACGTGGGTTCCAAAACTGATCGCCCGGCTCAAGCAATCGGCCGTATTGAGACATGTCTCGACCAATTATTTGGACAAAGGTCTCTCCGCAACGGTTGTGATCGATCGCGACACGGCGGCACGCTTCGGCATCACCGCGGCGACCATCGACAACGCCCTGTACGACGCCTTCGGTCAGCGCATCGTCACGACGATTTTCACGCAGTCGAACCAGTATCGGGTCATCCTCGAAACCAGCCCTGCCCTGCAAAACTCGATTGCCTCGCTTGCCGCTATTTATTTGCCTTCGGCAGCGGGAGGACAGGTTCCGCTCAGTGCAATTGCCAAAACGGTCGAAACGCCGGTGCCGCTCGAGCAGGATCATCTCAGCCAGTTTCCGGCAGCATCGATTTCCTTCGATGTTGCGCCGAACGAATCGCTCGGCGCGGCCGTCGGCGCCGTGACACAAGCCGAACAGGATATCGGTCTTCCGGCGAGTCTGAACACCGATTTCGAGGGCGCGGCACTCGCTTTTCAATCGGCTCTCGGCAACGAGCTGCTGCTCATCCTGGCTGCGATCGTCACCGTCTATATCGTCCTGGGCGTGCTGTATGAGAGCTTTATCCACCCTATAACAATTCTTTCGACGCTACCGTCGGCGGGAGTCGGCGCACTGCTTGCCTTGATGATTGCAGGCGAGGATC
>JBEKDC010000024.1:0-32873 GCA_050014535.1 Rhizomicrobium sp.
CGTTTCGGCCTTATCGGCTCCGGAGTCTATTTCACTATCACGTCGATACCGGCATTGTATTGGGGATATCTGACCTGGAATCCCATGCTCCATGTTTCCGAGTTGATGCGCACCTACTGGTTCAATTCTTATCAGACGCCAGTCGGCAAACCGATATATGTCCTAGCCTGCACGTTCGGCTTGCTGATTTTCGGCCTCTTGTTGGAACGTTACGTTCGGTTACGGGTTCCGGCGTGAGTATCGAACTTCGTCACGTCGGCAAGATTGTACACCGTGGCATGGATGCGCGCGCTTTGTTCAAAGACGTCGATTTTCGGATCGAGTCAGGAGCGCGAATCGCCGTACTGGGATTGCCAAAGTCGGGAAAGACCACTTTGCTTCGCCTGATCTGCGGCACGGACTATGCGGACGCGGGCACCATCGATCGGACCTCGAGCGTTTCGTGGCCGATCCCGATGGCCGATTTTCTCGTCGCGTATTCGAGCGTTGCCGCAAATATGAACTTCATTATGAGGCTCTACGGTATCGACGACGACGGGGTTATTAGCAAGTTGGCCGAGCTTGTCGATATATCGGAATTCTTGAACGTCAGACTAGCCCAATGTCCGCGTCATGTCAGGCAGCGGCTCGCCTTCGCGTTGGGTGTCGGACTCGGCTTCGATGTCTGCCTTTTTGACGAACGTGTCGCGGGCGTCGACAAGGAGTTCAAGCCAAAGGCGATTGAGATCGTCAAGGGCATAACCGCACCGCGAGCGATCGTCGTCGCGACAAGCAATCCCAAAGAAGTGGCCGACGTTTGCGACACGGTATTCGTCCTGGAAAACTCGGAGCTGACGCAGTTTCAGAACGCGGAGGAAGGCTTTGCGCACTTCAAGTCGCTTGTTGCCAAGGGCACCGAGGAGGATTCCGATATCCCGGATGCCGGCCCGGAACCGGCGGAAGAGGAATTCGTGCTCGAGGTGGGCATCTAGCAACCCCTGACGCAGTGTGGCCGGGTTTGGTCGAAATGAACGAAAAGGCCGCGAGAGGCGAATATGCCATCTCCGCCGGGTTGCGCAACGCAGCGATGGTATTTGGGCGAGTTGAGCATCCGATCGACACTCTAGCATGTCGGCTGCTGGGGAGCTTCGGCGGAAGCGCCTCGGCTCCGTTCTTCAAAGGTCGAGGGCGGCGTTTACCCCCGGCCGGATGAATAAGACGCAAATCGTTGATTGGAACGCCTTTTTTCTGGTAGCACTATCTGAGCAAGAGGGAGATTAAAGTGCCATCTGCCGGACCGACCACGCTGGGACAGCTGCCGACCTCTATCGGGAGCACCGTTGACGATTCCGTGCCGGAGACGGCGCGCGGAACGAAATCCGGGGCGAAGGCGCTGCTGTCCTGGGATTGGTTCGACCGGTTGCTGGGCATTTTCACGTTTTGGAACGTTGTGCCGATCATCGGTTTGGTGGGCATAATCTATTTCTATTTCTTTGCAGATTCCTTCTACGAATCGATCGCAATCGTCAATCTGCAGAATTCCTCGTCGATGAGCACCAGCCTAAGCTCTCTGGCAGGCAGCAGTCTGCTCGGAAGCACGGGCGGCTCGACGGAAAGCGGCGAAGTGATGGCGTACATCGAATCGCCCGAGATGCTGAGAATTCTCGACAAAAAATTTCATTTGCGCAGCCTGTATTCTACGCCGTCGCACAGTCTGTTCTGGCGCCTGGCACCCGGCGCCAGCGATGAGAATTTTCTGGCGTTCTATCAGCAAATGGTAACCGTTACGCAGGATCCCACGACTCTGCTCATTACGGTCAATGTGCTGGATTGGGATTCGAAGCGCGCGCAAGCCATAAACAAGGCGGTTCTGGCAGCATCGACCGACTTCGTGACCATGCTGACCAAGACAATGCAGGATGCAACGATCAAATACGCCAAGGACCAGTTGACGTTTGCGTGGAACGCCGTCGAAACGGCGCAGGCTATCGATCGTCCGGTTGCGGAAGCAGAGTTGTCGTCCGCGGAGCAAGCGATGGCTTCGGCCGAAAGCATGGCCAGCCAGCAGGTTGTCTTCTTGATTCCAGTCTCCAATGCGACAGAGCCGAACGACACGGCGGTGCCCGATGCATATCTCGACGAAGCCGGAATTTTGCTGGTGGCATCGGTCCTCTTTATGATCATTCATCTGCTCGCGTCCAACGTCAGAGACCATCGCAAAGTTTAGGCGACGACATCGGCGAACCGAGGCCGGAAGGCGGCTGCAGGCTTCTGCTTCGCGGTTGCGCGCCGGCGAAGGGTTGAGCGTTGCGGTAACCTTTTGGCTGGAGGGTCAAGGACTTTCCGAATTCAGCGCGTAGATCGAGATATAGCGCGTTGTTCATGCGGAATCGGCTTTCGCGTTGACTGAAACGCCGGAACGCCTGAAAGTTTCCGGCCGGAGCGATGTTGGGCCCGACACAATTACTGGAGCGTCGCCGCGGTGATTTTGTCCGGATGGAAGGAGATTATCGGCCGTATTCCGCAGACCCCTATGTCGTTGCGACGGCGAGGGCGCGAGCTTCTGGCGGCCGGAAATGTTTCGAAGGCAAGCGAACTTGCCGACAGGCTTGCCAGAATCGACCCACGGCGCGGAGCGCATTTGCGGGGCGAGATTTTGGTGCATCTGCAGCCTCACCAGGACCATACGGATTTTTGGGCTGAGGCTGCTGCGCGGTTTCCCGCCGACACGGATTTTGTCCGCAAGACCATTCACGCCGCGCTGAAAGCTGGCAGGTTTGAAATAGCCGAGGCGGGTGTCCGCACTTTGATCGAGAGCAGGCGCACGCGGTCGCACGACAGCAATTTCGTGATCGGATTGGCGAATAGCCATTCAGGGCGAGAGGACTCCGCAAGTGTTCGTCTCATTATCAGGCAATATATGCGCAGCCTGCGCGGCAAACCGGACTACAGGATAGCGGCAGTCCGGCTCAGCAGACTCATATTCGCGCATTTTCCCCGCGAACGCCCGGCCGCGCATGACGAGAACGCGCGCGACCTCGGCGAGCGATTTCTCACGATGCTGGAGCGGTCGCCCGTAAAATCGAAGCCGAAATCGATTTTGCGTCGAGTCGTTGCGCTGGAAGGCGCTCTTGCGTCATCCACCCCCCTGGCGCTGCTCGATACGGATATATCGGAAGCTCAATGTCGCGAATTCGTTTCGCTGGCTCTCGACCGGTTGGCGAATGGCGATACCTTTTCATTTATCCGGGTCGGCGACGGAGAGAGCAGTTGCCTCCCTTACGAGCCGCACCTCTCTGCATTGGCGTTGGACGACGCGGCCGATCGCGAACGCGCGTGGTGGGGGGCGGAACTCGGCACGTCCGACAGGGCCAGAATTTCCGAACAGGTCTCTGCCGCGATCTGGAATGCCGATTGTATCGGCATTCCCACCGTTTCGCGGATCCTGCGGGACGTAAAACTTTCGGAGGACGATGACCTCGAAGGTGGACGGACAGGGAGAGGACTACGGTCGATTCTGTATACGTTCGAGAATATCGAACGCTTTCGGCCACCTCATTCCGATTTGCGGCGATTTACGTCGTGCCATTTGCACCAGGATCTTTCCCGTTGGGATCTCTATCCCGAACTCTTCGAGCGTGCAGGCGAGGTTGTTCTGATATCCTGTCATCCCGGGTTGGCGGATTGCGTAGAGCGGAAGTTCGGCGCACGTGTCGTGGGCAACATTATCGTGCCTCCGCGTCATGCGACCATTCCGCAGCTTCGCGAAAGGCCCGATACGTCGCGGACCTTGCCGGAAGTCATTGAAGAAGTGGCGGCAGCTCTTGGTGAACTTCCGCGCAATCGTTTGGTTCTTGTGGGCGCGGGCTACCTCGGCAAGCGGCTTGTCGATCTCGCAAAAATGCGCGGGGGTGTCGCGCTCGATCTGGGAAGCATCTTCGACCACTGGGTTGGGATTAACACAAGGAGCTACATGGATTTGGCTCCGAATTGACCAAATCGCCGATGCGCTTTCCGGGCCCTTCATGTTAGACAGAGAGCCTGGAGACATGGGCACCCGCCGGCACGACCTCGAATCCGGCGAGGAGCATCATGATCGCGGGAGTGTTTGGTCCAATGCTGTTTCAGTTGCCCCAGTTTTTCGAGGACTCGGAAGAAGGGGTCGTGACATTCGATCTGTCGTTTCTGCGACGCGTCGGAGACGCGAATTTGGTTGCGGGAACCTCTGCCACCCTGGAATTCGCGACCGATGTCGGCAGCGCGGGCTACATAGTCGAGCAGGGCAACAATACCGGCTTCCAGTGGGGACCGGGGCGATCCGCTCTCAGGCTTGCGCGCGAGCGCCAGCTGGCGGTCGAATTGGCAGCCGAGATCGTTCGCGGCAATCCAAGCCTCACGCTCTATATCATTCAGTACGATTCAAAGGGGGCACGTCTTCGGCAGGCGACACTTCGTCATGCGCGCGAACGGTTTCAGGGTGCGCTGACCCTCGCGCGCGACGTCGCCTCTTACACTGTCGCGATCAGGTTGGCCGGCCGCGGCGCTCACGCGACGCGGCTTGCGACGCGTTTCTTCGAAAATGGGTGCATTGGCAAAGAGAGCCCAGCTGGGGTCGGCAAATGTCGAGCCGAGCGCCACGAAGGACGGCGTGCCGCAAGCGGCAAAGAGCCGCTCTCAACTCAGGCTGCGTAAACTCAATGACGATTTGACGTTGAGTGGAAAATCGAACGCCTCCGCGTGGTTGGCGGAGGCACTTGCCTTCGCCGTAAGTATGGAATGTTACGAGACTGCCGAAAGGCTGACGCAATACGCGCTGGCGACCTGGCCGCAAATCGACCCGCCGAGCAGGCAAGCGATGCTCGTTCCGCTCGTGGAAGCGCTCACGGCGGTGGGCGATCTGGATACTGCGCGCGATCTATTGGAGACGAAGGCACATACGCCGCTGCGCGACGACAAGCTTGTCACGCACGCACGCATGCTCGGCAATGGGCATGGGCGCGACCCGGCGGATTTCGTGCTTCCGTCCGGGCGGTTGGACGCATTTTCACTGTCGCGTGTGAAGGGCGAAAATGCGGGGGTGATAACCTCGTTGTTCAAAGCGAGGAAAAGTCTGTTCGCTCAGGAACCGCAAAATTACCTGTTGCTGTGTAACGCGGAACTGCAGCAATCCGAGGCGCTATATTGCAAATATCTGAACAAATACCTTGCTCAATTCGATGTCGGCCATGCGACGTCCGTGACGTTCGGCGATAACATCCTCGACAAGATCCGGTTTCATCGTGGCTCGCTGCAGTCGGATGGCCCCCGCGTTTCGATCATCATGGCGGCCTACAACGCGGAAAAAACCGTGCGTTACGCCGTGCGTTCCTTATTGCAACAGGAATATGGAAATATCGAGCTTCTGATATGCGACGACGGCAGCGAGGACGGAACGTTGGCCGCAGTCCAAGCGGAAGCGGGCGAGGACGAACGGGTCCGCGTCTTCCGGTCGGACAGCAATCAAGGACCCTATAACACCCGAAATGCTCTCTTGAAGGTAGCGCAGGGCGAATATATCACGTTCCACGATGCGGACGATCTTGCATTGCCTTCACGGATCGGACTGCAAGTCGCTCGGCTCCTGGAGCGGAAGGCTCGCGCCGTGATTGCGCGCTGGGTGCGAGTTCGACCGAGGGGCGAGTTCGTATTCTTCAAGGACCAGTCGGCATTGCGAAATGCACTTGTTTCGATCATGGCGCCAAAAGAGGTTTTTGCACGCTACGGCCCATATCGATCCGTGCGTTTCGGCGGAGATACGGAATTGAAAGAGCGAATTCGGAACGGCGAAGGCGACAGCGCGATTTACCAGATGAAGCAGCCTCTGATCCTCGGTCTATGGTCGGATGGTTCCCTCACCCGCCAAGCCGGCGGCGAGGGATTGGAAAATGGCTATCGCGGGCCTGCAAGGCGGCGGCTCTCCGAGCTCACCGTGCGCCAAAGGCTTCTCGGCGCCAAAATTATGCCCGAGGTCGATGTCGTGGCCGCGATCGGCGAAACCGGGAACATAGTCGAGCCGAGCCCCATCGCCTCGGTGAGCGGAGCCGGCATTTGATCGTCGCCTGGCTTGTTGCGCCTGAAGGACATGCGTCGACTCTCGCCGACGCCGTCACCGGCATTGGCGAAAGCGTCGATGTTATCAATCTGATCTGGAAGAAAGGGTCGATGCGGGAACCCTGGATGGACCGGGTCAAGAATCTCAGGCTGATGCCAGGCGGCGACCTGGATGCATCGAGATTGGGTCGGGGCGATTACTGCCTGATCATGAGGGAAGGCGTCGTCTACCCCGCAGGCTATGTCCGCAGAATGATCGCTGCCTATGACGATATCGCCGTGGAACGAAAAATCGTTGGCGTGGAAGGGGTGATCTATTCCGATTTTTTCGACGGGCTGGCGGCATCGAGACTTGTTTACAAATCCGACGAAGCCGTCGGGCAAAGCTGTCTGGTAAACCAGTTGGGCTTGGAAGGGATGATATTTCGGTCGGGCGATTTTGAAAATATTCCGGCGATCGATCTGCTGGCGCCTCGCGCCGCGTTGAATTTCGCGATTCAATGCTACCGGAGCGGCATACCGCAAATATGCATTGCGCGCGGACGAAACTGGTTAAAGCCGCACAAGATTGGCTTTAGCCGCTCGAATGCTTCGACGGACGAAGGCTCTGCGCGGGACGCGCAGGAGATCGCAGGCTTCGGGCGTCTGCCAATTCGCGTCCTGAACGGCGATGGACTTATTCCAACGCGAACGGCATCGGTGAAAGGCCGTCTGATCGCCAACGAAGACTTCAGGGACGTATTACTCAGCGTCAATTCGCTGGCGAGAATGGGCTTGGTTGCTCCGCATTGGTTTGTCGATTTTCTCGGAAGTTCGCATGAGTTCGCATTTTCCGTTGCGCAATCGGAAAACGGGCGAGGATTGCGAATTGCGATCGATCGCGCGGCGCGGGCCTTGCGCCTGCTCTCGCCAGTCGACCCGGCAGCGATCGCGGCCCGCTCTTTTCAGGCAAAAGTGACATTGCGGGGTTCCGGCCGCGAAGAGATGAATTCGCTGATCGATGGGGTTTATCTGGTGTCGATGAATGCGTCCCACAAGCCCGAGGTCATTTCGAGGATTTTTGGCGCGATTGCCGACGACAATTCCTTCAGGACCTATTCGGCCGAGATAAAGACGCCGCGGATCGATGGGCAGCTCGACGTATTTTTCTGCATCCAGCTGAGCAGGGAATGCGAGTTCCTGGAACTCGCGTCCGCCATGTTATACGAGGTTTCGACTGAGAACCGGCCGAAGATTGCACCGGTGCACCAACCCCTCGAGCCCAAACCGGGAGGAATTCCGCGTTCCGGTTCGATCGGGAAGCAGCGATCGCCGGCAGCGGGTTCGGCCATGGAGCTTCTTAATCCGAAATCGGCGATCGCCAAACGATCGCGCGGCAAACTCAGAATGGCGGTGATTTGTTGGAGTTTGGGTCACAACGCCCTGGGGCGCGCCCAGTCCATCGCCGAGCTGGCGTCGCAGGATTACGATGTGGAGTTGCTGGGCACCCTGGTTCCGCGGCACGGCGTGGATTTGTGGCCTCCGATGCGCGACATCGCAATACCCATTCGCGGCTTCGTCGCGCGGGACATGGCGACATACCTTTCCGCAATACGCGACCTTCCAGCGACCGAGCCTTACGACGTCGTCTGTGTCAGCAAGCCTCGCTTACCCAGCCTACTGCTTGGAATGGTCTTGAGTGCGCAGAGCAAATGCCCTCTTGTCCTCGATATCGATGATCTTGAGCTTGCATTTCTGCAGAATCAGACGCCACTGGCGCTCGATCGACTGATGGACGCATTGCAGGACAGCACGCCGGAAATCGACAATCCCGCCGCCGAGATATGGACGCGATTCTGCGACACGCTTGCCCATCACGCCGATGCGATAACCGTATCAAATGAAGCATTGGGAAGCCGGTTTGATGCGATCGTGTTGCGGCACGCCCGTGACGAAAGCAAATTCATCCCAGACGAAATTGTGCGCCGAGAAACCCGACGTTCGTTGGGCATTCGAGAGCAGGAAAAGGTCGTCTTTTTCCTGGGAACCCCACGCGACCACAAGGGCCTTGCGCGCGTAGCCGAGGCAATCGTTCGGCGAGCCGATCCCGACTTGACGATGTGCGTAATGGGCTTTGACGCAAGCGATGACTCCATGGCCACAATTGCCAGGCAAAATCCTGAGCTCATTAGACTGTTTGGTTTGCAACCTTACGGTCGTCTGCCGGACCTGATCCAGTGTGCCGATGCGATTTGTCTTCTTCAGGACACTTCGTCGGCAATTTCCGCGTTTCAGAGTCCGGCAAAAATGGGCGAAGCACTTGCTATGGGTCTGCCCGTTCTCGCAAGCCGCGTCGCGCCTTTTGCCGATTTGATTTCGTCCGGCATAGTGATCCCGGTCGATACCGATTCAGAGTTGCAGTCCGCGTTGGACGGAGTCCTCGACGGTCGGTTCAATCTTGCAGTCGACCGCAACAAGCGTACTGCGTATTTCAGGTCGGAGTTGAGCTTCGCCCGAAACGCGGAACGGCTGCGCGAGGCGGTGAACGCGGCGACGAACAACTATCCGAAATCGTCAGCGCTCAGGCTCGGGGTCCTTCGGAAGCTGGCCGTGGTGCTTCGGGATCGGTTCGGTGTAGATATTCTGGAGTTTACCGACGGAACTGTCCGCCCGCAGCCGGAGAAAGTCGTTTAGAGTCGGGCTTTCGGGCGCGAGTTTGAAGTCACCGTCAAATGTATCGATCGCTCGGACCCAAGGGGAACTTGCCATTGCGCGTGCTGATTTTCGGCAAATCCGGTCAAGTCAGCCGTGAGCTGTCGCGGCTGGCTTGGCCCGAGCAAATGGAAGTCGTCCAGCTCGGACGCGACGCATGCGATTTCTGCGATCCCACCACCGTTGCCTCGGCAGTGGAGCGACTTGCGCCCGACGTGGTGATCAACGCGGCGGCCTATACGGCGGTCGACAGGGCCGAATCCGAGCCGGAACTCGCGATGACCGTCAATGGCGACGCACCGCGGGAAATGGCGCGCGTCTGTGACCGGGTTGGTGCTGCGCTGGTGCATATTTCCACGGATTATGTTTTCGATGGAAGCAAGCCAGGCGCCTATGTCGAAGGCGACGAGACCCATCCCGCTTCCATCTATGGCCGGACCAAGGAAGCCGGAGAGGCCGGCATTCGCGCCGTGCTGGCGCGACATGTGATCGTCCGGACTTCCTGGGTCTTCGCCGGTCATGGCGCGAATTTCGTGAAAACGATGTTGCGGCTCGGCGCGGAGCGGCCCGAGCTTCGCGTTGTTGCCGATCAGCACGGCGCTCCAACGTCGGCGCGCGACATAGCGCTGGCGCTACGCGATATCGTCGTTGCGCGATCGGAAGGTCGCGGCGCGTGGGGCACGTTTCATTTCACCAGTGCCGAGCCCACAACCTGGTACGGGTTCGCCCGCGCCATCCTGGACGGCGCGGGATTTGTTCCTGTGCCGAAGCTCTCGCCGATCACAACCGCCGAATACCCGACCCCTGCGGTCCGGCCGGCCAATTCCGTTCTCGATTGCACCCGGATTCATCGGGAATTCGGAATCCCCCAACCCTCATGGCGGGTTGCGCTTTCGGAGGTGTTGGCTGAAATTAACTTGGGGCAACCGGCGGCACGCGGCTAGGGGCAGCGACGATCCGCTCTGGCGCTCCGTTCGGTAAGATAAAGGTTAACAGCCCCGCTGGGGGCGGCATTCAAGAGCGGGTTCATGGCGGCATTATCGGTCGAAGCTCTCCCTCTCAGCGGCGTGCTGCACGTCACGCCGCCGCGATTCGGCGATATTCGCGGTTACTTTTGCGAGACCTACAACCATGCGGCGTTTGCGGCAGCCGGCATCGACCGCGTTTTCGTACAGGACAACCAGTCTCTGTCGCGCGAGAAGGGGGTCATCCGAGGGATGCATTTTCAAATTCCGCCTTTCGCGCAGGCCAAGCTGGTCAGGGTCTTACGCGGCTCCATTTACGATGTCGCGGTCGACATACGCAGAGCATCTCCGACTTATGGACAAAGCGTAGCGGTAACCTTGAGCGCGGATCTCGGCAACCAGCTGTTCGTCCCCGACGGCTTTGCGCACGGGTTCTGCACCTTGGAGCCCGATACGGAGGTCCTGTACAAAGTCGATGCGCCTTATTCGCGAGACCACGAGCGGGGTCTTCTCTGGAACGACCCGGCAATCGGCGTGCGCTGGCCCATCGCGGACGATGCTGCAGTGGTCATAGACCGCGATCGCGGCCACCCCCGGCTTGCTGGCCTTCCCGATTTTTTCTGATAGGCTCGGAATTCAGCTTTATCATAGGTTGGGGCGGCAATGTCTTCTGCGATCATTGTGACGGGCGGTGCAGGCTTTATCGGCTCGGCGGTGATCCGGCAGCTGCTGTCGAACACCGATGACGTCGTCGTCAATCTGGACAAATTGACTTATGCGGCCAATCTCGACGCGCTTGTTCAGTTCGAGAAGCACCCGCGCTATCGATTTGTCAAAGCCTGCATCACCGACGCCGACGCGTTGCGCGCGATATTCGATACCCATAAGCCCCGGGCCGTCATGCATCTTGCGGCCGAGAGCCATGTCGATCGTTCGATCGACGGCCCGGCCAGTTTCATAACGACCAACATTGTCGGGACTTACGTGCTGCTCGAGGCGGTACGCGACTACCTGGCCCGGGCGCCGCGTCAATTGGCCGAACAGTTCCGGTTTCATCATGTCTCGACGGACGAGGTGTTCGGCTCTTTGGGCCCGGACGGCCTGTTCCGGGAGGAAAGCCCGTACTCGCCCAATTCCCCTTATTCGGCCTCGAAGGCGAGTTCCGATCACCTTGTGCGGGCTTGGCACGCCACATTCGGCGTGCCGGCCGTCATGTCGAATTGTTCGAACAATTACGGGCCGTGGCAGTTTCCGGAAAAATTGATTCCGTTGATGGTGCTGAAAGCTCTCGCTTACGAACCGATGCCCGTATATGGCGACGGAGGGCAAATTCGCGACTGGCTCTATGTGGACGATCACGCCCGTGCGTTGGAACTTGTCCTGCTGCGGGGCAAGCTCGGCGAAAGTTATAACGTCGGCGGCAATTCCGAGCGAAAAAATATCGAGGTTGTGCAGGCGATCTGCGATCTGGTCGACGGGCTCGTGCCTCCCAAAGGCGGGGCCTCCCGGCGCAAACTCATTACATTCGTCACGGATCGGCCGGCACATGACACCCGCTACGCAATCGACGCCACGAAAATTCGCAATGCCCTGGGATGGCTACCACGAGAGAATTTCGCCTCGGGGCTTGCGAAAACCGTGAGCTGGTATGTCGAGCAAAGCGAAGCGCGGAAGGGCGCCGGCACGTATCGTGGGGACCGGCTCGGTCTGGCCACCGCAGCCGTCGAAGCGCGGCAATGAGGGGTATCATTCTCGCAGGCGGCGCGGGCACGCGGCTGCATCCGCTGACGCAGGTGATCAGCAAGCAGCTGCTGCCGGTTTACGACAAGCCGATGGTGTATTATCCGCTGTCCACCCTCATGCTGGCGGGCATTCGCGAAATCCTCGTGATCACAACGCCGGAGGACAATCCGAATTTTGTCCGGTTGCTGGGGGATGGAAGTCAATGGGGCATCAGCATCCAATATGCCGTTCAGCCGAAGCCGGAAGGGTTGGCGCAGGCTTTCATCATCGGTCGTGAATTTTGTCGCGCCGAGCCCGTCGCTCTCGTGCTCGGCGACAATATCTTCCATGGCGCCGGACTGACGACGCTCTTGCACGCGGCCGTGGCGCGGGCGAGTGGCGCGACGGTGTTCGGCTATCGCGTCCACGATCCGCAAAGGTTCGGAATCGTCGAGTTCGATGGGACTGGAAAAGTGCTTTCGGTGGAGGAAAAACCGGCAAATCCCCGTTCGGACTGGGCTCTGACGGGTCTATACTTCTTCGACGGACGCGTTTCGGACTTCGCCTCCGCTCTCAAGCCATCGAAACGGGGCGAACTGGAGATTACCGCGCTGATGGACGTCTACCTGCAACGCGGCGAGCTACAGGTGGAGCGGCTTGGCCGCGGAATTACCTGGTTCGATACGGGCACGCATGAGGCGCTGTTGGACGCCGCGATATTCATCCGCCTCATCGAGCAGCGCCAGAAGCTCAAGATTGCCTGCCTGGAGGAGATTGCCCTGCAGCAGGGGTTTTTGTCCGAGGTCGAGTTTCGCAAGCTGCTGACTGTGCTGAAGCACTCGATGTATCGTGAATATCTCATGGGTCTGCTCGAATGACACGGCAGGCGCCGGCGTCGGGGAATTCCGGCCAATGTTTATCGGACGAGATGGAAATGGTCGAATTTGGGAATAAACTGCAGGGGCGTTACGGATCCGGGAAAGGCGGAGCATGATACAGCGTCGCTTTTCGGGCGTACTCGCCGCAATTTCGGGACGAACAGCGCGGGCCGTCGATTCCGGCCCCATTGCGGGTACGACCCAGCCGGGGGCTGACGGTATCGGGCAGGGCGACGGCCTCGAGCCTATCGATGAGCTGGGTCCGCAGGTTGCAGGCGAAGAAGGCGAGCATTACGGCCACTTTTTCGTTCAGAACAAAACCGCCTTGCGCGGCTGGGCCGCGACGCGAAATAAGCCAACCGAAAGCTTGCGGGTTACCATTGTCGTCGACGATGCCGAGATAGGAACCGTACTCGCAGATCGTCCGCGGCCGAATCTCAAACAGCTTTTCGGAGAAAATATCCAACACGGGTTCGAGCTTCAGATTCCGTCGAGGTATTACGACGGAAAACCTCATCAGACGGTGGCGTTGGCGCCGGACGGAAGCCCCATTGCGCCGCGCCGCACATTTACGATCGCCGTAGAAACGATAATTCCCGAAATCAAAATCGTTGAGGTCTCGCCCAGCGAGATTTCGGGACTGCTGAAAGTTTCGCCCGACACGATCATCAACCGCAACCTTATCTGCGTTTGGCTGAGGGGAGAACGCCTTCTGCCCAATGCCGTTCGACTGATCATTTCGGACGATGGGGATAGCCTGAAAAGTTTCCGGCTGACATTTCCAAGACTCACCATCGCCGACCTTCTCCGGGACGACGCGCATATTGCCGTGACCGGCGGTTTCGAAGTCGGCGAAAGCGTAAGGCTGCGCGACGCGCTGGGAATCACTTTCGTCCGGGGCTGGAACAATGTGTTGACCGTTTCCTCGCGCGTGCTGCTTCCGGAAACGCTCACGCTCGGCTTGAAGCTGGCCGTCTATTTCAGCCCGAGGCTTGGAACGCCGGCCATTATCGCCGACGTCGATCTATCGCTGGGAAGCGACGAGATTGCTCTTGATCGCGCGCCGGACGGCGACATCTTCGTCGCGATCGTGACGGACGGCGATGAAACCCCCTGGGCTGAGCCGGAATGCCTGTCGCGCCGCCTGGGGGAGTTGGTTTCCGATCCGACATTTCGCGATTGGGGCGACGGATCGCCCCGGTCTTGGACAGTCGGCAAGACCATTGCCGAGGTATTTCAGTCCTACTACGCATTTAGCCAGGAGACATCGAGGCAATTCGGTCTTTCGGGCACTTTGATCGCGCTGAAATGTCCCGAAGGACGGTGCGATCGGGTCGAAATATTGCGACAGCGGATTTCGTCCGAAGCGGTGGAACAGATTGGTCCCAGCCTCCTTTTTGGTCTGGCCGCGCGCGCGACTGCTCCGCTCGACGCTGTGATCGAATTGGCCGATCACAACGGAGTCCTGGCGTCCACTGCCTTCAGCGTTGGAACGGATTGGAGCTTCCTCACGCGCTCAGCCGCGACCCGCGATAATCGCTCTTCTATCCGCGATTGCTATGTCAGGGTCCTGATCAGCGGTGAGGTCAACGGCGACGATGTCTGGTGCGAGCTTGCAGGCGTGGCGTGCGGCGAGCAGGCCATTTTTCGCCGAAAAGCCACGGCAGTGCGTCAAGAAGTTGCTTCCGAAAACTTGATCGAAAATGCGCAATTGTCGTCTTGGCCGAGTGGCCTGGATTTCAGCCAGGCCATGGGCCGGTTTCAGACGGCAGCCGGTTGGTTTGTCTACAACAAGCGCTCGCTCGTTGTGCCCGAAATATCGCTTCGCCCCGCCAAACAGGTGCCCGGCCATTCTGCGTCCTCCTCCGGCCGTTACGCCTTCACGATCTCCGCGAACGAGGTGCGCAATTATTGCCGGATCGAAATCCGCGTCAAACGGGTCGTGCTCGAGGAATTGGCGGACTATACTCTCAGCTTCGTGGCGAGCGCCGACGCGCACTTGCCGGCGGCGAAAATCGACAGGCGTCACTGGACCACGATCGATCGGATATTCCTGCTCAGGCGGACGACACATCTCGTCGACGGCGGCAAGGAGGCGCGCGACGCGCGCCTTGCCGCGATCGGCAGCCGCGTACTGGTCACGAAAAGTCCGCAGAAGTTCATATTCGGCGCCTGGGTCGACGTGCGCGACGAGGCGGTTGCCGTTCTCGACGAGGAGCGGGGGGCGTCCGAGGATTTCATCGTGGTCGAGTTCAACGAACCGTTCGCGATCGGCCTGCAGGATGTCGAGGTCGTCAAGGTTCCAAAACTTCAAATAGAATCCGGGTTTGGCGAATTGAGTTTCGAGGACGGAAATATCACTTCCCAAATACCTTATCTCGAAGACGGGACGTATCTGCGCGCGCTCAAGGGAATGGACGACGGCGACATCGCTGCCCCGAAGACGCCGGTTGCCGCCGCGCATGTCGAAGACATATCCCGATGGTCGTGGCGATACAGGGAATTCGGGCCGATCGACGTGATCGTGTGCATGCACAACGCCGTCGACGAAACGCTCGATTGCCTCAAATCGCTGTGCCGCGCCTCATCCGTGCCTCACGGGGTGTGCGTGATCGACGATGCGTCGTCGATCATTGCCCACAATCGCATCTGCGAATTCATTAAAGACAAACCCTGGATGAAAATCGTCCGGAATGCGGAAAATATCGGCTATACGAGATCCGCAAACCGGGGGATCTACGCATCGGAAGCCGATTGGGTGATTCTCCTCAACAGCGATACGATCGTCACCAGAGGCTGGATCGAGGGCATGCTCGAATGTGCCGCGAGCCATCCGAACACGGCATGCGTGGGCCCGGTTTCAAACGCCGCGACGTACCAATCGGTACCGGAGGTGCACGATATCAACGGCAAATGGTGCGTGAACGAACTGCCGGCAAAGGTCGACTTGGAAGAGTTGAGCGCCTTCGTTCATTCGAATTCGCTGAAGGCGTTTCCTTCCGTTCCCCTGCTCAACGGCTTTTGTACATTGATCAAGCGCGACATATTCATCGAGCTGGGCGGTTTCAACGAAGCGGCGTTTCCGGCCGGCTATGGCGAGGAAAACGATCTGTGCGCGCGCGTCGCGAAGGCCGGTTATCGACTGTCGGTGGCGGATCACGTCTATGTCTTCCACCACAAATCCGCCAGCTTCGGTTCCGGCCGGCGGCAGGAGCTTGCCAAGGCGGGAACGAAGGCCCTTAACGAGCTCCATCCGGATGTCGACTTCACGTCGCTTGGGCGGCGCCTGGGCGACACTGCCGCACTGGCGCATCTCCGCGATCGCCTGCGAACGCTCTACAAGACGACATGAGGGCGCGCGAATGAATGTCACTTTTATCCTTCCCGGTCATGGCGGCGGCGGCGGCGCCCATTCCGTGGTTCAGGAATCCGTCGGCCTGAAACAATTGGGCGTGCGGCCGACGATTGCGACCACGGAACACACGATGGACGTATTTCGCTCGAACTATCCCGAACTCGATCAAGCCGGTGTGGAGATCGCAATCTTCCAGGACAGCAAGGATCTGGCCGACGCTCTCGCCCGCTGCGATCTTGCCGTCGCGACGACATATGAATCGCTTCACTTCATGAGAAGCGCTCGGCCTCTATGCGGCAACAAAAAATTGCGGACGGCATACTACGTTCAGGACTACGAGCCATTCTTCTGCCCCCCCGGAACTCCGGAATGGACGCGAGCCCGCACCTCTTATTCGGCCATGCCCGACCAGCTGCTTTTCGCCAAGACACATTGGCTGTGCGATATCGTTCGCGCCAATCACGGCCAGCCCGTTGCGAAGGTCAGTCCGAGCATCGATCACAGGACGTATTACCCGGGGCTGGAACGTTCGGGTCGACGGCCGACCATATGCGCGATGATCCGCCCCAAGACGCCGCGCCGTGCCCCCAGGCGTACCGGGCGAATTCTCGAGCAGATCGCGGAAAAATTCGATGACAAGGTTGAGTTGCTAGCCTTCGGCGCCTCTCCAGGCGAATTGATCCGCAACGGCATCCGAATGTCCGAGCGTATCACCCAGAGCGGACACCTGTCGCGCGAAGGCGTTGCGGAGGTTTTGCGGGCCTCAGACATCTTTCTGGACCTTTCGGATTACCAGGCCTTCGGACGCACAGCCCTGGAGGGAATGGCATGCGGGTGCGTTCCCGTTTTGCCGCAAATCGGCGGAGCCGACGAGTTCGCACGCAATTTTGTCAATGCGATGGTTGTGGACACGAGAGACGAGGACGCCATCTTGCGCTCTGTATCCGATCTTTTGTCGCTGGATGACAAAACCCGTCGCACTATGAGAAACGCGGCGATACAGACGTCGCTCGAATATTCCGTGGAAAAAGCGGCCTATAGCGAATATGTGGCGTTTTCGGAATTCCTGGCCAATTAGGCGTGCGAGCACATGGCCCAGTTGCGATTCAGAAAGACGAGGGCGAGCGCAGTACGATCAGCTCCCATGATTCGATGAAGACGCCTTCTTGTATGAAGCGCCGGTCGCGACGCATGAATGCGTTGCGCTTGGTGCTGCTCCCGTTAGTGGCCCTCATGGCCTGCAGCAATGCGTGCGCCGCGTCTTTGTCGGATGCAGACATAGCGCAAGTCCGCGCCCAGATGGAGACGCGACGCCTGGCGGTGTTGCGCTGGGAAGCCGACAGTCCGTTTCCAAGTCCGAACTGCGATCAGCCCGGCGGAGCGGAGTGCATCCTGGGTAAGCTCAACCAGGCGTTGGCGCTGCTTTATCTGGGGACGGAAGCAAATCGGATTGCGACCGCGAATTCGGAAATCGCAGAAGCGGTTGCGGCGTTACCGAATGCGCCGGATTTCAACACCGATACGCAAGAGGGAGATCCTGGCGGGCTGGGGGTCGAGCATCAGCCCTTTTACTTCATGCGGGCGAGCCTTCTCTATCATGCCGTAAAGCTGTTCGGCGGCGGCGGTATAAAGTCTCCCGGGACCCTCACACCGTCCAACCAGGCCGCCATCGCCGCGTTGTTTTGGACCTGGGCCAACGACCAATGCCGGTTGAGCGACACGGGAGCCGATCATCTGTGGGTCTGGGGGAGCGAGAACATCGACGCGCAACGAGTCGGTACGTGCTGGCAGGCGGCAGACCTTTTTCGCGGCGATCCGCGCTATGCGGCGCGAAGCTACCAGGATGGGTCAACGGCAGCTGCGCAATACGCAGGCTGGACCGGTTTTCTCAAATCCTACATTCGCGCGCGGGCAAGATGGGGGCTGATCGAGATTTTCCCCCCAGGCTATGCCCGCTACACGCTTGGCAATATCTACAGCTATGACGATTTCGCCGACGATCAGGAATTGAAACATCTGGCCCATGAATTTCTCGATTTGTGGTGGGCGCAGTGGGCGCAAGGGCAGATTGGCGGCGATTTCGGCGGTGCGAGGGCTCGCGTCTATCCGAAGCAGGTGATCGATGGGTCCCCGATGGAAGGCACGTCCTGGATGTATTTCGGCGTGGGAGACAAGCGGGAGGCCCGTGCGCCTGGACTGGCTCCCGCAACAGTTGGAACCTATGTGCCGAGTCCCGTGATTATCGACATCGCGTTGGATACCGAGGGACGTGGCGCTTACGAAGTATCGGCGCGAGCGCCGGGGATCGTGTCGGAATTGACCGGCCGCGGTCACGGTCGCAAAGGCACGATTAACCCCGGCGTCCCCGCCGTTCTCCTCAAGACGTATGTCACACCTGACTTCGTCATGGGATCTGCCGCCGTCACGAAACTTCCCGATATCGATTGGACGCCGGCCAGTACGCAAAACCACTGCGCCGACGTCGTGCTTGCGGGCGATCCGCAAGCACGCATCGTTGCTTATGCGCAACCGATTGTAAGCACGAAATCGTACAATGCGCTTTGGGGCATGCAAAGCAAAGCAACTCAAATCCTGCAGGAGGCACCGAGCAGCTACAGCAAGAATGCCGGAGGCATGGGCGTTTGGTTCGGCAGCCCGCTTCAGAAAGTCGAGCGCGACGGGTGGGTGTTCGTTACAGGCTCGGCCTATGTGGCGGTGCGCCCGGTATCAGGCGGCTATCGTTGGGATACCGACGAGCCCAGGTGGTTGGTTCTGAACGACCGTTCGTCGCCGATTGTCATCCAGGCCGCGCGCAAGAGCGACTACGCCGATTTTGCGGCGTTCCAGTCCGCCATTCTCGGCGCAGCGCTCACTCAGAGCGGGGGCAAGGTTTCCTTTCACGGACTGAACGGCGCGGGAATCCTGACCTGGGATGAGTCTACGCGCTCGCTCGGAGACATCGATGGCGTGCCGGTCGATATCGGAGCGAGCCCTCAATTTCGAAGTCCGTTCATGAGCCAGGCAGCCGGCAGCGGTCAAATCCGTATCAGCAAAGGCAACCGTACCCTGACTCTCGATCTGTAGCGCGAGTTGAACGGTTGCTCGTCAGCGCGACGACATGCTAAGCGTCGAAACTCTCGGGGCCCGCGCCAGGTCCGCCACCGCGCAACATGGCGCGGGCCCGTTCGTTTCGGAGGACTGTGAGTGTCGGAAGACGTTGAGGAAAATACCGGCGAAGCTGCAGTCGTCGCCAAGGAGGTCAAGATCGAGCACCTTGTGGCGATGGTCGGCAACATGAATCGGTTCATCGCCTTGCTCGCAAATGCCGGGGCGTTCGCTGACGCCAAGCTTGGCCTGGCGGATTGGTTGATTATGGGGACCGTATCCAGCCGAAGCGGGGTGACGTCAAAGAATCTGGCCAAGACGCTTGGGCTCGCGCCGCAAAGGGTCAGTCAGATCGTCGATCGCCTGAAAGAGAGAGCGTTGGTGTCCCAAGGCGCTCAATCCGGCAACGCGCTGTCATTAACCGAGGCCGGAAGCAGCTTGCTCCTTCAACTCAACACAGGCCTTCAAGATATGTTGCGCGCCGGATTGAACGGCAATGAGCGTTCCTTTTTTGCCGTCGAGAGGCATCTGAGGCCTCTGTTACAAATCATTCCCGCCACCAAGACCACCGGCTAGCACAAAAGCTCTTCGGTCTGATATCAAAAATCTATCGCCGGCGATTCCTGCAAAGTCGAATCCGTTTGGTTGGTGCGGGCTGTCGAACTCAGGAAATCCTCCAGGCTTGGCGTCACATGCCACCCGAGGTCTCTTCGGTCGAAGCGATCCTCGATGAATTCAATATCGTCCAGGTACAGGTCCTGTAGTCCAAGGATGTCCTTTCGACGGACGCGGGGAAATTTGACCTCGCTCAGGCCGCGCCTGCGGATCAAATCGCGCGTGAAAGGATCGGACATATCGATGGTCAATCCTGCACCGGCTATTGTCAGTTTGAAACCGCTGTGCACATTCTGGTTGACGTTCGCGATTTCGATCGGCGGGACGTCGAGATAGGCGAATATTTTGTTCAAGACGGCGTCGGCGTCGTTTCGAATGTCGTCCATAAAAACGGTCATGATCTTGTTTGGACCGAAAACGCGCTCCCATCGCCGCAAATGATGCTCATAAAAACCCATATCGATGATGCCGGAACGAGTTCCGAGATCGATGAGCCTTTCCTGGGGTTCAATCCGCCCCTGCTTGTAGTGGTGCATATATGCCGATACCGCCCGGTGCACGGGATGGCGCAGCGACAATATCAATTTGACATCCGGGCCGAGAACATCCCGAACCTCTTCCGGCTGCCTGGCGTAGCCCGTGCGGCGATTGAGGCCGCAATATTTCGAGCGAGCGTCGTATGTCCAGAAATAGGATGGCGTCGCTTCGCCAGCGTAGCGTATCCCGTCCGCTTCGGCAAAATTCTCGGCATAGGCCGCCAGATCGCGCTTGCCTTCGCGCTGAACGAAGTATCCGAGTTCCTTCCTCTTGGAGAAGAATATATCGGGATGTTGGCTCAACTTGCTGTGCAGCCAAGTCGTGCCGCCCTTTTGGACGCCAATAACGAGGAGATTCGGCAGGCGATATGTCATTGGAGCCGTTTGGGAGGATGTGTCAAATCGTTCATTTTTGTAGCGCGCTGCCATAGTCAAGGCAATCGCAGCGCGCTGTCGAACACGCGGGTCCGAAGTGGCGATGTTGTCCCGGATTTGATTTGGCAATCGGGCCAACGCATTCCGGCTGGCCATGATCGGATCGGTCGTCGGCCCGGTTATGCGCCCAGTCCCGGCTGGCGTTCGGCGAATTCGTCGATTTGCCCGACAAACTTCCGGATGCGTTCGCTGAAATGCGGTTCGAGGTCGCGAAACCCATCCGTGCGCCGGAATTGGTCCCAGCGCTTGCGATGCGGCCCTATCAACCATCCGGGTTTGGCATTCCCCTTACGTATGGAGCCGCCGGGCGCACGATTGGGGCTCATGTGAATACCGTGTACCGGACGGAACCTCTCGCCCAGCGGCGGGTCGTAGCCCAGTTTCCGCCCGACCAGCGTGTAAAGCAGTAGTTCATCGTTAATTTCGGCAAAGTCGAGGTCATCGAGCGGCGGCAGCGGGTATTGCCAATCGCGGCGAGAAAAGTGCAAGCCCGTGAGCCTCTTTTTGCCTGTCCTGACCCAATTGCTGTACGGAAGGCCAGTGCGCGCCATGTCGTCAATGTGTTGTTTGGCTATTCCGCCTTCCAGCGTCACGATGTCGATGTCGCTGATGTAGATGTACTCGGACGGCAAGACCGGCTCTGCGAGAAATCTCACCGAATTCGGAAATATATTGCGATCTTGAGAAGTGCGCCAATTCACATTTCTTATCAGGAAGGCGTTTTTCCCGTGCGTCGAAGTCAATCGGGACATCGCCTCGCGATGAACAGCCGCGAAGCGATCGGCGTCTTCGACGCCGACCTCTACAGTGGCATCGGAGTTTGACCACAGGCAGGAAGCGATAAAAAGGGGCGCGAAGTCTTCGTATTTGCGGTCGGCACAGGTGAAAATGTTGAGTTCAGCCATCCCGATAACCCAGAGAAATTTCCAACAAAATCGCGAGCACCACGCACCACTCCGGGAATGTCAGTACAACCCAAGATATTTCAAATCGCCGCGAAACACGAACCCGGCTCCTCAAGCCGGGGGCTGCCGGGAGCTCAAGTGTGGCAGCCTACTGCCAGAGTCGCGCCATTGTGGGACATGGGGATCAGCGGCGTCTAGCCCCCGGCTCCCGGGTCTTTCACCCTTTGCAGCACGAGTTTGTCCAGCATCAGATCTGCGAGGGCATTTTTCAAATGGCGGTTTTCGGTTTCCAGCTCCGTCAGGCGGAGTTCGGGATCGCTTGCAGCGATCGCACCGTCCTTTTGGTCCGCGATTGCCGAATCGACGCGCTGTCGCAGAAGCGGGTTTTTTCTTGCGAGGCGCCGAAGGTCTTCATGCGACAACACCATAACTCGGACACCCGTACGCGCGGTAACGGTACGCGTATAGGTTGCCTGATGCTGCACCGCCTCGGGACCTATAATTGCACCGGCCTGCAGGTCGTCGTTTGGATCGTAACCTTCGACGCGCGCCGTGCCGGACACAATGAGAAACATCGCGCTTGCGGGCTCGCCGGCCAATGTGATCTGGCCGTGTTCGGGAATGATGTCCGCTTTGACGGATTCCATCAAATCTCCCATCGCGGTCACGTCGAAGCCGTCGAAGAGGGGCTGTTGCTTGAGTGTGCTCCAGGTGATGGCGAAGCGGCGGCGATTGAGGCCGCTGACGAAGCCGTTGGCGATGATGCCGATCGGCAATGCGAACAACAGAAGACCCAGTACCTCGGTGACACCGGCAATGAATTTGCCGAGTGGCGTGATGGGTACGACATCGCCGTAACCGACGGTAGTAAGGGTTGTGATCGCCCAATACATGGCATCGGGCAAAGTCCCCAAGACCTTGGGTTGCGCGTCGCCCTCGGCAAGATGCATCACTTCGCCGGTCACGCACATGGTGGAGACGAGAAGAATTCCCGAGGCGAAAAGCGCAGAGCGCTCGGCATAGAGCACGCCAAGCAATGCGGGCAGGGCATGGGAATAGCGCGCCAGCTTGACCAGCCGAAACAGGCGGAAAATTCGCAGGATGCGCAAATCGATCGGAAAAACCAAGCTGAGATAGCTCGGCGCGAAAGCTAGAAAGTCCACAACCATCAGCGGTCGCAGCGCGAACGAAATCCGCCCGTTGATCGGTCCACGTGCGGCGATTCGGGGGTCTTCGACCGACGACCACATTCGCATGATATATTCGATCGTGTAGGCGCCGACCGAGAATTTCTCGAAGTCGGCGAAGAACACGTGCCAACGTGCATAGATCGAGGGTATGGTTTCAAGGGCGACCGCCACGACATTGGCGATGATGAGCGTAATCAGAAGCGCTTGCGCGAGGCGACCCAGAACGCTGGTCAATTCGCCTTCTTCGAGAAGTGTAAACGCTGCGGCGCGCAGAGGAGATGGCCGCACGTTCGCTGCCTTCTCCGGCGCATCGGGCAAGGTGGCCTGGCTCAATCTGTCCCTCCAGGAATCGCCATCAATCCGGCGCCCCGCAGTCAATCGGGCAGTGTATCGCTTCCCAGCTGGGATTTGAGATCGTCAATGTCACGGCAGGAATTAGAGCCCTCGACCATCACTATCGCATGTTTCGCGCCGGTCGCGCTATATCCTGGTGCCCTCGTCGGGTCGGGCAGGCGGGGGCCTTGGTCGCGGGTTGCTGCCGCTCATAAAGGACTCATTTGTGCATGGGACCCGAACCGTGAAATAAAATTCATCAGAGTGAACTCGCTTGACGTTTCAGGAGCCCTGTAGGCATGGATGCGACGGCGGCCGGCCTGGAGGGACGGAATGCTCGGCAGGTGGCCATTGCAGCGACGGCCGGTCGAACCGGGTCGAGCGTTTCATAAAGGACTTGATCGACGGTCGCGTACGTTGCTTTTAACCTTCAGGTAGGCCGGCGATCTCGGGCTTTCGGAACGGCAGGAAAATCGTCATTATCGATGAAGGTTTTCGATTTGAAACGGAACCCAAGCGATAGCTGATCGAGTTGTGGGGCTAAGAGCGCGGGGCGAGCGGATGGTTGAGAATGGGTCGAATACAATGCGAGTTCTAGAACTCGCTGCCTCGATCGCTGGTCGAAGCCGCATCAAGAATCCCAATTCCGATACTGTTCGTATCAATGGCGAGCGGTTGGCCCGGATTGAGGAATTGGCCGAGCCGACAAGCCGTTAGGGACGGAGTTAATGATCGATTGTCGTCCGCAAACCGGCCATGAACTCGTCCGACAGAGCCATAAGCTTCTGCGTCGCGGACAACTCGAGGAAGCCGCAACTCTGATCGAGACCGCCCGCGAGATCGAGCCCGAGAATCCGGTAATCCTCGAAAAACTGATCAGCCTGTATCTCAAGCTGAAACGCGCCGACGATGCGGAGCGCGAAGCAACGTCGCTTATCTCCATCGCGCCGCTGCGACCGCTGGGTCATTTGTATCTGGCAAGTTCGATGAAACTTCGTCACCGCAGGGCAGAGGCGCTCGAGCATGCCAAGCGTGCCGCAGAGCTGGATCCGGGCAACAAGAGATTCAGCGACTATGTCAGCGAACTTTCAGAGCAACCCAAATCGGCGCGGGTCAAACCCGTTGAGATACCGTCGGACGAGAGTCGGGCTCGCGATCTCGCTGCCTCCATCGGTAGTCGAAGCCGCATCAAGAATCCCAATTCCGACACCGTTCGTATCAATGGCGAGCGGCTGGCCAAAGTATTGGCGACGGAAATGGAAAAAGCTTTCGGCCGCAATCCTGAAATTGCAATTCTGGATTTTGGTGCTGCAGCAGGTCGCGTCAGCATTCCCCTGGCGCGTTTACTTCCGCGTTCTCGAGTGACCGCCACCGATGTGGACGCGGAAGCCGTCGAATTCCTGCGGTTGACGGCGCCCGCAAACATAAAAAGTCAGCTGAACGGCTTTTCTCCACCACTGTCTTTGGAGGCCAATTCGTTCGACTGCGCGTTTGCAATTTCCGTTTGGTCGCATTTTGCGGACCATCTCTCGATGAAATGGCTCGAGGAGTTGAGGCGGATAACCCGTCGTGGCGCATTGTTGCTGATTTCGACGCAGGGGGACGCTTGTTTTCAGCACCTGCGAAAGACCAAACCTGCATGGGCCGAGGTGACCCGGGAGCAATATCTGACGGAACGGTATTTTTACCACGACTATCCAGGCGCTTCCAACGAGGACGACAATTGGCCGGGAATCGCGAAAGATAGCAGCTGGGGCATCACAGTCATGCACCCCGACTACATCAAGGAGAAATGGGGAACGCTGTTTGAAATTCTGGAAGTTCGCGCACAAGGGACCATCGGCAAGCAAGACCTGGTAATCATGCGACGTCCTTGAAAATCGCCCTTGCGAATCACGCCTCCATTTCGGCGTGCATCGCTACGAGTCACACACCGAGGCCGTCGATATAACTCGCATTGTGTGGCTGGTGTGTCGCCTTACGCTCCTTGCTACTTCGCATCGCGCTGCTTGCGGTTCAATTGTTGTAAGAGACCCTCTACTCGCGTTCTATTTGCGTTCCACAGATATGCAGAGATTTCGATCGCGCGATCGACCGTAAGGCCTGATTCGTCCGCTGGTTCCCCGGCACCCTCTCTCGGACCGAATAGAAAATCGTCGGAATCGTTCCTTGTGGCTCCGTCAAAATACTCAAGAGCAACCTTTTTGTTGGACTCCCGAAAGGTTTTCATGAAACCATCCAGCTTCTCTTCATCCATAGCCACACGAGGGCCGGTCGATATTTCGCTCAGCATTCCGATTAATCGCCTCTTCCTCCTCGCAGGATCGGGAGTCGGTTGAGGAGAGTATTTGTTGAATATCCTGAGAAACTCTACGCACCCGCCGTCCAGGCTTACATTCATTCGTTCGGGCCGCTGAAATCGCTGCGCCTTACCGATCCCAGCCAAGTCAAGAAAGTCGTCGATGATGTCGCCGGATTTCAGCGAATCTTTTTCGAATTTGCGACAGACAATTTGTGCACGACCGAAGACCCTGGCCCAACGCGAAAGCAACTCCCAATGATCGAAAGACGCGACGGCATTGTGGGGAGACGGTATCTCCAGCCGATCGGTGCCGCCGGCCTTCACGCGTGTGGAATAGCGACTCGAGCAATATTCAGATGACATAATTGCCTTTTGGATCGTCCCATTCGACCGGCCGTTCAACTCTTTGGTCAGAGCATCCTTCAATTCCTCGCGGAATAACTTAAGATCTTTGATCGTTCGCGCAGCCTGCAAGGTATACACGTGACTGCTGGTTAGATTAACCTGCGGCGGGATGAGACTAAGAAGCGCGTGGCTTTTGCCGTCGCCTGCTGAGAGCGGATACAGGATACCTTTCCGCCGCAAGCTATCGCGGTTCGCAGCAAGAAACTCTTGAAGGGAAGTCGTACCGGTTTTTGCCGTACCGATATGTAAAATCAAATCCATGATACGATCGGATTCATCTTGCGCGATCTATGCGGCTACATGCAACTATGCGCCTTGTGGCCATTCTTATGTGTAGCCACGGATATCGCGCCCCTTGGCTATCGACAACACCGACACCCCCATCGCGTCGCAGCGAACATACGTCTCGCCGCCGACACTAGCGGCTAATCGTCGTCTTCCGCAGCGGCTCCCTTGCCGGCTCCTTTACCTTTTTCTTTCTCGTGCGGCCGAAAAAGAATTCGGAATTTGCCATCTTCCTTGGTAGGCGCTCGGTTAAACGTTCCGAGCCCCTGCACGCGAGTGCGCCCGCCCTCTTCGATCGCCTGTCCTACGGCTGTCATTGTTGCCCTCAATGCCCTTCTGACGGCTTTCTCATCGATCCTGCACTGTTGGCTAATCTTTTTTGACAACTCGTCGAGTTTCAAAAAGGCGGGTTTCGTCTCTGAACCTTTTGTTTCTTTCGCCATGGTCTTCTCAGCCGCTCCGAACTAAACGTTCCTCTGTCAAACCCACAATATCAATTCCCGCCGAGGGCGGCAATGGGACACTATGCTTTCGATCCGACCCGATCACGGAACGCTCTAAGCCTTATCTGGATGCCGGTTGCAGGTTGGGCGACATCACGTCGCGAATCGAGAACACGCTTGAGCTATCGCACGAGGCGGCGGCGGGGTAGACATGGATGGACAGCACGGTCCGCGGGCCAACCGGGCACTGGCGGCAGCCGACGCTCCGGCACTTTGCCGTCGCTTTCAGGAAACTCTCCCGTGTGTCGTCCGCCCCGAATTTGCAGATGGGCGAGGCGCCGAATACGCCCAAGAGCTTCGACGGCGGCGTCAATGGTTATCTTCATCAACCTATGGGGGTTTCGCGGTTAGCCGTTATCGCTAACGAGAGCTCGTATATCTCTGGACGTAGCTGTCATTGGCCGATATCATCGTATCTCGATCTCGTAGGAGACCCTATATGAACAGTGCCGAGGCGTTGAACAAGACAGTGGGCGGAATGAAGTTCGCCGAATTGGCAAAAATTGTCAGTACGCGGAGTAAGGTCGATGAACTCGACGTGAAAAAGACGCTGAAGGCGGCGATGGCCATATTGAAAGAGCAGATTGAATCGGGCGAGCGTACCCGGGTGGCAGGATTGGGCGTTTTCAGCCGAACATCAGGTAAGGAAGGCGGATCGGTTAAAATCCGGTTCATTCCCGCCGAGGCTAAGCCCAGCGCGGCCAAGGAAGCGTAATCGTCCCCCCCGGTGCCGATTTGTAGACCTGTCGCGTTCCGGCAGGTTATAGCGCTTCGACCAAGTTCAGAGCGCTTGGAGATACCTGACGCACGTGCTTGAGCGCGTGTCCGCGTCGCGGCTGCTGTTTCCACCGGACACGCAAAGCCTTCTCCCGCTGACGAACAGACTAGATCGCCTCCACTTGCTCAAGCTCCGGTCCTCTTGTGTCTCGGCCTCGTTCTACCGGAATCAAGACGTCCGCGATTGCCAACACGTCGTTGATGCTGAGCACCACGTCGTCAAGCAAAATCGCGTGGTGTGAAGCGTCGACCGCGCGGGAAGCAGATTCCAGCTGGACGCTCAAAAAGTCGGGAATATGCGCCCGCACGATTTCTTGAATGCGATTTGCCGCTTCGAACGCGATGAGATGATAGTCGTAGATGTCATCCGGCAAGTCCGCCATCCGGTCCAATGAGTGTACAAACCGAAGTATCTGGTCATGTGTCCGTTCGTTTTTCCGGCCTGCCGATCCGAACTGATAAAGATACAAGAGCGCAGCCTTCTTTAAGCCCAACCGCGCGTCGAGTATTTCGGGCCGCGCGCCCAATTTACTTTCGTCGATTTTCAGGAGCGCCAGAATCGCCGAAATCGAATCGGACTGGTCGACATCGACGGCCAGCACGCGATTTTCGCCCACGATGTCGCGCAGCTCCGCGATCTGTTCGAAGAACTCGCGAAACCACAGCAGCCTGACTTCGATATAAGCCGGCAGCGATTTCTTGAGGTAACCGGCTTGCAGCTGCTCCAAATATAGCGATTCGATGTAACGCCAAAAAGTGCGGAACGAAAATATGAGATAGACCGCGTCGTTCGACTCCACGGCTCCCCGCAGAAACTTCCGAATCCGAGCGCTGAATGTCGAATTGGTCAGGCAATTTGCGAGGCCCACCGCACTGACCACCACATTCGATTTCCGGTTGGGCGACGCGAAGTACCGCATCAGGTCGCCGGAAGTCCCTGCCTCCGGGTCGAAATGTTTGTGCCGCGAGAATTGCCAGGTGAGATTGCTGTGATTATACCCCTCCTGGTTGGTGCAGATTGCCGGATAGTCGAAATCCATCGCATTCAGTTGCTCGCGGGCACTCGCTAGAAAAATTTGCAACGAAGTGGAGCCCGTCTTCGGCAAACCACAATGAATGTAAAGATTTTGCATTCTGTCCCTGGTGATTTAAAAATTATGTCATCTGGAGCCTAGTTGGACGGCGTCGATACAGTCAACATTCCAAGTGGTGACGAAGATGCAGCGGCGCGGATATCGACGCTGACGATGGTCAAATTGGAGCCCGCAACCCGAACCTGCCTGCGTCGGGTTGCCGTCAATCTCGAGAATTCCTATCGGATATAGCGCCGGCGCCTTGTTTCCTGGTCTCGGAACAACCCGGAGACTGCCTCGGCGTTTCGTGATCCCGTGCCGCGTCCGAAACCCCATCGGTCGTTTACACCGCGATCCTCTTTGAAAGGGCTGCGGGCCTTTGAATGCTGAAGCCGCAACTGGGATTAAGACACTGGGGCTCGCACTTGCTTTGTGCGCACCTACTCCGGACGCTTTTGCGATCGGTCGAATTTGTCGACCGTTAAGCGCGTCCATCATGGCGCTGTCCGACCCAGGGTTTTCTCGAGCGGGTAATCGATTTAGGACCGAGCGGTCGAAGCGACAAAATCGGCCTTCTGCGGATTTGTCGAAATTTTGTTAAGCGGACAATTCGGTTTGGGACCGTTTTTCCCTTCGCTTCAGTTTGGCGGAAATCAGACCCTCAATGATCGACAATGCTTCTTTCACCGGGAGTTCTACATTCTCAAGAACAGCAGCCTGGTGAGATGAATCGACTGCGGCGCACGCAGACGCCAATTCGGCGCGCAGGAAACCGGGGACATGTGCTCGCATATCATCCTGGATGCGATTCGCCTCCGCCAGCGTAACAATATGATAGCTGTATTCGTCGTCGGGCAAATCCGCCATCTTGTCCAATGATTTGGCGAAACGCAGTATCTGGCGTTGCGATCGACCGCTCAGTTCGCCGCCGGGATCGAACTGAAAAAGATACAAGAGGGCGGCCTTTTTTATTCCCAACCGCGCATTGAGCTTTTCCGGTCGCGGTCCCAATTTACTTTCGTCGATTTGCAGAAGCGGCAGGAGCGCCGATATCGAATCGGACATGTCGACATCGGCGACCAGAACCCGGTCGTCGCCCACAATTTCGCGCAATGCCGCGATCTCTTCCAAGAGCCTGCGAAGCCAAATAAGTCTCCTCTCGATGTGATGAGACAGCGATACTTTGAGACTGCCGGCTTTCAATAACTGCAGATATAACGATTCGATGTAGCGCCAAAACGTACGAAATGAAAATACGAGATAGACCGCGTCGTTGAGTTGAACCGCGGATCGCAAAAAATCCAGAAAGTGAACGCTTGGATGCTCTCTGACCAGACAATTCGCGAACCCCTCCGCACTGATGACAATGTTCGATTTGCGGTCGGACGAATTGAGAAAGCCTAAAAAATCGTCGGCCGTCCCTGCCCGCGGATCAAAGTAGGTATGATTGAAAAATTGCCACGTGAGATTGCCGTGATTGTACCCGTCATTGTTCTGGCAGATCGTCGGGTAGTCGTAATCGATCGCATTCAATTGCTCGCGCGATTGCGATAGAAATTTTTGAATCGACGTGGTGCCCGTCTTGGCCAGGCCACAATGGATATATAGATTTCGCATTCTTCCCTTGACGGCCAAAATTCGGATGCCAACGACCTTCTATCCGGCGTTTCAATGCGGTCGAATTTACGCTTTTTCGCAGAAATGCCGTTTTCGATGTTTTATAGTACGCATGCGACGCTCACTAATTCAACGCTCGCGTTACGCTCGCAAAATCTCTCGGCCATTGAAAGCTTTGTGCGCAGGCAGTGTTGAGCGTCTTGGGCCAAATGGACACCGTTTCGAGCAAAGGAATGGCCCCGCGTTCCAACGCCCGCAATAGAACTTAACACGGCGCTGGGGACTTGACGATACCCCATTTCCACATGCGGAAATGTGCATCATAGGTTTAAACCGAATAAGCTGCGTCGATGGACTCGCCGTTCTATGTCAGGATGAAGATGCAGAAGCGCGGAATTCGACCCCGACGATGGTCAAAATGAAAGGCGCAAGCGGACCAGCGCGTAGCAAGCGACCACGGAACTATCCCGGCGATTTCTATCGTATATTCGACAACCCGACCGGTTCCGGGTTTCGAAACCACCTGAAAGCCATCTCGGCGCTCACAAGCGTTATTGCAGCCCAATCTCGCTCTTGCGTCGTAGATCGTCCGTGATCGAATTTGCGACAGGTTCCAAGGAGGCAGCGATTTGATTGTTTGCCAATCCGACGCCCGAGGAGTCGCTAGCGACGTGCGCCTGCAGTTTGCGGTTGTGGCGCCAATTTGATACGACTCCCTATCGGGGCGAACGGGCGTTATCCGGCACCAGCTTGTTGGGAGATTCCGATGCGCGCTGCGTTTCGAAGTTTGGCGTTCCTATTTTGTCTGAATTCGATCCCTGCCGATGCCCAGATCGCCAATTTCGAGCACGTCGTCGTCATCGTTCAGGAGAACCGCACGCCGGACAGCCTCTTCTATGCCCTGTGCAACCCGGCAAGCCTGTGCAGCACCACGCCATCCACGAAGCAATACGACATCCAGACCGCCAACTGGGCGAACAACGCCGCGCCGAACGGCGTAACCCAACCGGTTCCGGTTGCGCTGGCGAACGCCTACGATCTGGACCATACGCACACAGGCTACGTGAATATGTGCGACCTGAATGCGACGACGGGAGTGTGCGCGATGGACGGGGCGGCGAGCAACGTCTGTTCTCCCAATCCCGGAACAGTATGTCCCGCGAGCCCGCAATACGCCTATGTCGACAATTCGGGAGGCCTACTCCATCCCTATCTCGATCTGGTGACGCAGTATGGTTGGGCGAACTATATGTTCCAAACCAATCAGGGGCCGAGTTTTCCCGCGCATCAATTCCTTTTCGGAGCAACGTCGGCGCCAAACGCCCTGGACGATCATATCGGCACGTTCGCGTCCGAGAATGTAGTCAACCTCAATTCCGCCGGATGCGTCGCCGCACCCGGCACGGCAGTGCAACTGATCGATGCGGCCGGGGTCGAAGCTTCGAACAATACGACCTTTCCTTGTTTCGAGCACCAGACCCTCGCCGATCTTTTGACGGCGAAAGGCGACTCCTGGCGATACTATGCGCTAAACGCGGGCTCGATCTGGACAGCGCCTAATGCGATCGATCACATCTGCGTGCCGAGCAACCGCATATGTACGGGCGCTGCTTGGGCGGCCAATGTCGATCTGAATCAGACCGACATTTTGAGGGACATCGCCGGCTGCAATTTGCGCAATGTCAGCTGGGTGACGCCCGGAGCGGGATATTCCGATCACTCCGGCAGGAACAACGGGCTCGGACCGTCCTGGGTGGCTGCGATCGTAAATTCGATCGGCAACAGCACATGCGTGGACCAGTACGGCAAAACCTATTGGCAAACGACCGCCATCCTCGTCGTCTGGGACGATTGGGGCGGCTGGTACGATCATGAGCCTCCGACGATCCTGGCGAACCCGGAAGGCGGTTATCAATACGGCTTTCGTGTGCCTTTCATCTTCGTCTCCGCTTACAAGCCGCCCCGCTATATCAGCAATATCCGTTGCGATTTCGGCTGCATTGCGCGATTTGTCGAACACAATTTCTCAATTCCGCTGGGCGCGCTCACCTTTGCGGACGCGCGCAGCAGCTCCGATCTTTATGACTTCTACAATCTGCGATTACTGCCGCGCTCGTTCAGCACGATTCCCGCGCCGCATGGCGCCAGCTTCTTCTTGAACGACGCGTCGCCGCAACTTCCCCCAGACGACGATTGAGTCGCGGGACAGATGCGGCGAATTGGATGGAAAATTTTGCCTAAGCGGCAGCGAGGATATCGGCGCCGGCGATCTTCAATCCGGAGAGCGCAAGGCGAGCCTGTGCTCGCTTGTCAACCAGGCGCCAATCTCGAAAATTCCTGTCGGATATACGGCGAGTAACCCGGTCGCCGGTTCCGGAACTATCAAAAACTTATTTCGGAGTTCCATGCCTCTACATTGCATCCGATGCTCGTTCGTTGCGCCGTCACCCATTGACCACTCGACTCACATTGGAAAGGTCTGTGGGCCATTGAATGCTCTGGCCGCAGGTGGATCCCAGTTCCTTGGGCCAGATGGACACGGTTTCAAGCAGAGGAAGCGCACCCCGCTTGCGCAGCGTTGAGACGGCCGTGAAGACTGCCTGATCGTCACGTGCGGTCTCCATAACGGCGAGGCGCGACCCGATGCTTTGCGCCTCTGCCTCGCCTTGCTGCAACACGCTCTCCGCCGTTTGTTCGTCAGCGACGTACATGTGCAGATCCAGCGTGTGCGGACGGATGCCCGCGGAACGGTAAAGGGCAACGATGCTGTCCAGGCCGTTCGTCGCGCGCCTGAGCGAGGGGCCGTGACAACTCACGAAGGAATGGTCGTCTCGATATGTCTTGGCATATTCCGTGACCATGTATGACACGAACTGCTGCATGTCCGCCTGCATTTCGGGCGACGAACCGCCACCCGGGCAACTTTCGTTCGCCAGATCGAAATAGACCGGCGTCCCGGCCAAACTGCCGAGCCGTGCCGCATCGATCACCTGCTTGCGGAGATTCCAGTCGCCGGCAAGATGGCTCCCATTGAAGCAGCCGGTTTCGCCGCTCTTGGGACATTTGGGGCTGGTTGCGCCCTGGTTTCCAAAGTTCATATAGATCTTCGAAT
>JBEKDC010000025.1:0-20352 GCA_050014535.1 Rhizomicrobium sp.
AGGGAACGCTCAATGGTCTCGGCGAACGCTGCGGCAATGCCAATTTGTGCGCGCTGATCCCGACCTTGTTGTTGAAGGAACCTTACGCGTCGCAATTCGAAATCGGCATTTCTCGCGAGCAATTGGCGCGCATGACGGCGACTTCGCGGCTGCTCGACGAAATCCTCAATCGTGCGCCCAACCGGCACGCCGCCTATGTCGGTCCGTCGGCCTTCGCGCACAAAGGCGGCCTTCATTCCTCCGCAGTCCTCAAGGACCCGCGCACCTATGAGCATGTGCCGCCCGAGACGGTCGGCAATGTGCGGCGCATTCTGGTGTCGGATCAGGCAGGCCGCTCGAGCCTTCTCGCACGGCTCGCAGACGCCGGCATCGATGTCGATGCGAAGGATGCCCGCATTGCAAGGCTGCTCGAAGACGTAAAGCAGCGCGAGTTCCTCGGCTATTCCTATGACGGCGCCGAGGCCTCGTTCGAACTGCTTGCGCGCCGCGCGCTGGGCCAGGCCCCCGATTATTTCGAAGTCGAAAGCTTCCGGGTGATGGTCGAACGCCGGCACAATGCCGTGGGCGATCTCACGACGGTGTCCGAAGCGGTGGTCAAAGTGAAAGTTGGCGACGAGACCTACCACAATGTGGGTCTCGGCAACGGCCCGGTGAATGCGCTCGACGAAGCGCTACGTAAGGATCTCGGTCGCTATTCCGCCTTCCTGCAGGACCTCGCGCTTGTCGACTATAAAGTGCGTATCCTCACCAGCGGCACGGAGGCCGTGACGCGCGTGATGGTGGAGTGCAAAGACGGGCAGGGCAGGCGCTGGTCGACCGTGGGCGTGTCGCCCAACATCGTCGATGCCTCGTTCGAGGCGCTGACGGATTCGATCCGCTACAAGCTCTATCGCGACGGTGTGCGGCAATAGCGATAATCGTCGCAATTTGTGATGGGGCTCCCTCCCATCGAAGCGCATAGCAGGTTTGATACGGATGCCCGATATTTTGCCGTCCTAACTCACTAAGATCGCGCCGACCGATCGGTTTCGAGATTTTTCCGAGTGTGATGGCCCAAAACACACCTCCGCACAACGAAAGCACCGGCATCCTGCTGGCGGGTGTCGCCTATGCGATCTGGGGTGTGGTACCTCTGTATTGGCGGCTTTTGGGCGATGTGCCCCCTTTCGAGCTGACCGTCCATCGCGTGCTGTGGTGCGCGCTATTCCTGCTTGTCGTGACGGCCTGGCGCGGCCGAACGTCCCGAATCGTCAGCATCCTGCGGGAACCGCGGACGCTTGCCACGCTCGCGCTCACCAGCGTGCTCATCAGCTGCAACTGGACGCTCTTCATCTATTGCGTGTCGACGAACCAACTCGTCGAAGCGAGCTTCGGTTATTATCTGACCCCGCTGCTTTCGATCGCTCTCGGCGTTTTTTTGTTCCACGAGCGCATGTCGCGCGTCAGGTTGGTCGGGCTTGTGCTTGCGGCAGGCGCGGTCGGCGTGCAGGCGCTCGAGCTGGGACACATTCCCTGGATCGGCCCGTCGCTTGCGCTGTCATTCGGCTTTTACGGCTATTTCCGCAAACTGACGGAGGTCGATGCCCTCGACGGGCTGCTGATCGAAACGCTGATCCTGTTTCCGTTTACTCTCGGTTTGGTGACGTATTGGTGGGCAAGGCATACGGGTGCGTTCCCGTCCGCGAATGTCGGCAAGGACGCGCTTCTGATTCTGGGTGGACCGTTGACGGCCGTTCCGCTTGCGATGTTCGCAGCGGGCGCGCGGCGCATCCGGCTCTCTACTCTGGGTTTCCTGCAATATTTCTCGCCGTCGCTCACATTGTTGCTCGCGACGTTCGCCTTCCACGAGACGGTCACGCGCGGTAACACCATTGCGTTCGTCTGCATCTGGGCCGCCATTCTGATTGTGGCGCTGGAAGGGCGGATCGGACGGATCAGGCCGCAGGCGACTTGAGCAGCAGCACGCCGACCGCTTCTTCGGGATCGGCAACGATGTGCTGGAGCTCGAAGAGGTTCGCATTCGCAAATCCCTCGCCCACCACGTGATCGAGCAAAGCCTTGAGCGGATCGAAATAGCCAGCGGTGTTGACCACAACGATCGGCTTGCCCAGCGTATGAAGCTGGGCCGAAGTCAGCACTTCGAAATACTCGTCCAGGGTGCCGAGGCCTCCCGGCAGGACCACGAATGCGTCGGCCAGCGCCAGCATGCGCGCCTTCCGCTGCTGCAGGTCCGGGGTGATAATCAGTTCCTCGGCCGATTTGAGCGGCGGCTCCAGATGTTTCAGGAAGGCGGGCAGAACGCCGATGACGGGCGCGCCTCCCGCCCGGACGGCGCGCGCGACTTCGCCCATCAGCCCGATATTTCCGCCGCCGAACACGAGTGAGAACCCATTGGCCGCGAGCAAAATCCCCAATTCGCGCGCGGCTTCCGCATGGCGCGGATCGCGGCCGGAAGACGATCCGCAAAAGACGCAAACGCTTCGTTGGCGCTTTTCCTTATCGCGGGGAGGGTTATGCATGACCCGATTCGTTCTCTCGCTGTTGCGCCGCGGGATATGGTTGGGGATTGCGGCAGACACACCATCTTTCTAAACAGACTGGCTTTCTAAACCGTTTGCCAACAATTATCGCCCGAGAGGTTAGTCGTGTCGTTTTCCATCGTCACCCCGGCAAGCGCCGGGCTTTCCGTGCATTTGGCGCGCTAGAGCATGTCGGCGCCCAATCCCATGCTCGAATCGGGCGACGGCACGCCGTCGCTGCACCCGCTCTACATGCTGATGCCCTATCTCTGGCCGAAGGACCGGCCAGATCTGAGGCTGCGTGTCGTCTTTGCGCTGGTCTGTCTCGCCCTCTCGATCGCGGCCACGACGGTATCGCCCGTGATGTTCGGCTGGATCACGGACCGGCTGGCACACAAGACGCCCGCAAACATCGCCATTGCGGCGGTCTTCGGCCTGATCCTCGGTTATGTGCTGTCGCGCATCCTGATGCAGGCCTTTGCGCAATTGCGCGACGGCATCTTCGCGAAAGTACAGTACAACGCGCTCAAGGAAGTCGGCGTCTCGACCTTCGCGCATGTGCACACGCTCAGCCTGCGCTTTCATTTGGAGCGCAAGACGGGCGGTCTGTCGCGCACCATCGAACGCGGCACCAAGGGCATCGACACGCTGCTCTCCTTCGCGTTGTTCAGCATTTTCCCGACCTTTTTCCAGCTCCTTCTCTTCACGGCAATCATGGTCTGGAAGCTCAACGTCTGGATTGCGCTGACGACGCTGGCAATGGTCGGCGGCTATGTCTGGTTCACTTTCGCCGTCACGCGTTGGCGCGTCCGCTTCCGCCGCGAGATGAACGAGAGCGACAGCGAGGCAAACACCAAGGCGGTCGACAGTTTGCTCAACTACGAGACCGTCAAATATTTCAACAACGAAGGTCATGAGACCCGGCGCTTCGAAAAATCGATGAACAAATTCTCGCGCGCCTCCATCCAGGCGCAGATATCGCTCTCGGTCCTCAACACGGGCCAGGCCGCGATCATGGCCGTGGGTATGGGACTTGTGATGGTCTTGACCGCCATCGGTATTTCGCGTGGGCAATTCACCATCGGTGCACTCGTGATGGGAAATGCCATTCTCATGCAGCTGTATCAGCCGTTGAACCTGTTGGGCACCGTCTATCGCGAGATCACGCAGGCGCTGGTCGACATGGAGGCGATGTTCCGGCTCCTCTATCAACCGCAGGAAGTGAAGGACAAGCCGGGCGCGAAGGATTTGGTCGTCAGTGGCGGCGAGATCAATTTCGACGATGTCGTCTTTTCGTATGAGCCCGCGCGGATCGTGCTCAAGGGCATCAGCTTTACGGTGCCCGCCGGCAAGACCGTTGCGGTGGTGGGTCCGTCGGGCGCAGGGAAATCCACCATCTCGCGCATCCTTTATCGCTTCTACGACATCAAGAGTGGCAGCGTGAGCATCGACGGGCAGGATATCCGCGACGTGACGCAGGCGTCCTTGCGGGGCCATATCGGCATCGTACCGCAGGACACAGTCCTGTTTAACGATACCGTACGCTACAACATCGCCTATGGTCGCATCGGAGCCAACGAAGCCGAGATCAAGGAAGCCGCGCGCATGGCGCAGATCGACAGTTTCATTCGCGAGCTGCCGCTCGGTTACGACGCGATGGTGGGCGAGCGGGGGCTCAAGCTGTCGGGCGGCGAGAAGCAGCGTGTGGCGATTGCACGCACGATCCTCAAGAACCCGCCCATCCTGCTCCTGGATGAAGCGACATCGGCCCTCGATACGCACACCGAACGCGAAATCCAGAGCGCGCTGTCGGAAGTCGCGCGCAACCGCACCACGCTCGTCATCGCGCATCGCCTTTCCACGGTGGTGGATGCGGATGAAATCCTCGTGCTGGATCACGGCGAGATCGTCGAGCGGGGCCGGCATGCCGAACTGGTCGATAAAGGCGGCCATTACGCGTCGATGTGGAACAAGCAACGGCAAGCCGCGGCGGCGCTCGAAATTCTCCAGGCGGTCGAGAGCGATCCCGACGTCGTACCCGGCATCGCAACACGGTCCGTACCGCTGGCCGCAGCCGATTAATTATTCCGCCGCCTGGGCCTCGGGCTGCTGTGCCGGCCGCGGCGGCCGCGTGACCGCGGGCACTTCCACAGGTCCCTTGCGTCGCGCGCGCCGGAGATCTCGAGCTTCGCGCAGGCGATACGGCAATGCCAGCATAGCCGGCACGAGGCCCAAAGTGATCGCCTTCGAGAAGGCCAGTCCGAACACGATGGCCGTCGACATCGGAACCCAGGTCATGCCGTGCGGGCCGCCGATCGTGACCTGACGCGTCCAGAAATCGATCTCGATGGCGAACATCATCGGCAACAGCCCGCCGATGGCCGTCACTGTCGTCAGAAACACGGGGCGAAGCCGTTGCGCGCTCGAGCGGATGACGGCCTCGATCGGATCCATCCCCGAAAGGCGCAATCGTCTAAAGGTGTCGATCAGCACGATGTTGTGATTCACGACGATACCGGCCAGCGCGAGCATTCCCGTGCCCGACATGATGACCGAAAATGGCTGACCCATGATCAGCATGCCCAGAAGCGCGCCGATCATCGCCAGTACCACAGCAATGAGGATCAGAGTCGCGTGATAGAAGCTGTTGAACATGGCGACCAGCACCATCGCGATCAGGAACAGCGCCATGAACGCCGCGCCGACGAGAAAGAGGCCTGCCTTATTCTGCTCCTCGTCTGCGCCCTTGAAGGCGACATGGACGCTTGGGGGGAAGGTCTGGGTCGCCATCCATGCTTTGAGCTTTGCCACTTCCGTGGCGGGTAGAACCCCGGGCTTTAGGTTGGCGCGGATGTGAAAGACGCGATGACCGTTCACGCGCTCGATGGAATTGACCTGCGGCGCGGGCCGGAGCTTGACGAAATTGCTGATCGGCACCATGCCGCCCGGTGTGGACACGCGCACGTCGTCGAGTGCGTGAATGCCGCGCGATGACGCGGGATAGCGGACGCGGATGTCGACTTGCTGCGTCGTATCGTCGGGACGGTACTCGCCGACGAGAATGCCGTCGGTCACGAGTTGAACGGCCGTACCGATCGTCTGTGCATTGGCGCCGAAGCGGTTGGCGACGTCACGGTCGATGTCGAGGTCCCATTCGATGCCGGGAAGCGGACGCGTGTCTTCAAGATCGCGCAGCTCCTTGAGGCCGTCCAGATGGCGTCGGATCACATCGGTCGTCTGCATCAGCACTGCGTTGTCGTCGGATGCGACGTCTATCATCACGTCCTTGCCCGTCGGCGGTCCGGGATCCGGCACGCGCACCTCGACATGAACGCCTGCGAGATTGGCGGTCTTCGCACGAATCTCTTCGAGGATCACATTGCCCCGGCGGCGTTCGTGATAGTCTTTCAACTCGATCTGGATTTGGCCAATGTTGTCGACAGGCACGCCACCCTGATCATTGAGAGTGTTCGACTGCTCTCCTGATGTCGCGTAGACATATTTGAGGCCGTCGACGGACGCGACGATGCGCTCGACACTCATCACGACGTCGCGCTTTTCGTTCGCGGAAAGATTGCCGCGCGCGGAGACAAGAATGTTGGCCATTTCCGGATCGGTGTCGACGAAGAATTCGACTCCGTGATTGAATACGGCGAACAAACCGATGATCAAGACCACGACGCCCAGCGCACCGAGAATCACCCTGCCGGGGTATTGGGTGATGCGTTCGGAGAGATGTGCGTACCATCCGGTGATTCCCGGAATTTCGCGCCAGTCGCCTGTTTCGGATGCCTCGATGGCGCGCTCATGTTCCGGATCCGGAGGCGGCCGTTTGCCCAGCATGCCGCCCAGCACAGGCAGGAAGACAAGTGCCACGAACATCGAGGCGCTGAGCACGATGATCAGCGTGATGGGAAAGTAGCTCATGAACTTTCCGGTCACGTCGGGCCAGAACAGCATGGGAAAAAACGCGCCGATCATCGTGGCCGTCGCACTGACCACGGGCCAGAACATGCGCCGCGCGGCTTCCGCGAAAGCCGCCTTCGGCGGTGCGCCTTCAGTCATCTTCCGGTCGGCATATTCGACGACGATGATCGGGCCGTCGACCAGAATGCCGACGGCCAGCAGCATCGCGAACATGATCATGAAATTGAGCGTCATCCCCATCGCGTTGAGCGCGAGGAAGCTGATCAGGAACGATGTCGGGATGGCCGCGCCCACCAACAGGCCCGAACGAAGACCGAGAGCCGCGACGATGATGATCATCACCAGAATGATGGCCAGAATAATCGAATCCGACAGCGAACCCAGCGTGTCGCGAATGTCGGTGGATCTGTCGGACAAATATTTGACCTGAACGCCGGCCGGCCATGACTTCTGCGCCTGGGCGATCAGGTCGCGCACTCTTTGGTTGTTGTCGATGATATTGGCGCCGATACGCTTGGTCACTTCGAGCGCGATGGTCGGCTGACCGTTCAATCGGGCATAGTTCGTCGCGTCGTAGAAGGTGCGATGGACCTGGGCTACGTCACCCAGAGTAATAGTTGCTGCACCGGTCGAACGTATCGGCAGATCGAGCACGTCCTGGGGATTGTCGATGACGGCCGGAACCTTGACCTCGAAACTACCATGGCCCGTGTCGATCGAACCCGCAGCAATCAGCCGGTTGTTGTTGGAGATCGCGCTGAACAATTCCTGCTGGGTGAGACCGTAACTTTCAAGCCTGGAAGGATCGATCACGATCTCCATCATTTCCTGGCGCTCGCCGCCGATAGTGACGTCGAGAACGCTGGGGATCTGCTTTATCTGGTCCTTCAGGTCGCGCGCAATCTTGAGCATCGTACGCTCCGGCACGTCGCCATAGAGCGATGCCGTGATCACGGGGAAAAGACTCGTGTTGAATTCCTGAACTGTCGGTTGCTTGGCGTCCGTCGGCAGTTCTGCGCGCGCCGTTTCCACCTGCGCGCGTACATCTTCGAGTGCCTTCTCCTTGTTAAAATTCACGTCGAATTCGAGGATAATGACCGCAGCGCCCTGATAAGCGCGCCCTGTGATGTCTTTCAGGCCTTCGATGGAGCGCAGATATGTCTCCATCGGCTTGACGAGGAGACGCTCGCTGTCCTCCGGGCTGATGCCGGGATAGTTCACCTGCACGACGATGACGCCGAACGGAATGTCCGGTTGGGCTTCCTTGGGGATCACCGCGAAGGACACGAGGCCCGCGATGATGGCGACGGCCAGCAGCGCGACGACGACGCGCGTGTTGTTGACGGCCCAGTCGACGATCCGAATCATGCGCGACTGCCCCTGTCCCGGACCGTCTGCACGCGTTCGCCGTCATTGACGAACTCCTGCCCGACTGTGATCACTGCGATGCCGTCGGATAAACCGCTGATCCACATACCGTCGGGCCCGTCGGAAACGATATCGACGGGATGGAAGCGGACGATTCCGTGCTCGACCGTGCGCACGCCGACGACGCCGTTGTCGTCGAGCACGAGAATTCCCGGCGAAATCTTTTCCGCCATCAGTTGCCTCACGGGGATATGGATGTCGGCGCTGATGCCGGCGCGAAGTTTGGCGTCCGGATTGGGCAACTCGGCTTCGATGCGGAATGTGCGCGTAGTGTCGTCGGCGCGGATCGAGACGAAACTGATCTTGCCCTGGACGGTTTCGCCGGTGACGAGATTGGCGGTGACGGGATCGCCGATCTTCAATTCGCCGACTTCGTGTTCGGAGACCTGACCGACCGCAAGGAACGGTTCGGGCGCCACGATCATCGCGCATTTGTCTCCTACGCGCATGTAGTCGCCGACCGTGACGTAGCGATCGTCGACGATGCCGGCAAAAGGCGCGCGAATCTTCGTGTTGGCGAGCTCGATTTGCATCGTCTGCTGTGTCGCCCGCGCCGCCTCGAGCGAAGCGGCCGATTGCGATACCTGGGTCGAGGAGCGGAAGCCGTTCTTGGCCAGATCGAGATCGACGTCATGCTGCTTGGCCGTTTGCGCCACCAGCGCACGCGCCTGATCGAGCTTGGCTCCCCGATCGTTGAGCTTGATCTCGCACAGCACATCGCCGGCCTTGACGCGGTCGCCTTTTTCGACCCGCAGCGCCTGGACGACGCCTTCGATCTCCGCGCGGACGTCCACGGAATGCAGCGCTTCGGTGCGTCCCCGGATCGTGATCGTGGCGTTGCGGTCGGAAGCGGCGAGAATCTGGACACGCACGCGCGGCACCTCGACAATCTTGGCCTGTGCGTCGCCGCTCGCGGCCTTATGACCGCCGAAGATGAAACCCGAGCCGATCCACAGAATCACGATCACGAGGATCACCAGCGCAGCGCGGTAGCTCGCTTTGAGGCTCATGAATGAGGCAAAGGTCGATTTGAACATCACACGCCCGGCTATTCGGCCGCCTCGGCCGTCGGTTGTTCGATTTCGTGTCGATGTGTGCGAAGAAAATCCAGCATCGCCTCATAGACGGCGCGGCCGAATCCGGAAACGAATTTCTCGCCTGGGGTCTGGGGCGACGCGGTCGCACCGGAAACTTGCGCGAGCTTTTCCTCGCTGACGCGAATGTAATTGTCGAGCATCGATACGACGCGCTCGTGCGGCAGCAGATGCGAGAACAGCATCGCGAACACGAACGGGGAGCGATGACGGTCCTCTGGAAGCGGCTTGAGCAGGGAGGCGACGAATGCGCTGCGGCCGCTTGGTGTGATCGAATAGACCTTGCGGTCGGGGCGCTTTTCCTGCGCCTCCTCGCGGACTGAAACGAGACCTTCTTCGGTGAGTCGATTGAGGGCAGGATAGATGGAGCCGAAGCTCGCCTCGACGAAATGCTGGTAGCCGTCGTCCTCGAACAGCTTCTTGATCTCATAACCCGTGGCATCGCCGCGGGTGAGAATGCCCAGACAAATCGTACGAACGTCCATTTTGCGCCCCGCGCCTGATCTATATTGGACCGATATAGATCGACGCTATATATGTTCGCAAGTGCAATATTCAAGTGGGATTGGGCGCAAAATGAGGCGCAGCCCGCGCAAGGCTGGCCTGCGCAGGCCGGTTTTCTCAAAAACCAGCGGAGTTCAAATCAGTTCGATACGGTCTACTTCGACGCCCTTGGTGCCTTGCCGGGTCGAGAAGCGGATGCGTTGTTCCGGGCTCAGTGCCGAAAGTCCGGACCGCCGCAGTGCACTCGCGTGGCAATAGACGTCGCCACCGCCATTGTCTGGCATCACGAAGCCGAAGCCCTTCTGATCGTTGAAGAATTTGACCTTGCCGTCGACCATTGGGCCACCGGGACCGGCATCGCGGGCGCCGCCGCCACCACGGGGCTTGTCGCCGCCGCTAAAGCGATCACCGCCGCTGAAGCGGTCGGCATTGCTGCTGAAGCGGTCGCCGCCGCCAAATCTGTCACTAAAGCGGTCGTCGCCGCTGTAACGATCGCCACCGCCATATCGGTCGCCGCCCCCAAACCGATCTCCTCCGCCATGGCGCTCGTTGCCGCCGGCCCGGTTTCCGCTGAAGCGGTCTCCGCCCGGACGAGGACGCTGCGACGGCGCCGGGTCCGCCGTGCTCGCGTCTATGCTATGGACCGCGACAACCTGAAGCCCGCGCGGCGAATCCTGGAGATCGCAGACCACCGTCGCACCTTGCGGGACATTAGGCGTGCCTAGCGATGCCAATGCCGAAGCGTGGCAGAACGCATCGCCTCCGTCTTCAAGCGTGATAAAGCCGTAACCCTTGGTGGAATTGAACCATTTGACCGTCCCCTTCACGGAAGCTTTTGCGAGGGGCTGCGAGCCATTATTATCGAAGTTCGCCATGATATTGCCGATGTGACCTGCCGGCCTCTGTCCACGCGCGCAAACCCGTGTCCGGCGACGGGCAATGCGGCACGGTTGTATCATGCCTAAAAGCGCGGCCCGACCGCAACTGGGTAAACGGCGGAATCGGACATCAGATCAGTCATGATTTCCGCCGCCAATTCTGTGGAATGCTGCGATTTCGGCTGTTCGCACCCCTTCAGGGCTCGCCGCACTGCGAAACAAATGCCAAGGCCTCCGGCAATCCGACGATCTCGTTGTACTGCGTGAAGGTCACGCGCTCTCCGACGGTCGCGTTCCCCTCCAGAATTCCGGAATAGACCTCTTCAAGACGGCGCGCGATGGCGAGCAGCGCCGTCACCGGGCGCAGCACGATCCGGTAACCCATCTGCTGCAGGACCGGGAGGGACAGAAACGGTGTCTTGCCGTCTTCGACCATGTTGGCGACAAGCGGCGTGCGCGGAAAAGTTTGCGCAACCCGCAGCAGTTCTTCTTCCGAGCGCGCCGCTTCCACGAAGAGTATATCCGCGCCCGCATTCAGGAATGCTTCGCCGCGTCGCAGCGCTTCATCCATACCATCGGTCGCGATTGCGTCCGTGCGCGCCATGATCTTGAAGCTGATATTGGTGCGCGCAGCAACGGCCGCGCGAATTTTGGCTGCGGCCTCGACGAGCGGCACGATCTCCTTACCGTCCATATGACCGCAGCGCTTAGGCATCGCCTGGTCCTCAAGCTGGATGCACTGCGCGCCCGCCAGTTCATAGGCGCGCACCAGCCGCGCCACGTTGGCCGGGCCGCCATGGCCATTGTCGCCGTCGGCAATCAAGGGCAGCGGCGCAATCGCCGAAGCGATCGCACGCACCCTTTCGCTCATCTGGTCCGGACCGAGCAATCCGATGTCGGGAACGCCGAAACTGGCCCCTGCAACGCCGAATCCTGTCATATAGACGACGCGCGCACCGGAACGCGCGGCGATCCGTGCCGACAGCGCGTCATACGCGCCGGGTACCACGAAGGTTCCGTTCTCTCGCAAAAGGGCTTCGAGACTCTCGGGATGTTGGGTCGTCATTCGCAGCATTTCCCGTTTCTGCCCAACGAGGCGTGGGCCTATCGGTCGCCACAACAATGCATTTGCATTCGTGAGCCGGCTTTGCCGCGCGCCGCAGCGCGTTTTAGTCGCTCCAGGTCGTCGCGATGTGCTCGGGATCGTCCTGGGTGTTCCGCTCGAAGGTCAGGAAATCGTAATACCCGCAGCGACCGCCCGGGAAGGTGCGGCAGGTCGAAGGCCGTGCCGTATAGATGGTACAGCGACGTTTGTCCGTATCGAAGAACTGGCAGACCTTGCCGAAATGCTCGTCCGCCTTGCGGCGCATGGTGTATTTTTCGTCTTCCTGTGGCCGCGTGTATTTCTTCTTCGTCGCCCGAAATCCCAGGCCGAAATGCTTGGCGAGACGCCAGACATCCTTCTTGGTCAGCGGAATGATCGGATAGGAGCAGCAATAACCTGGGCACTTTGCACAATTGAACAGCATTTCGAGTTCCGGATCATGGATGCCCGCCAAGGCATCCTGTTTTGCCAGTCGCAGAGTTCAAATCACTGAGTCGATGGGTCCCACTGTGCCATGACGAATTGCGCATGGCTACGGCGCTGCAGTGGGTGCGAGTGCAGAGCTGCCTCGGACCGCCAGAGCGTGTTTCTCGAAAGATTGCTGGGCCAGCGGTTCGAGACTCGAGATCAGGCCCTTGAGACCTTCGGCCGTTTCGCGGACGAATTCATAGCTGCTGACGCGGCGCGTGCGCAGGTCCGCAACGTGTTCCTCGATTTCGTGGCGCTGGAGTTCCGGCAGGTTTGGCGTGGATTTGAGGAAGACCTGCTCGGCCATGATCTCTTGCGTGGTATCGAACACCGCGTCGATCGGCATAGCGAGACGCAGGACTATGGTGTGGATCTTGGCCCTGAGGGCCGCATCTCGGATGTCGAACAGGCTTTCCCGGTTGCGGTCGTAGATGTCGATCTCGCGTCGGGCCGAGCGCAACAGGCGCAGCGTGAGCGGCCCGAAGGGCTCGCCGCGGCCATAGGATTCGTAGGCCAGGTCGAGAATGATGCCGAGCATCGACAGCACCTCGGCAAACAGAAGAGCGGCGTTTCGCTCTCGCCGGCGATGCTCGAGGTGGCGCTCGAGCTGGGTGGCGCAGAAGCCTCCGCCGGTCGCCAGAATGGCGCCGAGCAGAACGGTCCAGACGGCACTCAGATTGCCCAGAAAGTCATAGGTCTCGGGACGCATCGAATCTCCCCCGCAGGCGGCGAAACATGATAGCAGCCGCCCAGTCGATTGACGCGCATTGCGGCTAAAGTCGTGCGCGGAACAGTGATAGGCTGATGGCCGAGTTTCCCCTGGGATCTCCGGGTCAGGACAGAAAGATGCAGTCTTTCATTGCGAGCGTGGCCCAGCTTGCTTCGGTGCCGTTCAAGCCAACGGCATCGGCGGAGAAGGCCGCAGAATGCATCGCGCGTGCGGGTCGCGAGGGTTCGAAGCTTGTGGTGTTCCCGGAAGCCTATCTGGGCTTCTACCCGAAAGGCGCAAGCTTTGGCGCGGTCGTGGGCGCAAGATCCAAAGAGGGTCGGGATGCATTTCAGCGATACTTTGAAGCCGCCGTCGATGTTCCCGGTCCCGAAACGGCGCTGATCGCCGAAGCGGCGCGCGAAGCGGGGACATTCGTCGTCATGGGTGCGATCGAGCGCTCGGGCGGGACACTCTATTGCACCGCGCTGTTTTTCGATGGCGCCAAGGGGCTCATCGGCAAACACCGAAAGCTGATGCCGACGGCGGCCGAACGGCTGATCTGGGGTTTCGGCGATGGATCGACGATGCGGGTGTTCGATTCCAGCATAGGTCGGATCGGCGCGGTCATCTGTTGGGAAAACTACATGCCGATGCTGCGCATGCATATGTACAGCCAGGGTGTCGCGCTTTATTGCGCGCCGACGGCCGACGATCGCGAAACCTGGCTGCCGTCGATGCGCCATATCGCGCTGGAAGGCCGTTGCTTCGTGTTGACGGCTTGCCAGCATATCCGCCGGGGTGCTTATCCCGACGACTATGAATGCTCCTTCGGCAACGATCCCGAGACCGTGCTCATGCGCGGCGGCAGTGTCATTGTCGACCCGCTGGGCCATGTGCTTGCCGGACCGGATTTCGCGGGTGAGACCGTGCTGTCGGCGGAGATCGATCCCGGTCAGAGCGCGCGCGCCAAATACGATTTCGATGTGGTCGGACATTATGCGCGACCGGATATTTTCAGCCTAACGGCGAATGAATCACCCATGCAGCCCGTTTCGACGAAGAGTTGATTGTCAGTCTGAATCGAACGACATGCAGCAAGGAGGAACAAATGATGGTCGATGATTGGGCCCATCTTGTGGGTGAATTGGAGCGGCTGCTGAAACTGCGCTCCATCGCGTTCGGAATGAAATTGTTCGAGCGCCGCGAGGATATGGAATCGATTCCGAAGATTCGCCGGCCGCAATCCATCCACACGCTCGACCAGATCGTGGGACAGGCGTCCCGTCTCGGCTGGACCGTGGGCATCACGTCCGACGATCTTGTGGGTGCGCAATGCCGGGCCGTCGTGGGATTGGGCCGCGCGAAGACGGACGAATGGAAATCCGGCAAGCACATGACCGGCGTGTGGTTCAGCACCATCGAGGACGCGGGTGCCCATCAGAGCGCGATGCATTGCGTGCCGGATGGCCGCTTCGATGCGCTCGCCGTGGCCCCGCTTGCGAGCGGCAAGCTAGATCCGCCCGATATTGCGCTGTTTTATGCGACGCCGGGCGCCATGATCTATTTTATCAATGGGCTGCAATGGTCGGGCTACAAGCGGTTCGATTGGAGCGTCGTGGGCGAGTCGGCCTGCGCCGATTCCTGGGGTCGCGCGCTGTCGAAACGCGAGCCGAGCCTGTCGATTCCCTGTTTCGCCGAGCGCCGCTATGGCGGCGTTCTGGACGACGAGATGCTGATGGCGACGCCGCCCGAATATCTGGTCAAGGCGATCGAAGGGATGAAGGCGCTGGCGAAAAACGGATTCCGCTATCCGTTTCCGCAGTATGGCATGCAGCAGGATGTGCGCGCCGGTATTGCGGTGAGTTACGCGGACCGCAAATAACGGGCGCGCAATCGCAAACTGAGAGTAGTCAGGCATGGAAGAAACGTCACCCGTCCGATCCTTGGAGGATCTGGTATCGGCCCGGGTGTTATCCGCCGCGACTCCGGAGCTTCAGGCCGTCGCGTCGCAATTCTCGGTATCGATTACACCGTCGATGCTTACGTTGATCGATCCCGCGGATGCTCACGATCCCATTGCCGCGCAATTCGTGCCTTCGGTTCACGAACTTTCGGTACTTCCCGAAGAACGCATCGATCCTATCGGAGACGACCGCAACACGCCGGTCGAAGGCATCGTGCATCGTTATCCCGACCGGGTGCTTTTGAAGCTTCTGCTCACGTGCCCGGTTTATTGCCGGTTTTGCTTCCGGCGCGAACAGGTCGGGCAGTCTGCCGGAATGCTGACGGCGGAGGCGCTCGATCGGGCGCTGAATTATGTCCGGGAACATTCCGAGATTTGGGAAGTCATTCTCACCGGCGGCGATCCGTTGATGTTGTCCGATCGGCGACTTGCCGCGACCATAACCCGGCTCAATGAGATTGATCACGTCAAAGTGCTGCGCATCCATACCCGCGTGCCGGTCGTCGATCCCTCGCGCATCACGCCGGAATTGATCGAAGCATTGCGCGGACGGGCGCCGGTTTATGTTCTTCTTCATTGCAACCACGCCCGTGAACTTACGCCGGAAGCTCGGGCCGCTTGCGCGCGCCTGGTTGACGCCGGCATTCCCATGTTGTCGCAAAGCGTGTTGCTCCGCGGCGTCAACGATACGCCGGAGAGCCTGGAGAGCCTGATGCGCGCGCTGGTCGAGAGCCGCGTCAAACCGCATTATCTTCATCACTGCGATCTCGCGCGCGGCACGAGTCATTTTCGCGTGCCGATTGCCGAGGGACAGGCTTTGCTGGCCGCCATGCGCGGCAACCTATCGGGTCTGTGCCAGCCGACTTATCTGCTAGATTTGCCGGGCGGCTTCGGCAAGGCTCCCGTCGGGCCGGTATTTGCCCTCGAAAGCGGCGAAGGTTGGACCGTCGAAGACTTTCAGGGGCACCTGCACACATATCTCGACTTCGAGACGGATGAAGCTGTCTCGGTTTGATGGCAGGTTCCGATCCTGCGCCATGACGCGCTGGGATATCGGACGCAGGTCGGCGCAAGTGGGCTACTGAAGAGTCTTTGCAACGGTTGTGACCGGCGCAGGGACTTGCGCCACGTCGAATTTGAGCCGTCCGATCAGGCGTCCGTCCTCGGTGCGGATGTCGACGCGCCAGTCTCCCGGTTTGGGATTGGACTTGATCGAATAAGCGCGATAGCCGCCGTCGCGCCCGCCATTGATCGGAAAAGCCACGACGGACTGCGTCACCCAGCGCGATCGCACGGGATCGTACCATTGCCAGCGATGTGCGACGCGGGTGGTCAATTTGATGGGTGCGAAAACCGCGCTGTAAAGATAGAGAGGCTGCCCGGGCGGCACATGCTCGACGGCAGGCTCGAGGCCGATCGTATTGGTCCAGGTCTGCGGTTCGGCGGTCGCATTATAGACCGCACCTTCATGCTTCATGGTGTGATAGATGCCGACATTGGCGAGTGCTAATGGCAGCGGCGGCAGGATGTCCAGGAAATAAAAGGCGTTCATCGCGGCAAAGATGGCCGCGGCCCCCAGCAACAGCTGCGGACGTGATTGCCGGAATCGCTCGGCGCCGGTGGATTTCAGGAGTCGCAGGAACAGCAGGAACACAGCCGCCGCGATCACGCCGCTCGCTATGAACGTCAATCGCCCGATGCTGCGCGTGAAAACGGGCACGACGAAGATCGAATAGGAGTAGATCGCAAACAGCAGCAGCAGCGACGAGAATACCAGCCGCGAGTGATATTTCCGGAACGTCTCGTTGCCGATGAGGAAGCCCGCCAGCAGCAGAACGAACGGCCAGGACGCCGCCATCACGGCGCTGCGCGAATAGAAGACGAGGAATCCGCTCCACAGACTTCCAAGTGCAAACTGCGTCGCCACGGGCAGAAGCATCCGGAATCGGCTGGGGACAGGCTCTGCCGGTTTTGGCGCCTCAACGACCGAAGCGCCGGCTTCGTTGGTTACGGTGACGCTTGCGACGGCTTCACCAGCCACCTTGTCTCCAGCCGCAGGCGCTGCGGTCTTGGCGTGTTTCAGGATGGGGATGAAGGGTTGGCGCCGGCGCGGCGTCTGCAGCGCCAACTTAACGGGCTGCGCTTTTTCGCGGTCCGCGCGGGTCTCCAGATAATGGCCGATCGCGATGGTTCCGGCCGCCAGGCTCAGATAGGCGCAGAAGACGATATTCGCCGCCGGGCGATCGACGCGGCCGAAGGCGAAATTGTCGATTCCGAAACCGGCCACCATCGCGGCGGCGGAAAAATGCGCCTGATGGCGCTTGTAGATCGCCAGCCCCGGCGCCACAGCATCCTGCAAATGTCGTATCGACAAAACCACGCTGACAACCCCTGGGCCCGGAGGCCTATCAATCAGGCCATTTCTGGCATTTTCTTGACGGACATACCTGCGGCACGCTGCCATCTAATAAGGCTATAAGGGCTTCAACCATATTAATTTCGAACAGGGAGAGACGACCTTGAAAATCTCATTGACCGGGCGCGTAGCGCTTGTGACGGGTGGCGGACGGGGCATTGGGCGTGCGATCGCGCTGGCCCTGGCGGAGGCGGGCGCGGACATCGCCGTGAACTATCGGCGCGACGAAGGCGCAGCCAAGGAGGTCGTAGCCGAAATCGGAAAACTGGGCCGCAAGGCGCGCGCCTACCACGCGTCCGTCGAGAACTGGGACGAGGACGCGGCGATGGTCGCCGATGTGATCCGCGATTTCGGCTCTATCGGCATCCTCGTCAACAATGCCGGAATCGCGAGCCGCGGGCTTTCCGTAGCGGACACCGACCCCGCCGAAATGGAGCGCGTCCTGCGCGTGCATGCCTTCGGCCCGCATTATCTCGCCAAGCTGGTATTGCCCCATATGCGCAAGGAGAAGCGCGGCGACATCGTCATGATCTCGAGTGTCGCGACGCGCTCCATGGGCCCGAACGGCGCGCCATACAATATGGGTAAGGCCGCCATGGAGGCGCTCGCGCTCACGCTTGCCAAGGAAGAGCGTCAGCACGGCATCCGCACCAACATCGTTGCTCCCAGCCTGACCGTGACCGATATGGGCCAGCGGCTGATGAAGGCGCGGACGGGTATCGCCGATATCCACGAGCTCGACGCGCGCTACCCCTTCGGCCATGTCAGCGTGCCGGAAGATGTGGCCGCGGTGGTGACGTTCCTCGTCTCCGACGCCAATTCCTATGTGAACGGCGAAAAGATCAACGTGGATGGCGGCGGGTAGCGCGCCGCGCACTCAGATGCCTGGCAGGCGTCCGAACGGCACGATCTTGTTGTCGATGTCGTGGCCAATATCGGCGCGGCCGAGATACGCAATGCCGGACACGGTGCACCAGTGCTCCGCGACGTCTTCTTCGCTCTGTCTGAAGGACGGCTCGTTGGGGGGTATGGCGCTGCAGCGGCCAAGCCTGATACCCGCGACTCGCCGGATGTTGGGACTGCTGGTGATGTGAAGCATCGCGCGGTCGATGCGATACATGTGCTCCGACACTTCCTCAAACATCAGCACATGACCCGACAGATCGGGCTCGAACGGCGTGCCGAGCAGATGGCTGAGGATGGTGAGGTTGAAGGCGGCCGTAGGCTGCGACCCGACGGAAGGTTCCACAGCGCGCGGATCGGCCTCGACGAGAAACGAAAGCGCGCGCCGGACAGCAACCTCGCCGCCTTCGCGCAACAGATCGGCCGGCATCGGGCCGTGCAACAGATTCTGGAATCCGTGCGCGTACATCGCCCCCAGCAATGAGCCCGCGTCGCTGTAGCCGAGATAGATTTTCCTGCGGGCGGCGGTACTCAGGGCAGGCAAGACGTTTTCGGCAAGTCGCCCCGATCCGTACCCGCCGCGCGCAATCCACAACACGTCAAAGCTTTCATCGTTCGCGACATCGAGAAAGGCGGCCGCGCGCGCCTCGTCGTCGCCCGCAAAATGGCCCGACGAAAGATAGCATTGTGGATGGAAAACGAGTTCGGGCGGCCGATCCGGGAATTGGGCGCGCGCAATCGCGATCACCTTCTCGGCGAGCGCGGGCTCGATGCGCGACGCGGGCGCCACGACGCCGATCCTGAGTTTACCGTCTCGCATGCGATGCCGTCGCTTGTCACCAAATCCCCGGCCTTATAGCCTCCGGCGATGGATCGACACAGGGTTTATTTTTTCTGCGGCATCGGGGGCAGCGGCATGCTGCCGCTTGCGCTCATCCTGCGCGCCAAAGGATATGAGGTTTCGGGTTCGGACCGCGCGCTGGATCAGGGCCGCACGGCGCAGAAATTCGAATTCCTGCGGCAGCGCGGCATCGCACTGTACAGGCAGGACGGTAGCGGTATTACCGATCCTAGTCAGATAGTCGTCACGTCGGCCGCGGTCGAAAGCACGATACCGGATGTCGAGGTCGCTCGCCGGATCGGCGCGAAATTGCTGACTCGGGCCGAATTGCTCGCCCAATTGTTCAATGCGGCGCCTATGCCAATCGGAATCGCCGGCACCAGCGGTAAATCCACCACTACGGGCATGGTGGGCTGGATTCTGCACCGGGCGGGTTTCGATCCCACGGTGATGAACGGCGCCGTGATGTCGAATTTCGTCACACCGGATTCGCTGTTTGCGAGCGCGATTGTAGGCGGCGGCGACATTTTTGTGAGCGAAGTGGACGAAAGCGACGGCTCGATCGCGCGCTATACGCCGCAGATCGCAGTCATCAACAACATCTCGCTCGATCACAAATCGCTGGACGAATTGCGTGCGCTATTTCGGGATTTCGCGCTCAAGGCGCGCGTGACCGTGCTCAATCTCGACAACGACGAGACGGCGACGCTCGCAGCGCAACTCGGGCCCGACAAGGCTCTCACCTTCAGTCTTGGAAATGCGCACGCGCATCTTCTGGGCAGCAACCTCGAACCGGCACGCGATGGGATTTCGTTCGACGTTCGCGAACGAAACGGCGGGCAGGCGCATGTGAAGCTTGCGGTACCCGGACGCCACAATGTCGCCAACGCGCTCGCGGCCATCGGCGCCGCGCTTGCGGCCGGCGTATCGCTTGAGGCGGCGGCGGAAGCGGTTGCGGGATTTGCGGGCGTCCGGCGGAGGCTCGAAACGGTCGGCACGGCAAACGACATTACCATCATCGACGATTTCGCGCACAATCCCGACAAGATCGCGGCTACTCTCGCGACCCTGCATGATTTTCCCGGTCGGCTGCTGATCATGTTCCAACCCCATGGCTTTGGGCCGCTGCGTTTGATGAAGGACGCGTTCATCGCCTGCTTTGCGGAAAACCTGCGCAAGGACGACATTCTTGTCATGCCGGATCCGGTCTATTTCGGCGGCACGGTCGAGAAAAGTGTCACAAGCGCCGACATCGTCAATGGCGTAGCAGTTCGGGGTCGTGCGGCCTATGCCTTTCCGGATCGCGCGGCCTGCGGCGTCAAACTGCTGACCCTTGCGCGGCCGGGCGACAGGATCGTGGTGATGGGCGCCCGCGACGACACGTTGTCCCAATTCGCGAACGAGTTGCTGGCGGCGCTGCAGCAGTCTCTGAGAGGATCGAACGCATGATGACTTTCGCCGCAGACGATATCCTGCCGCAGGATGCGGAGTCCGCCTTGCTTGTCGGACGGGTCTGGATCGATGGGTCACACCCTGGCCCGCGGACCTTTGTGTTGCGGGGCCGCAATCTGATCGATCTGTCGATCCTCGCGCCGAC
>JBEKDC010000026.1:0-19930 GCA_050014535.1 Rhizomicrobium sp.
TTCCGGTCGCAGGGTGCCGTTACCGCCGCCCAGTTCCGAACATTGGGACGCTGGGCACAACTGAATGCCAACTGCACTCCCGCCTCCATATCCGCCGGCGCTGGGAAGTTCCGCCGCCGTAGCACCAGTGCGCTCGCACTGCGTCAAAGTATAGGTCGGGTGTGTGCCCGCGCAGGGGTCCTGTCCCGACCACAGACCGATCGTCGCCGGCGTGAACAGTTCGTTTACGTTCGGAGCGCGTACGGCTCGTTGGTATGATGCTCGTAGACGAATGTCGTCGATCGGCTGAAATTCCAAACCGCCGCTGTAGGCGCTGTCGGAACCAGCGGTGCTGTACGACGAGTACCGATAGGCACCGTTAAACTGGAACAGTTCCGAATACGGCATGTCGCTGATCAGCGGGATATGTATTTCGCCGAAACCCTCCGTCACGTTGTAGCCGCCCGATACAGACTGTCGAGGTCCGCCTTGACCCGCTAAGTCGCCGCTCGCGAACTCTTGATCTGCCTGGTCGGTCAGGTATTCCTGCCGGTATTCGAAGCCGCCTGCCAATGCAATCGGGTTCTTGGCCCAGGGAGATTGACCGCCCCAAGCGCCCAGATCTCCGGTGAGTGCACCCTGGATGTCCTGTTCGACGGTATCGCCTTCCTGGAAACCATTGCCGCGAATGAAATTCGAGGCGGCAGCCGATTCCGCACCAGTCTGGAAGACGTTCAACGGTACGCAACCCGTCACGCCCGATTCGCAAACCGGAACGCCTCCGGAGAGCACCACATCGAGCGCTTCCTGCGACTTGGAGATCGAAACGTCGTTGACATACTCTTCCTGGAAAATGCTGGTGCCGTATTCTGCGGAAATGTTGTATGACCAGCCGTTCCCCAGATCGCCCTTCACACCTTCGACAAGGCGGTAATCGATGTGCCGCAGATTGTCGATGCGGGGGCCGACCCCCAACTGACGATATCCGAGCAGGATCGGAACCGTTCCGGCCGGGCCGACGATGCCGCAACCGATGACGTTATAAGGCGAATTCGGCGTCCCCGGACTTCCGAGGAACGGGTTCGAACAGTTGATGTTGTAGGTGGTGCCGTCAAACTGACCGCTGGGAGCAATCTGCGCCGGCGTCTGGTCGTCCATGAACATGGCCGTGCTGTAGACGTCGAACTGCGGATTGATTTCGTAGTGGCCGAAATATCCCGCCGTGTAACGCTGATCGGGCCGTTGCAGATAGTTGTACGGCGCGAAATTGAACTCGTCCTGGTGGGTGTAAGGAACGAGCGTGGTCCCGGACGGCGTGTTCGTGAACGGCACACCGCTATTCGGAAATGGATTGGCGGGAGTCGATTGCAATTCCGGAATGATTTTCGGATTCGGATACGACGTTGACGAACCGGCGCAGTAGTATCCCTGGAAGCCCAAACCATTCGGCGTCGGCGTTCCGTTGGGATAGACGCCGCCGTTGTATTCTGCCGCCAATGCGCAAGCAGAGAAGTCACGCGTGTTTTCCAGCACGCCCTGCGTGTTGCGGTAGCCGACATAGGCTTCGATGTTGCCTTTGCCGTTGGCCGTGGCTGTTCCCATGATCAGGTCGATGTCGCTCGTTGCGCCATCGAGCACGCTGCTCGGCGCCAACGCGACACTTCCCGGAAGCGTGCCGCCCAATCCCTGAGCTTCGATTGCACGATCGAAGCTGTCGTCGTTGTTATGCTGGGCGATGCTGTAGGAGGCGTTGAGTTCGACGCCCTGGAAGTCCTTGTCCATCACGAAGTTCACGACGCCGGCGACGGCATCCGAACCGTAAACGGCCGATGCACCGCCGGTCAGGACTTCAACGTGATCGACCAATGCTGCCGGGATGAAGTTCAAATCCGGAACCGGATCCGTCACGTCGCCGGGCTGCTCGCGCAAACCATCGATCAACACCAGGGTGCGCTTGGCGCCAAGGTCGCGAAGATCGACAGTCGCTGTACCGGTCGCGCCGTTCGATTCGGCCTCGCCCATATCGGCGAACGCGGAAGGCAGGTTGTTGATCAACGTCTCGACGTTGGTCGTGCCTTCCAGTTTGATTTCCTGTTGGCCGACGGCCGTCACCGGGCTGGTGCTGTAAAGCCCCGTTTGAGCAATGCGCGAACCCGTGACCACCACGGTTTCAACGCTTTGGTCCTGCGCATATGCAGGCGCCGAAAGGCCGATGGCCGCGGCGGAAGCTGCTCCGAGGAGCAGTACGGAACGCAGGCTGCGTCTATTCATATTGGTCTGATACACGTGGAACCCCCTTGGTTCGGTCGTAACGACGACTGCCAACTACGGACTTAACGCTTGCCTGATCGATGGCAGCTGCCCCGCGTGCCGTCGCCCCGGCTTCGCGGAATTGCCCGTCTGGATGGAAGCTAAGAGACTATGTGGTTCCGGGTCAAAACGGATTTGACGAAATACAGACGTTCCCTTGCCGTCTGTGGCTTTTGTGCATCTATTCTATGACGGATGGTCATGATTTGGTCCCCGCTGTGGTTGAAGCAACACAGCGTGCCGGTCGGTGGAGCCCCGCGAATGCAAATTCCTTCCGTTCCAAGGCTATGGTTCGCCGAATCCGAATCGATGTGGCCGCCCAATCGCTCGGGTCCGGCAGGCGCCGGCGGCCGGAACTTCGCATGACCACGGCCTTAATCAGCCACGCGGCCTGTCTGGACCACGACACGCCTCCCGGCCATCCCGAATGCGCCGACCGGCTGCGGGCGGTTCTCCGGGCCCTCGAAGCACGGGAGTTCGACGGTTTGGTGCGGATCGAGGCCCCCCTGGCCGCGACTGACGCCTTGCTTCGGCCCCATTCCAGCTCCGAGATCGATCTGGTCCTGCTCCAGCACGCCGTGGAGGCCGAGCGGAACGGGCGCTCGTACATCGATGGCGACACTTCGATGTCGCCGGGCTCGGCCCAGGCGGCGCTACGGGCGGCGGGTGCGGTCGTTGCAGCCGTAGACGAGGTCGCTGCGAGCCGGGTTCGCAACGCGTTCTGCGCGGTGCGTCCGCCCGGGCATCATGCCGAGCGAAATCGGGCGATGGGGTTTTGCCTGTTCAACAACATCGCCGTCGGCGCACTTCATGCGCGCGACGTGCATGGATTCAAGCGAATCGCCGTGGTCGATTTCGACGTGCATCACGGCAACGGCACCCAGGACATTTTCTTCGACCAGCCGAATCTCTTCTACGCCTCGACGCATCAATTCCCGCTTTATCCGGGAACCGGACGTCCATCGGAGAAAGGCGTCGCAGGCAACATATTGAACATTCCGCTTCCGCCCGGCGCAGACGGCCCCGCATTCCGGGCAGCATTTGAAAATTCGATTCTGCCTGCGCTCGATCGCTTTGCGCCCGATTTCGTTTTCATTTCCGCCGGCTTCGATGCGCACCGCGCCGATCCCCTGGCGTCCCTGGAGCTGGACGAAGCCGACTTTGCCTGGGCGACTAGGATGGTTTGCGCGGTCGCCGCGCGCTGCTGCGGCGGTCGCGTTGTTTCCGCGCTCGAAGGCGGATACGACCTCGACGCGCTGGGGTCGAGTGCGGCGGCGCATGTTCGGGCACTCTCGCACAATTGATCGCGCGAGAGGCGATCCGCGTTGAATCCGGCGCCGCAGCGATAAACAATGGAGGCGCAATTGCCTGAAACTCCGACGCGGCGCCTCATGCCTGCCAGTCCGTCTTTATCCGAGATCCGCAACAATCCGTCGCGACGTTCGCTGTGCCTGTGCATGGGGGGCGCGATTGTGCTGGCTGCGACCGCGCAGAGTAACGCCGACAAAGCGAACACGACGACAATCGAAAAATTTTCGGATTCGGGCGAGAGTCTCGGCTATATCGAAACGCCGAAAGTGGTGAAGAGCGATGCCGAATGGCGGCAGCTTCTCTCCGTCGAACAGTATGAAGTTACGCGCAACGCCGGGACGGAAAAACCGTTTTCCGGCGTCTATTGGAACAATCGCGATGACGGTCTTTATCGCTGCATTTGCTGCGATACGGCGCAGTTCGATTCGCGCACGAAATTCGAATCGCGCACGGGCTGGCCGAGTTTTTACCGTCCGATTTCGCGCGAGAACGTCGTGCAATCGCAAGACGACAGCGACGGCATGCATCGCACGGCAATTTCCTGCGCGCTGTGCGACGCCCATCTCGGCCATGTGTTCCACGACGGTCCGCAGCCGACCGGTTTGCGCTATTGTATGAATTCCGCGGCATTGCGATTTGCGGCGCGGACGGCTTGAACGTTGTCACGATCGGAGAGGCATATGCGTTCGAAAATCCTGGGTGTCTGCGTTTTACTCGCCTTCTTCACCGCAATCCCCGCATGCGCCGAAGGAGCGGCGAAGGTGATTCCCGCGCCGACGATCGACAATCCGCGCGCTCCCGGAGACCCACAGACCGCCGTATTGGCGGGAGGATGCTATTGGGGAATGCAGGCCGTGTTCGAACACGTCAAAGGCATTCAGAAGGTTATTGCCGGATTTGCCGGCCCCCGTCTGATACCAGGACAGGCCGACCGCATCAGCAGCGGGTTCGTCCCCGCAGAGGCGGTGGAGATCACATTCGATCCCAATCAGATTTCATACGGCCAGATTCTGCAGATTTACTTCTCCGTGGCGCACGATCCGACCGAGCTCGACATGCAGGGGCCGGACCATGGCGTCCGGTACCGCTCGAATATTTTTTTCGAAGACGATTCCCAGGAAAAAATCGCCAATGCCTATATCGCCCAACTCGATGCCGCCGCTGTCTACGGCGCGCCGATTGTGACTCGAGTCGACAGGTATCCCGGCTTCCAACGCACCACGGTCCCTCAGCAGGATTTTGTGCTGAAGAATCCCACCATGCCCTATGTCGTGGTAATCGACATGCCCAAGCTTGCGTCTCTCAAGGCGTTGTTTCCAGGGCTGTATTCGGACCAGTGGTTGACCGTTTCCGGCAGCTAGCTTTCGGTCGGTTACGGCCCGCGTTGTCTCCTCGCGGGAAGGCGGCTATGACCTCGACACTCGCGCGTGGCCGCAGCCACCCATGTCCGCGCCGATGGAGGCATCAACGTTGACTGCCAAGGCCAAGACCGAAGCAATTCCTGTCGATCAGCTCAGCTTTGAGGCGGCGCTGAAGGAGCTTGAGCAGATTGTCGCGCGGCTGGAGCAGGGTGAGGTCGACCTCGAAGATTCGATTCAGCTCTATGAGCGTGGCCAGGCGCTGAAGGCGCATTGTGAGAAGAAATTGAAGGCCGCGGAAGGCCGGCTCGAAAAGATCGTGCTGGGAGCCAAGGGACCCGAAGGCCTCGAGCCGGCAGACCTCGGCTGATCGACGAATCCGCAGGTTTTGCCGCCGCCGCAAGCGCACAGGGCCTACTCGCGCGGGTCGTCAAATCGTCGAATTTGCGCCGTTTCATCACCTTGATTTGTTTGCCGAAAGGGCCGACGTTTTGTGCACCGCAGCGGAATTCGTGTTCGCGCGGTGGAGCACAGCCGGTGGGCACGTGGGACGACAAGCGGGGCGATAGGGAGTGCGAGTCGATATGAGTCTTCCGACCAAAACACCGCTATTGGACAGCATTGCCGAACCCGCCGCATTGCGCGGTCTCGCACGTTCCGATCTCCGCCAATTGGCCGACGAATTGCGACAGGAAACGATCGATGTCGTCTCCGTCACGGGCGGGCATCTGGGCGCCGGGCTTGGTGTCGTCGAACTGACCGTGGCGTTGCATTATGTGTTCGATACGCCGACCGACAAACTCGTCTGGGACGTCGGGCACCAGGCCTATCCGCACAAGATTCTCACCGGCCGACGCGACCGCATGCGCACCTTGCGCCAAGGCGCAGGGCTTTCCGGATTCACCAAGCGGGCCGAAAGCAAATTCGATCCGTTCGGCGCGGCCCACTCGTCTACGTCCATTTCTGCGGGCCTCGGATTCGCCGTCGCGCGCGATCTGAAAGGCCAGAAACACAACGTCGTTTCGGTGATCGGCGACGGCGCGATGAGCGCCGGCATGGCCTATGAGGCGATGAACAATGCCGGCACGTTGAATGCGCGCGTCATCGTGGTTCTCAACGACAACGACATGTCGATTGCGCCGCCGGTTGGCGCGATGAGCGCCTATCTCGCCCGGCTGATTTCAAGCCGCCCCTATCGCGGTTTCCGGCGCATCGCCAAGCAGCTCGCCAAGCTGTTGCCGCATTCGATGGAAGTAACCGCGGAGCGCGCCGAGGAATTTGCGCGCGGTATCGCGATGGGCGGCACACTGTTCGAAGAATTGGGCTTCTACTATGTGGGTCCGATCGACGGACACAATCTCGATCATCTCATTCCCGTGCTGGAAAATGTGCGCGACGCGCAGAACGGGCCTATCCTCGTTCATGTGGTGACGCAGAAAGGCAAAGGCTATCCGCCCGCCGAAGCGTCCGCCGACAAATATCACGGCGTGGTCAAGTTCAACGTGGCGACGGGCGAGCAGAACAAGACACCTGCGAAGGCGCCGGGATACACCAAGGTATTCGCCGAAGCGCTTATCGCGGAAGCCGAAAAAGACGATCGGATCGTTGCGATCACGGCGGCCATGCCGGCAGGAACCGGGCTCGATCTGTTCGCGAAGAGATTTCCCGATCGCTGCTTCGATGTGGGGATCGCGGAACAGCACGGCGTGACATTCGCGGCCGGGCTTGCGGCCGAAGGCCTGAAGCCGTTCGCCGCGATCTATTCGACTTTCCTGCAGCGCGCTTACGACCAGGTCGTCCACGACGTGGCGATCCAATCTTTGCCGGTGCGCTTTGCCATCGATCGCGCAGGGCTGGTCGGCGCGGATGGACCAACGCATGCGGGCTCGTTCGACGTTACCTATCTCGCGACCTTGCCGGGATTCGTCGTCATGGCGGCCGCCGACGAAGTGGAACTGACGAACATGGTGGCGACGGCGGCGCAGATCGACGACCGGCCTTCGGCGTTCCGTTATCCCCGCGGGGAAGGCGTCGGCCTGCAGCGCACATTGCCCGGCACGCCGCTCGAAATCGGCAAGGGACGAATTCTGCGAGAAGGAACTTCCATCGCGATTCTCAGCCTGGGGACGCGGCTGCAGGAAGCATTGCTCGCGGCCGAGAGATTGTCCGCCTACGGATTATCCGCCACCGTGGCCGATGCGCGCTTTGTGAAGCCGCTCGATACCGATCTCGTCAGACGCCTCGCGCGCGAGCACGAAGTCTTCATCACCGTCGAGGAAGGCGCGGTCGGCGGCTTCGGCGCTCATGTCGCGCAATATCTCGCCTGGGAAGGCCTGCTCGACAACGGCCTCAAGCTGCGTCCGATGATCCTGCCGGATCGCTTTATCGATCAGGATTCGCCGGAGCGCATGTACGAAGCGGCGGGGCTCGATGCCAAGGCGATCGTCAAGACGGCGCTCGATGCGCTGGGCCGCGAGGCGGCCGCCGCGGGCGAGCGCGCATGACGAAGCCCGGCGCGCGTCTTCGCGCCGATCTGTTTCTCGTCCGGAACGGATTTGCTGCGTCGCGCGCCGAAGCGCAGGCGGCCATCGCAGCGGGCCGCGTGCTGGCGGATGGCTGCGCGGTCCTCAAACCGTCGCAACCCATCGCGGACACGGCCTGCATCGCCTATGAAAAATCGCACCCCTATGTGTCGCGCGCAGCACTCAAGCTGATTGCCGCGCTCGACCGGTTTTCGCTGTCGCCGCAAGGACTTGTGTGTCTCGATCTCGGCGCTTCGACAGGCGGATTTACCCAGGTGCTGCTCGAACGCGGCGCTGCAAAAGTCTACGCCGTCGATGTGGGGCACGGGCAGTTGCACGCCGACGTGACAACGGATTCGCGTGTCCTCTCGCTCGAAGGCGTGAACGCGCGCGACTTGTCGGCCGCGCAGGTTCCGGAGCGGCCTCAGGCGATTGTCGCCGATGTGAGTTTCATCGGTTTGAAATTGGCGTTGCCGCCTTCGCTCGCAATGGCTGCACCCGGCGCTTGGTTGGTCGCACTCGTCAAACCGCAATTCGAAGCGGGACGCAGTAATATCGGCAAGGGTGGGATCGTTCGCAACGAGGCGGCACGAAACGCAGCGCTCGACGACATCGTCGCCTGGATATCGTCCGTACAAGGATGGTCTGTCATCGGTCATATCGAAAGCCCGATTGAAGGCGGCGACGGAAACGTGGAATTCCTCGTCGCGGCGCGAAAGTCGTGAGCGCCGTCATCTGCCGGCATTTCGGAATCTGCGGCGGCTGCGCCTATCAGGACTTGCCGGACGCGGAGTATCGCGCGCTCAAGCGCGGTCTGGTCGTCGAGGCGCTTGCGCGTCAGGGCTTTGCGGACACCGAGGTCGAAGCGCCGCTGGAAGTGGCGCCCGCGACGCGCCGGCGCGCCGTCTTCAAGGTCGCGAAGAAAAACGGCGCCACCCTGATCGGATTCCACGCCGCGAAATCGCACGCCATCGTCGACATGCAGGAATGTTTTGTGCTGACGCCAAAGCTCGCGGCGCTCGTGCCGCGCTTGCGCGACGCGATGTCATCGCTGTTGCGCGAAAACGAAGATGTCGAGCTGCATGTGACGGACACCGATGAGGGCTTCGACGTTGCGCTCAAATGGTCGCGTGCGCGCAACGCGTCCCTGCAAGGCGAGATCGCGCGCTTGGCCCGGAAACTCGGGCTTGCGCGCGTGACGGCAGGCGGCGACATAATTGTTGAGCTTGCGAAGCCGTCGGCCGTGTTCGGCAAAGCGCGCGTGTCGCTGCCGCCGGGAAGTTTCCTGCAGCCCACACGCGTAGGCGAGGCTGCCTTGCAGGCGCGCGTCGCGACGATGCTCAAAGGCGCAAAAAGCATCGCCGATCTGTTCGCCGGCTGCGGCACCTTCGCGCTTCCGCTGGCGGCGCATGCGAAGGTTCATGCCGTGGATGCGGACGGCGCCGCGCTCGAAGCCCTTGCATCGGCGGCACGTACGACTCAAGGGCTGAAACCCGTCACGACCGAAAAGCGGGACCTCTTCAAACGGCCGTTGTTTCCGGTGGAGTTGGCTCGTTTCGATGCGGTGGTTCTCGATCCGCCGCGGGCAGGTGCGTCGGTCCAGGCGAGCCAACTGGCCGCGTCGAAGATCGCCCGCATCGCCTATGTCTCCTGTAACGCGGGCAGCTTTTCGCGTGATGCGCGAACATTGGCCGATGCCGGTTACCGGCTGGGAACCGTGTTGCCGGTGGACCAGTTCCTCTGGTCGTCGCATATTGAGCTGGTCGCGAGTTTCACCAGGGCCTGACATGGCGAGAACGGGCGAACGTTGGACCTATGCCGCAGCGCAGACCGCGCGCGTGGCATTCTATGGCGCGCATTATCTGGCGGCCCGCGTGATCGCGCGCGATGCGTTCAAATCGATGGAGAAGCCGGCGCATCCGATTCCGTCCTTGGGCGCGATGCTCAAGGCGATGCGCGCGCTTTTTGCGCAGGACTGGGCCAATGTCGAGGCGGGACTTTACCCCGCGCCGTTCGACTGGAAGCGCGATATGCGCCGCGCAACGGCAAGCGTGAACTTCCTGACGGACATTCCGAAAGTTGCGGAACGCCGGAAGCGGCACGGTCACAGCGATGTGGGCGGGAAGGGCGAAGGCCTGCCGCGCTACTACCGGCAGAACTTCCATTTCCAGACCGACGGCTATCTGAGCGAGAATTCCGCGCAGCTTTACGATTTCCAGGTCGAGGCGCTGTTCGGCGGCACGGCCGACGCGATGCGCAGGCGGGCCTATGTGCCGCTCGCGCGCGCGCTGGAGGGACGCGACGCGAAGCGCACGACTTTGCTCGATATCGGCGCGGGCACCGGTCAGTTTCTCCGCTTCGTCAAATCCGTCCAGCCGCGACTCAAAACCATCGCGCTCGATTTGTCGGAGCCCTATCTCGCGCGGGCGCGGCGCACGCTGAAGACCGGCGTCCCCACGCAATTCGTGGAAGCCGCCGCCGAAGCGATGCCGCTGTCCGACAAAAGCATCGACATGGCAGTCAGTATTTTCCTGTTTCACGAATTGCCGCCGAAGGTGCGCGTGTCCGTGGCGAAGGAAATCGCCCGGGTGCTCAAGCCCGGCGGGATTTTCGTGCTCGCCGATACGATCCAATATGGCGACGTGCCGGAGTTCGAAGGCCTGATCGACGTGTTCCCGGAATTGCTGCACGAACCCTATTATTCGAGCTTTGCGAAAAGCGATCTCGATGCGATGTTCGCCAGGAATGGCATGGAGCGGGTGGAGCGGGACATCGCCTATCTCACCAAGGTGACGGTGTTCCGCAAAAAAGGGGCTGTGCGCGCGACACGGAAGCGCGGCATGAAAGAGTGAATGCGTGGTATCGATTTTCCTCCCCCGCGGGCGCGGGGGAGGTGTCGCGCGCGCAATGGCGCGCGAGACGGAGGGGGCCCCCTTCGACCCGCTTCGCGGGCCACTTCCCCCGCTTGCGTCCGGCTACGCCAAGGCTTCGCCGGACCAGGCGCTCAATCCGCCGAAGCTTTAGCGAAGGCGGAGAGCGGGGGAAGAGGAAAAAATCGCGACGCTTTTCGGCTGTTTGCCGTTGCAATCATCGCGCTCTGTTTCACTCTTCCCGCGCGCGCGGCCGGGCCGTTCGGCGATTGGGCGGCCGTCGTCGTGGCCGGCGACTGGCACGCCCACGACGGAAAGCCCAGCGAGATTTTCGACAATGCGCGTCGCGACGTGACGGCCGACCTGATCTCGCTCGGTTTTCCGCCGGACAATGTCATCCAGTTTTCCGTGCGTCCCGACAATTATCCGAGCGCCGCACCGCTGAAAACGGACGGCACGACCATCGCGACCACGCTGTGGGATTTGTCCAACCGCACGAATGCGGGCTGCCTCGTCTATTTCAGTTCGCATGGTTCGCCGGACGGCGTCGTATTGGGCGACGACATTCTTGGGCCCAAGACGTTGGCGCTGGCGATCAACAATTCCTGCTCCGATCGGCCGACCGTCGTGATCGTCTCGGCCTGTTACTCCGGCGTGTTCGTTCCCGCGCTGCGGGCGCCAAACCGCATGATCCTCACCGCGGCGCGGCCGGACCGCACGTCGTTCGGTTGCGGACAGACGGAAAAATATCCCTATTTCGATCAATGCGTGCTGCAGTCCTGGCCCGGCGTCGGCGATTTCCCCTCGCTCGGCCATGCGGTCGTTGCGTGTGTCGCCGCGCGCGAGAAGAAGGAGCACATGACGCCGCCGTCCGAGCCGCAATTGTGGATCGGACCTACGGCCGCGACGTCGCTGCCGCGCTGGCGATAGCGAGGAATTCGCCGACTTGCGAATTTACTGTCAGTCCGAGCCCCAGACAACGGAGACCTGCGTGCTATTGCCCGACTTGGTTGCGCTCACGACCTCGGATTTCTTTCCCTTGCCGGCCTCGAACATGACGGTACCGTTCACGTCCGCATTCACCGTCTGGGCCAGTCCCGCGGCATCGGATTTCTGTTTGTAAAACGCGATCACGTCGGCCGGCGCGGCATTGACCGTGAACGTGACCTGGGCGCCTTTCGAACCGTTGGGGTTGGCGCCGCCTATGGAACTCGTCACATTCGCGCCGGGATAGAGCGGGGCGAAATCCGGCATCACCGCGTGCACACCGCCATTGGGATTGATATCCATGACGGCCGTGCCGTCAGCCGATTTTATCGTCATGTGCTCGCCGTTGCCGGAACCGGAAATCGTGACGTTGCCGTCCTTGGCGGGAATCGTGACGGTCTTGTCCGAGCTCCTTCCGCATCCCGTGACGAGCACGCAAGCACCGAGACTCAAGGCCAAAATCGCAGACCGCATGGAAATCCCCTCCCGAATGTTGACGTGAGCATCGCCCGGCTTGCAGCGGGAAACAATGGCCGCTATCGGCGATCCTTCACGAAATCGCCCATTTGCCCGCGATGGCGGAGTGCGTGGTCGGCCAGCACGCAGGCCATCATCGCTTCGCCGACGGGCACGGCGCGAATGCCGACGCAGGGGTCGTGACGGCCCTTGGTCGCGATGTCCGTGTCGCCGCCTGCAATGCCGATCGTCTTGCGCGGCGTGAGGATCGAGGACGTGGGCTTCACCGCGAAGCGCGCGACGATCGTCTGGCCGCTTGAGATGCCGCCCAGAATTCCGCCTGCATTGTTGGAGACGAATTTCGGTTTGCCGCCGCGACCTTTGCGCATCTCGTCGGAATTCTCTTCGCCGGACAATGCCACCGCCGCGAAACCGTTACCGATCTCAGCACCTTTGACGGCGTTGATGCTCATCAATGCGCTCGCCAGATCCGCATCGAGCTTGCTGTAGATCGGCGCGCCGAGCCCCGCGGGAATGCCTTCGGCCGTCACTTCGATCAGCGCGCCGCAGGACGAGCCCCGCTTGCGCAACGCTTCGAGATATTTCGTCCATGGCGCGACCGCTTCGGCGTCGGGGCAGAAGAACGGATTGCGCGCGACCTCCTTCCAATCCCAGCGGGAGCGTTCGATGGTCTGCGTCCCCATCTGCACAAGCGCGCCGCGCACGATGGTTTTGCCGAACAGGGAATTCAGAACCTTGCGGGCGATGGCGCCGGCCGCGACCCGCGACGCCGTCTCGCGCGCCGACTGGCGTCCGCCGCCGCGATAATCGCGCACGCCATATTTGGCCCAATAGGTGTAATCGGCATGACCGGGCCGGAATTTGTCGCGAATGTCGTCGTAGTCCTTCGAGCGTTGATCGACATTCTCGATCAGGAGCGCGATCGGCGTGCCCGTCGTCACCTGCTCTTTCATCCGCTCGTCCTGGAACACGCCGGAGAGGATGCGCACCTGATCGGGCTCTTTGCGCTGGCTGACGAATTTCGATTGGCCCGGCCGCCTGCGGTCGAGATCGATTTGGATGTCGGCTTCCGTCAGCGCGATCCCCGGCGGGCAACCATCGACCACGCAACCTATCGCCGGCCCATGGCTCTCGCCGAAGGTCGTAACGCGAAACATCTGGCCGAAGGTGTTGTAGGACATCGAATGTGGTGCTTGCGATTTCGAGTTTTTCCACCCTCCCCTTGAGGGAGGGTCGAAATTGGATTCGTGCGAAAGCGCGAAGACAATTTCGGGGCGGGGTGATGTCGATCGAGCACCCCTCCCCGAAATCTTCCTTTCGCTGACGCTCAAGAAAGATTTCGACCCTCCCTCAGGGGGAGGGTGGGGACATCGGATCGTCGCATGTTTCGCAAGCGGCTAAAACCGTTATTCGCCGAAATACGTTTCCGTCCCCTGAGACAGCCGCATGATCCCCGCATGCGGGGCGTCGTAGCGCACCGTAACCTCGGGCGGCAAGCCGAGATAGTGGGCGCGGATCATGCGCGCGGTCCATCCATGGGTGACGATCACCGCGTCGCTTGAAAGCCCCGACATGAACCGGCCGACCCGCGCGAACAGCATCGCCTGGCTCTCGCCGTTCGGCCGCGTGTAGTTCCAGGGATCGGCACGAAAGCGCGCCTCCGCCTCGGCGCCGATTTCCGCGCGCGTCATCCAGCTGTGATCGCCGAAATCGACCTCCATCAAGCGACGATCGGCGAGGTAACCGGTGGCCGGCAGCCCGGCCGCTTCACGCGCGAGCTCCATCGTCGTGCAGGTGCGGTGGAGCGGGCTCGCGAAGAACCGGAATCTGTCGAGCGGCGCTGCCAATTCTTTCAAGAGGCAGCCATTCGCGCGCGCCTGTTCGCGACCGCGAGGCGTCAAAGGCGAATCGTTCTGCGCCGCCGCGCGGCCGGCAACATTGTGCTCGCATTCGCCGTGGCGGATCACATAGAGCGTCAGCGAGTCGAACTCAGGCATCACACGTCCAATCGCACAACCTCGCTGCCGCGCACGCGGAACAGGCAGCCTTGCGGTTCGTCGAGGTCGGACATCTGTTCCCAGCTCAAGCCTTGAAACAGCCCGCGCAGAATGCGGGTGAACGCGCCGTGCGAGACGGCGAAAGTGTCGGCCGTCAGATCGTCGACGAAATTTTCCGCGCGGCTTGCGACATCCGCATAGTTTTCGCCTCCCGGCACGCGCACATTCCATTTGTCGCTCGTGCGCGCGTCATAGAATGCCGGATCGCGCGCGCGCGCTTCGGCGGCTGTGAGGCCGTCCCAGGCGCCGAGATTGATTTCCAAGAGCCGCGCATCCGTCATGTATCCGACGAGAGGCAGCTCCACGCCGTTGCGAATGATTTCCATGGTCGTGCGCGCACGCTGCAGGGGACTGCAGATGAAGGTCAAATCGGGGCGCATTCCGGTTTCGCGGCCGAGGATCGTTGCGATGTCCGCGGCCTGTTGCAGACCCGTCGGCGTCAGCGGCGTGTCGATCGTGCGGCCCTGGAAGCGTTTGGCGACATTGGCCTCCGTCTCGCCGTGACGGCAGAAATAGAGCGTCAGCCCATCGCGAAGTTCAAGCGCCATTGGCTTTCGCAACGGAAATATCGGGTGCGTCTTCGGCCTTCATGCCCACGATGTGATAGCCGCAATCCACATGCAGCGTTTCGCCGGTCACCGCGGTTCCGAGATCGGAGAGCAGGAACAGCGCGGCGTTGCCGACTTCGTCGATGGTGACCGAGCGGCGCAGCGGCGAATTCAATTCGTTCCATTTGAGGATGTAGCGGAAATCGCCGATGCCGGAGGCGGCGAGAGTCTTGATCGGCCCGGCCGACAGCGCATTGACGCGGATGTTCTTCTTGCCCAGATCCTCGGCCATGTAGCGCACGCTCGCTTCGAGCGCGGCTTTGGCGACACCCATCACGTTGTAATGCGGCATCACGCGTTCCGCGCCGTGATACGTCAAGGTCACCATGCTGCCGCCTTTGGCCATCATTTTTTCAGCGCGCTGCGCGACCGCGGTGAACGAGTAGCAGGAGATGTTCATCGTCATGGTAAAATTGTCGGGCGTGGTGTCGACGTAGCGGCCTTTGAGCTGATCCTTGTCGGAAAACGCGATGGCATGGACGACAAAATCGAGGCTGTCCCATTTGGCGCCGAGTTCCGCGAACGCCGCGTCGATGGAGCCCTGCTCGGACACGTCGCAATCGATGAGAGCCGCAGGATTGAGAGGCGCCACAAGCGGCGTCACCCGCTTCTTGAAGGTGTCGCCCTGATAGGTGAATGCGAGTTCGGCCCCGGCATTGTGGAGCGCCTCGGCAATCCCCCAGGCGATCGAGCGGTCATTGGCGACCCCCATGATCAGCCCGCGCTTGCCTATCATCAGGCCCGATGTCGACATAAAGCGCTCCCGGGGGTCCGCAATTCCAATCAGTCTGCTAGGGCGGATCGGCGAATAAAGCAAAGGGCGAAAATGTGGCGAAGCTCAGCGCAGCTTGGCCCGCGGGTCGTATTCGGTCTTCCAGCCGCTCGCGAACTCCTTGAGTTCGCTGTCCGGTTTGTCCGGAAGGGTCACCACCAATCGCGCATATAGATCGCCTGCGGGCTCGGCAGCGCTGCCCGAACCATGCGCCGGCACACCTTTGCCCTTGAGGCGCAGGACCGAGCCGGTGTTGGAATTGGCCGGCACGTTCAGCGCCACGGGACCCGTCAAGGTTGTAACCGTCACTTTGCCGCCGAGGACTGCCTCCTTGAGGGTCACCGGCAGGTCCATGCGCAAATCGTTGCCTTCGCGGGTCAGCCAGGGATGGGATGCGACCGAGATCGACAACAGCATGTCGCCGGCGGGAGCACCCTGCCGTCCGGGGGCACCCTGGCCCTTGAGGCGGATTTGCTGGCCGTCCTTCACCCCCACCGGTATCCGCACGTCCACTTCGCGGCCGTCCGGCAGCGTGATCCGGCGCGTGCCGCCTGCCACGGCTTCATCGAAGCTGATGGTCATCTGGAACGAGAAATCCTCTCCTTTGCGGGGCTGGGCCCCACGACGGCGTCCGCCGCCGAGGCCCCCCAAAAGGTCGGAAAAGATGTCCTCGGCGCCGAACCCTTCGGCTGTCTCGCCGTCCTGGTTCGCCCAGGCGAACTTGAAATCGCGCGGGCCGCCGCGGCCGCCGCCTGCGCCTCCCGCGAAAGGATGACCCTCAAAGCCCTGAGAGCGCGGATCGAAGCCTCGCGGATTGCCGCTTTCATCGATCTCGCCGCGATCGAATTTGCCGCGCTTCTCCTTGTCACCCACGATATCATAGGCGGCGCTGATCTCCTGGAAGCGCTTTTTGGCGCCCGCATCGCCGCTGTGGGTGTCGGGATGGTGTTTCTTGGCGAGGGCGCGAAACGCCTTCTTGATTTCGGCTTCGCTGGCGGTCTTCGCCACGCCGAGGACGTCATAGGGATTACGCATCTGTTCTCCGGCCGCGAGAGACTCTCTTGAGTCGCGGTCAGGGGACAATATAGGGATCGAATTCGCAGGACGCTAAGGGCATCCCGCGCGTTACGTCCCGGCGGCCGCGGCTTTGCCGCGCAATTTGAAGGTGGTATGCGGCAATCATGAGCGAAATCGGCGGACAGATCGACGATGGCGGCATCGCGGAGCACGACAATCCCCTGGCACTGTTCAAGGCCTGGATGGACGAGGCCACGATCGCCGAGCCCAACGAGGCGAACGCGATGGCGGTGGCCAGCGTCGATGCCGAGGGCCGTCCGGATGTACGGATGGTGCTGCTCAAAGGCGCCGATGCCGAGGGCTTCGTGTTCTACACCAATCTCGAAAGCGCCAAGGGCCGCGAGCTCCTGGGACAGCCCCATGCCGCGCTGTGCTTTCACTGGAAAAGCGTGCGCAAGCAGGTGCGCGTGCGCGGTTCGGTCGCGACAGTGAGCGACGCGGAGGCGGATGCCTATTTCGCGACCCGCGCCAAGGACAGCCAGATCGGCGCCTGGGCATCGGCCCAATCGCGCGCGATGGAAGGCCGCTTCGCGTTCGAGCGCCAAATCGCCAAGTACGCCGCGAAATACGCGCTATCGAAAGTGCCGCGGCCGCCTTACTGGTCGGGCTTTCGGGTTACGCCGCTGGAGATCGAGTTCTGGCGCGATCGGCCGTTCCGCCTGCATGCCCGGCTCGTCTATCGCCGCGCAGATTCGAGCGCGGCGTGGCGCACGGAAAGGCTGTTCCCGTGACGGCGGCCGGCGCCACCGCGAACCCGCAGCGGACCGCCATTTCGCGTCCCGCTGCCGGAATATTGATGCACCGCGCCGCACTCGCGTCGCTGGTGGTGTCGATCCTGCTCGTGCTTCTGAAAGCGGTCGCATATCTGGTCACGGATTCGGTGGCGATGCTGTCGGCGCTGGCCGATTCCGGCCTCGACGTGTTCACCTCGACGATCAATCTCCTGGCCGTGCATCAGGCGCTGCAGCCGGCCGACCAGGAGCACCGCTTCGGGCACGGCAAGGCGGAGCCGCTGGCAGGACTGGCGCAAGGTGCGTTCATTGCGGGTTCTGCCACGTTCCTGGTGATCGCCGCGATCAACCGCTTCATCGAGCCGCGCGCCGTCGAGCATGGCGGAGTAGCGATTGCGGTGATGATCTTCTCCATCGGCGCCGCAGGCGCGCTGGTGATGTTTCAACGGCTGGTGGTCGCGCGGACGAAGTCCGTCGCAATCAGTGCGGACCGCACGCATTATTTCGGCGACGTGATCACCAATGTCGGCGTGCTGGCGGCCATCGTGCTCGCCACCCAATTCCATTTGGCGCTGGCCGATCCCATTGTGGGTCTGGGCGTAGCGGCGTTTCTCGCCTGGAATGCATGGCACGTGTTCCGCAAGAGCTACGATCAATTGATGGATCGCGAACTTCCCGACAGCGAACGCGACCGCATCAAGGCCATCGTCATGCGCCATGATGACGTGCTCAACATGCACGATCTGCGCACCCGCGCGGCGGGGCTCTCGACTTTCATCCAGCTTCACATCGAGCTCGATCCCGCGATCAGCCTGACGCGCGCGCACGAAGTGAGCGATGGTGTCGAGGCCGACATCATGGCGTCGTTCCCGAATGCGGAAGTGATCATCCACCAGGATCCGGCAGGCGTGGAGACGCCGCCGGAACTGGAGAGGACTTAAGGGCGAGTGGCGAATAGCGAGTAGCGAGTAGGGAACAGGGAAAAGACTTTTTGTTTCCCCATTCGCCACTCGCTATTCGCTATTCGCCAAGGCCCAGAAACGCTACTGTCCCGCCATGGCCGACACCAAACCCGCACCCAATGAAGAGAAACGCACGCTCATCCTGACCGGCGCGAGCCGCGGCATCGGGCATGCGACCGTCAAGCGCTTCTCCAGCGCGGGCTGGCGCGTGATCACCTGTTCGCGCCACGCGTTCCCCGAGAATTGCCCTTGGGCGGCCGGCCCTGAGGATCACATCCAGGTCGATCTTTCCGATCCCAAGGATACGCTGCGCGCGGTGGCCGAAATGCGCGAGCGGCTGCCATTGGGCAAGCTCGATGCGCTGGTCAACAATGCTGCGATTTCGCCGAAGGGCCCGAAAGGCGAGCGGCTGGATACGCTTTCGAGTTCGGCCGCGGTGTGGCGGCAGGTGTTCGAGGTGAATTTCTTTTCGACCGTGTGGCTGGCGCAAGGCTTGATGGAACAACTCGCCAAGGCGCATGGCGCGATCGTCAATGTGACGTCGATCGCTGGCGGACGCGTGCATCCTTTTGCGGGTTCGGCCTATTCGACCTCCAAGGCGGCGCTGGCTGCGCTCACCCGCGAGATGGCGGCGGACTTCGGACCGTTGGGGGTGCGCGTCAACGCCATCGCGCCCGGCGAAATCGACACCGCGATCCTGTCGCCCGGCACGGAGAAGATCGTGGAGACCATCCCGCTCCGCCGTCTGGGCCAGCCGGAAGAAGTCGCCAAGGCGATCTATTATCTGTGTACGGAGCAATCAAGTTACGTCACCGGAGCCGAACTGCATATTAACGGTGGCCAACACGTGTAGGACCGTTGCAAAAAAATTGGCGCGCACAACCTAGCATTACCTCGCATAAGAGGCGCGCGGCGCGAAGGGGTCAATCGGGACGAAAGCGGAGCGACATGTCTTTACGCTCGACCATCGAAGTCGTTGCGAGATTGGCGGAGCAGGGTGTTGTTCAGCGTTACGCCATCGCGGGTGCTGTCGCGGCCTTGAACTATATCCAGCCGACGCTGACGGAGGATTTGGATATCCTTGTCTCGGTTGACGATTTCCAGCAACACAAGTCTGGTCTGCTCTTGCTCACTCCGATCGAAACCGCATTGGCGAAAATGGGATACACAGAACGCGCCGACGTGGGAATTATGATTGACGGCTGGCCCGTACAATTTCTGCCGGCAGCGTCCCCTCTCGATGAAGAAGCGTTGGATCTGGCGACTGAACTCGATATCGGCATAGCCGGCGCCCCGCCATTGAAGGCGCGCTGTCTTCGAGCGGAACATGTCGTCGCGACGGCCCTTAAGACAGGTCGCTTAAAGGATTTGGCGCGAGTCGAGGCATTTTTGAGCCAGGAGGCGGTGGATTTGGGGGCCCTTAGGAGCGTTCTGCAGAGGCACGGCCTCATGGACGCATGGCGCGCCTTCTGTTTGAAGGCTGGAAGAAAAAGCGAATTTGAGTAATATCCGATTATGAGCGACCGGATCGATAAGTATCGCGACATCTCGGACATCCTGGCTCGTAAGGCCGAAGGTCGGCGGAAACGGGCGGCTCTCAGTTTTGCGGAAAAGCTGGATGCCCTCGACGCGTTGCGAGAACGCGTGAGACCGATCGTTCAAGCGCGCGAGGCACGCAGAAAAGAGCAGCGGGAGCGTGATGGTGGATAATCCGAATGGCGAGCATTGCGATTCCGGGCTCGCGGAGGTTTTAAAGTCACTTTATCGGAAGCCCCTTGTACGTTGCGCCTTCGGTCACTCGTAATGCTTAAGCTTCGGCCACAACACGCTGAGCGGCACGTGTGGTTCGGTCAGGACGTAAATCGGCAGGTTGGTTTCCCAGGATTCGGCGTAAGCGTTGTCGATGTGT
>JBEKDC010000027.1:0-19860 GCA_050014535.1 Rhizomicrobium sp.
ATACCTGGGGCGAAGCGAGCGAGATGCCGGCCGATACGCAATGGGGCATGCTGCAGGCGTTCAAGGGCTGGGGATTTCGCGTCAATCCCCTGATCCGGAAATGCCGCACGGTCGACGACGTGCTCGCATTCTATCGCGATATCGAATTGAAGCGCGCAACGCTCGGTTACGATATCGACGGCGTCGTCTACAAGGTCGACCGGCTCGATCTGCAGGATCGTCTCGGTTTCGTTTCGCGAAGTCCTCGATGGGCCATCGCCCACAAATTCGCGGCCGAGCAGGCGGATACCATCCTGCAGGACATCGACATCCAGGTCGGCCGCACTGGCAAGCTCGCGCCGGTCGCCAAGCTCAAACCCGTCACGGTCGGCGGGGTCGTGGTGCAGAACGCGACCCTGCACAACGAAGACGAAATCGCACGCAAGGATGTGCGCGTCGGCGACACGGTGGTGGTGCAGCGGGCGGGCGACGTGATCCCGCAAATCGTGCGCGTGATCCTGGAGAAGCGTCCGCGCGGCGCCAAGCCTTACGAGTTTCCCCACAAATGCCCGGCCTGCGGCAGCAGCGCCGTGCGCGAGATCGACGAGAAGACTGGCAAGACGGAAGTCGATCGCCGCTGCACCGGCGGCTTGATCTGCCCGGCGCAGGCGGTCGAGCGGCTGAAACACTTCGTGTCTCGCGATGCGTTCGACATCGAAGGGCTTGGCGGTACCTATATCGAGCTGTTTCACGAAAAAGGCCTGATCGAAGAACCGGCCGATATTTTCCGGCTGACTAAGAATCCCGCGCGCATCGGCAAAATCCTCAGCGAGCATCGCGCCGCGCTGAGCGCCGAGCGCCGCGCCAAGGAGGGCAAGGCCGAGCCGGTCAAATCCAAACGCGACGACGACAAGGAAGACAAGGTCGTCGAGAACTTCGTCGCCTCGATCGATGCGCGCCGCGCGATTTCGCTCGACCGCTTCATCAATGCGCTGGGCATCCGCCATGTGGGCGAGACGACGGCGAAATTGCTGGCGCGCAACTTTTCGACCATCGATGCCTTTGTGAGCGCGATGGAAGGCGAGCACGCCGTGGAAGAGCTCGATGCCATTGAAGGCGTGGGCGAAACCGTGGCGGAAGCGATCAAGGATTTCTTCGACGAGAGGCACAACCGCCGCGCGCTCGAGAATCTGCTGAAAGAAGTGAAGGTTCAGCGCGCCGCCGCTCCCAAGATTTCCGGTTCATCGGTGGCGGGCCAGACCATCGTCTTCACCGGCACGCTGGAGAAGATGACGCGTCCGGAAGCCAAGGCGCGCGCGGAATCTCTCGGAGCGAAGGTTGCAAGTTCCGTATCGAAAAAGACCGATCTGGTGGTCGCCGGCCCCGGCGCTGGTTCCAAACTCGCCGAAGCCGAGAAACACGGCGTCAAGTTGATCGACGAAGACGCGTGGCTGAAATTGATCGATGGTGCGTGACCGCGCGCGCCGTCGTTACGTCATCTTCTTCTCGCAGCGCCAATCGGTCGTGTCGCCGACGGAACTGCACCAGACCCACTGAAGTTGCGGCCAGGACGGGATGTAGTGATAGGCGATGGAGCCGTCGCTGGCATTATAATGAAGCGTGGGACCATCGGGCAATGACGTCAGATAGGCGGGAACGAGCGCACCCAGACCGGGCGGGAACGAGCCATTCTGCTGATGATAGGTCTGGATCGCCGCCATCACGCGATTGGCGTCGCGTCGCACATTGAGGCTGTAGGGGTCCTCGCCGAGCGGCCAGACCGTGCAAGCCGAGAGCGTACCAAGAATTGCGCAGATCGTCAGAGTGCGAAATATCGTCATATCTACGACCACCGTTCAATCCACCCTCCCCATGAGGGAGGGTCGAAGGCTTTCTTTGAGCGTCAGCGAAAAGAAAACTTCGGGGCGGGGTACTCATTCAACATTACCCCTCCCCGAAAAATTCTTCGAATTTTTCGACCCTCCCTCATGGGGAGGGTGGAATATTGCGCCGACTACGCGAAAGAAATTCTATCACTCACTCAGCGCCTTGGCGAGGATCGGCAGGCTGCGATCCATCCGGTAATCCACAGCGGTGTGATCGTCCGGAAACTCCTCGTAGATGTGCGGCACGCCAAGCCGCTCGAGCGCGCGGTGATAGCGCCTCGCGCCATAGACGAGATTGTACTGGTCGATATCCCCGCAATCGACATAGACGACTTTGAGTTTCTTGAGCCCGGCGCCGTGGGTCTCGACCAACGTCAGCGGATCCCAGGCCATGAAATTTTTCCAACGCTCGGGAATGAGTTCGCAAGTCTCCGGATCGACCGGCAGCCGGATGCCGTAAGGGGCCGACGGATCGGGATCGTAGGTCGCGCACATCGCTAAAGTCATCAAATCGTGGATGTCGCTATCCTTGGGCTTGGGTGCGGCCCAGAACGCGTCGATCCATTTGGGAATCGAACCGTCCTGTTTCGCGAGCGTGCGCAGCAGACGCGGGAACTCGCCCGCATAAGCGAGTTCGAAACCCACATCGCCCGAATGCGAGGCCGACGCGCTCCAGAAATCGGGATAGAGCAGCGAATGCACCATCGCGCCGTAGCCGCCCGAGCTTTTGCCGAACACGCCGCGCCTGCCCGCGCCGCCGCAATGGAATGTCTCTTCCACGAACGGCACCGCTTCCTTCAGCAGGAAATCGGACCACGGCCCCACCGTCGCGCTGTTGATATATTGATTGCCGCCGAGCTTGGTGAAGCAATCGGGAAACGCCACGACGCAAGGCGGCATCGCACCGTTTCCGATCAGGCGATCCAGCCGCTCCGGCACGTTTTCGGCGAAGTTCTTCCAATTGGTGTGCGCGGGGCCGCCGGCGGTGAAACCGACCAGATCGACCAGCAGCGGTAAACCGTCCGGCTTATGTCCCGCGGGAACATAGACGTCGATGATGCGCGTACTCGGATCGCGCAGCAGATTGCCTTTGAGCACATGGCTCTCAAGCGTCAGCCGATGCACCTGGCCTTGGGGAAAGGAAGAGTCGCGTTTCATTTGTATCTTTCGTTGTTTCTAAATCTCAGCGGCGTTGGAGGCGTCCCCCTCACCCACATTTTCCCAATTTCATCTTCTGTGTGCTGCATACCCTCTCCCCCTTTGGGGGCGAGGGAAATGATGCGCTGCATTTCTCTTTCCCCTCTACCCCTTCGGGGGAGAGGGCAGGGTGAGGGGGGCTCTCCGTCTGCTCCGCTCACACCGCACGCGTCGCATGTTCGAGCCAGCCGCGCGTTTCGGTGTCGAGCAACGGCGACAATATCTCGCGCACGCGGGCATGATATTCATTGAGCCAGTCGCGCTCCTCCGCCGTGAGCAGCGTGGGCTCGACGAGTTCAAGATCGATAGGCGCCAAGGTGATGGTCTCGAAGCTCATCATTTTGCGGTCGCCGCCCTTCACCGTTTCGTAGTCCGACACCACGACCAGATTCTCGATGCGGATGCCGTATTCGTTCGCCTTGTAATAGCCGGGCTCGTTCGAGCAGATCATGCCCGGTTTGAGCGTCTGCAGGATCGGCCGCTTGGAGATGTTCTGCGGACCCTCATGCACGGAGAGATAGCTGCCGACGCCATGACCTGTCCCATGATCGTAATCGAGACCCGCGTCCCATAACGGCTTGCGCGCAAAGGCGTCGAGAGCCGCACCTGTCGTGCCTTCTGGAAAGCGCACTGTCGCAAGCGCGATATGCCCCTTGAGCACGCGCGTGAAACGATCCATCATTTCGGCGCTCGGCTCGCCCACGATCATGGTGCGCGTCACGTCGGTGGTACCGTCGGGATATTGGCCGCCGGAATCGATCAGGAAGATTTCGTTCCGGTTGATCTTGCGATTGGTCGACCGCGACACGCGGTAATGCGGAATGGCCGCGTGGGGTGCTGCCCCCGAAATCGAATCGAAACTGAGATCGGACAACGAGCCCGTCTGGCGGCGATAACCCTCCAATGTTTCCGCCGCTTCGATTTCCGTCAGATGTCCCTTCGGCGCTTCGCGCGCCACCCAGGCAAGAAAGCGCGTCAACGCGGCCCCGTCGCGGATATGCGCCTTGCGCATGCCTTCGATCTCGACCGGATTCTTGCAGGCCTTGGGCAATTGGCACGGATCGCTGCCGCGTTTCACTTTCGCACCCGCCGCCGTCAGGCGATCGAACAGGGCAGCCGCACCCATGGACGGATCGACAAGCACGGTTTTGCCCTTGAGCGCATCGAGCGCGGGCGGAAAATCCTTCGGCTCGTGCAGTCGCACGGCATTGCCCAGATGCTGCACCAGTTCGGGTGAGCTTTTGCGCGCGTCCATGAACAGATCGGTCGAGCCGTCGGCATTGAGGATCGCAAACGACAGCGCAAACGGCGTGTGAGGCACGTCGCCGCCGCGGATGTTGAGCAACCAGCAGATCGAATCCGGCAAGGTAATGACGGCCGCGTCGGCGCCGAGGCGCTTGACGTCTTCGGCGATGCGCGTGCGCTTGGATTCGGCGCTTTCTCCCGCCAGCGCGATGGCGTGCGGCACCGCCTTGGCAAGCGGCGGTCCCGGCTGGTCTGTCCACACCGCATCGATGGGATTTGTCGGGCAGGGGACGAGTTCCGCGCCTGCGCGTTCGGCTGCGATGCGCAAACCGTCGAGGCCGGTAATCGTATGCAGCCACGGATCGTAGCCGATGCGCGCGCCTTTTGGCGCATTCGTCTCGATCCATCCGGCCAGCCCCTCCGCGATCAGATCGCGTGGATCGAACAACTTGGTGTCCGTCTGCTGGCGCACCTGCAGAGTGTAGCGGCCGTCGACGAAGACCGCGGCCTTGTCCTTGAGCACGGCGGCCGCGCCGGCCGAGCCGGTGAAGGCGGTGAGCCAGGCGAGGCGCTCGGCCTTTTTGGGCACATATTCGCCCTGGTGCTCGTCCGCGCGGGGGACGAGGAAACCGTCCAGTCCGCGTTTGGCGAGTTCGGCTCTGAGGGAGGCCAATCGTGGCGCCACGGTCGCGGCATCGGATTGGTCGTCGAAACTTTGGAAGCGGCTGTTTTTGTCCATGGCCGGACGTTAGCGCCGTGATCGCGGCCTCTCAAGCACCAGCGCGGACCAGGGGCCATCGCGCCGGGTATCCCTGAGGACAAGCCCGTGCGGCCGATAGAAGCCGAGCACCATATTCTCCTGCCAACGCAGCAAGCCGGAGAGAATGAGCATGCCGCCGCGCGCCACCCCGCGCGCGATGCCAGGCGCCAGATGGGTGAGCGGTCCTGCCAGGATGTTGGCCACGATCAGGTCGTAAGGCGCGCCGGCCGCCAGCACGGGATGGTCCATCCCGTCGGCCACGACGGCGCGGACGAGAGGGGATTCGCGATTGGCGCGGGCGTTTTCGCGCGCAACCTCGATCGCGACCGGATCGATGTCCGAGGCGATCACGCGCCTGCGCCACAGCTTGGCAGCGCCGATCGCGAGCAGGCCCGTGCCGCAACCGAGATCGAGCACGCGCGCGTAGCGCCTGCGTTTCGCAAGATCGCTGAGGGTAGCGAGGCAGAGCGCTGTCGTTTCGTGATGCCCCGTGCCGAATGCCATGCCTGCTTCGATGCGCATGGGAATGACCGCATGCGGCACCTTGCCCGCATCGTGCGCGCCATAGACGAAAAACCGTCCCGCGCGGACGGGCGGCAGGCCTTCCTGACTCAGCTTGATCCAGTCGAGATCGGGCAACAGCGCCACATGCACCGCGCGCCCCGCGAGTTTCTCCAGCAGGTCGCCATCCGGCATCTGCGAATACAGCGCCTCGACGGTGGCATCGTCGCGAAACGGCTCCTCGCTGATGAGAACCGCCTGTGGATGCGGCGGGGTGAGCTCGAGCAGGGCAGCGAAATCGGCCGAGTCCGCTTTCGATGCGAGGATGGTCGCTTTCCAGAGGGGCGGGGCGTTCACGCCCGCGCCACGAAATTGTCGATTACCCGCTTGGTTCCTGCCTTGTCGAATTCGACGGTGAGCTTGTTGCCTTCGACATTGGCCACGCGGCCATAGCCGAACTTCTGGTGGAACACGCGGTCGCCGTTCTTGTACGCTGCCGATGACGGATCGCTGGTCTGCACCACATAGGCCTGCGCTTCGATGAGGGGAGCGCGCGCACGCTGCATGCCGCCGGCGCGATTGGCCTGCGCACGCCGCCAGCCGGGGCTGTCATAGGTGCTGGAGAATCCCTTGTCGGCCGCGTTGTCTCGGAAACCGACATAGCCGCCATAGAATCCTTCGTCGACCACGGATTCGACGTGGTCTTCCGGAATCTCATTGATGAAGCGCGAGGGCAGCGCGCTTTGCCAGCTGCCATGGATGCGCCGGTTGGCGGCGAAACTGACTCTAGCGCGCTTCTTAGCGCGTGTAAGGCCCACATAGGCGAGACGGCGTTCCTCCTCGAGTCCGGCAAGCCCGCTTTCGTCCATCGTGCGTTGCGACGGGAACAAGCCTTCTTCCCAGCCGGGCAAAAACACCGTGTCGAATTCGAGCCCCTTGGCGGCGTGAAGAGTCATCAGGTTGAGCCGGTCTTCGGTCTCGTTCTGCTCCAGTTCCATCACGAGAGAGACATGCTCGAGAAACGCCGCCAGCGACTCGAACTGTTCCATCGAGCGCACGAGCTCCTTCAGATTGTCGAGCCGGCCCGGCGCATCGGCGGATTTGTCGTTCTTGAGCATGTCGGTGTAGCCGGATTCGTCCAGCACGATCTCGGCAAGCTCCGTATGGGGAAGATGCCGCGCGGTCTCGCTCCAGCGCGCAAACATTGCAGCCAATTCGCCCAGCGCCTTGCGCGCCTTGGGCGGTACTTCGTCGGTGTCGGATATCTCATGCGCCGCCGCCAACAGCGGAATGTCGCGGACACGCGCGAATTGATGGAGAGCCTGCACGCTCGCGTCGCCGATGCCGCGCTTGGGCCGGTTGACGATGCGCTCGAAAGCGAGGTCGTCATCGCCTTGCGCGATCAGCCGCAGATAGGCCATCGCATCGCGGATTTCCGCCCGCTCGTAGAAGCGCGGTCCGCCGATCACGCGATAGGGAATGCCCAGCGAAAGAAAGCGGTCTTCGAATTCCCGCATCTGGAAGCTCGCGCGCACCAGCACCGCCATGTTCGCGTAAGGGTGCCCGTCGCGATGAAGCTGCTCGGCGTCGGTGGCGACCGCGCGCGCTTCCTCTTCGGCGTCCCATACGCCTTGGACCTTGATCTTCTCGCCCATGTCGCCTTCGGTCCACAAGGTCTTGCCGAGACGGCCCTTGTTGGCGGCGATGAGGCCCGAAGCGGCGGCCAGAATCGCGGGTGTCGAGCGGTAATTGCGTTCGAGCCGGATCACCTTGGCGCCGGGGAAATCGCGCTCGAAGCGCAGGATGTTTTCCACTTCCGCGCCGCGCCAGGCATAGATCGACTGGTCGTCGTCGCCCACCACGCAGATGTTTCCCGCCGTGCCCGCCAGCAGTTTGAGCCACAGATATTGAACCACATTGGTGTCCTGATATTCGTCCACCAGCATGTAGCGAAAGCGCTCACGATATTCGGCGAGGATTTCAGGCTGCGTGCGCAGGATCGTCAGCGTGTCGAGCAAGAGGTCGCCGAAATCGGCGGCGTTGAGCGACTTGAGCCGCTGCTGATAGGCGGCGTAAAGCGTGCGGCCCTTGCCGAACGCAAAGCCTTGCGTTTCGCCTTCGGGCACATCGGCCGGTTGCAGCCCGCGGTTCTTCCAGCCGTCGATGAAGGTGGCGAGCGTGCGCGCGGGCCAGCGCTTCTCGTCGATGTTCGCCGCTTCGAGGATCTGCTTCATCAGGCGCAGCTGATCGTCGGCGTCGAGAATGGTGAAGTTGGATTTGAGGCCCGCGAGCTCGGCGTTCCGGCGCAACATGCGCGCGCCGATCGAATGGAACGTGCCCAGCCACTGCATGCCTTCGACCACACCGCCGATCAGATTGCCGATGCGCTCCTTCATTTCGCGCGCGGCCTTGTTGGTGAAGGTGACGCTGAGCATCTGTCCGGGCCAGGCACGCCGCGTGGCGAGGATGTGGGCGAGGCGCGTGGTCAGCACGCGGGTCTTGCCGGTGCCTGCGCCCGCGAGGACGAGAACAGGACCGTCGACGGTCATTACCGCTTCGCGCTGCTCGGCATTAAGGCCGGCCAGGTAGGGCGGTTCGCGCGGAACCGGCGTCGCGCTCTCGTCGAACGCGGCGTCAAGGGGGTCAAGGAAGCGATTCGGTCCGGTCATGGGCTGATTGCCATCGCTTGCCACTTATTCACTACGTCGGCCAGCATGATTTGCCCGAACCAAGCGCGTTGGCCCCTTGCACGCCCGAGTTCGAACGAAATCTTGCAAATCATGCGCATTATTCGTATAATGCGCATTATGCAGGAGTTCTTCGATATGCCCTTGGACGAAACTGTCACCGTAAGTGCCGCGGAGTTTCATCGGAACATCGGACGCTATCAGGATATCGCTCTGACCAAGCCGGTCGCGATCACCAAGAACGGACGCGAGCGGACCGTTCTGCTGTCTGCCGAAGAATATCACCGCCTCAAGCGGCGCGACCGCCGCGTTATTGTGGCAGGCGATCTCACGGACGAAGAAATCGAGGCGATAGCGAATTCGAGGATGGATCCGAAATATGACCATCTCAACGAAGAGCTCAAAGACTGGAAGCCGTGAAACTTCCGGCGCCTTTTCCCGGAATGGTCATTCGCTATTCCTATTTGTGGCGGCATGAGCACGAAACAGGTCGAGAAGAGGGAAGTAAGGACAGACCTTGCGCGGTTGTTATGTCCCTGAGGAATGAAAGCGGCAGAGACGTCGTCCTCGTCTTGCCGGTCACCCACACCCAACCGATGAACGTCGGAGATGCAATTGAAATTCCGATTGAAACAAAAAAACGATTGGGGTTGGACTCCAATAGGTCGTGGATAGTTATCACGGAAGCGAACGAGTTCATTTGGCCGGGTCCAGATTTGCGTCCCATTCCCGGTCGGGACGAATCGACGATCGCGTATGGCGCGCTGCCTCCGCGTTTTTTCACACATCTTGTGGAAAAATTTCTTGAACGCGTTCGACGCCAAAAAGCTGAGCGCGTAAAACGCAGCGAATAGGCCGGAAGCCTTTATTCCAGCCCAAGTTCCTTGAGGATTTCCGCGCGATCCGCGTCGAGATCGGGTGCCGGCGCACGCGTCGTCGGGTCGTCATAGGCGGACAGCTTGATCGGATTGCCCTGCATCTGGAGCGGGCCGAGATCGGGGTCGAGCGCCGTGACGATCATGTTGCGGGCTGCGACTTGCGGATTGACCATCACATCGGCCACGTCGTTGAGCGGTGCGCAGGGCACGCCTTCGTCTTCGAGTGGGCCTAGCCATTCTTCGGAATTGCGCGCGGCAAGCGCGGCTTCGATTTCGTGCTGCAGCGCCTGCCAATGCGCGACGCGATCGGGATTGGTGCGGAAGCGCGGATCGGCCGCGAGCTCGGACCGGCCGAGAACCTTCATCACCCGCGCAAACAACAGATCGGTCCCGGCCGCGATCACGATATGGCCGTCCTTCGTGGCATAGGCCTGAAACGGCGCAATCGAAGGATGGCGGCTGCCCAGCGGTCCGGGCACGTCGCCTGTCGCGACATAGCGCGCGATCGCATTCTCCAGGATCGCGACCTGGCAATCGAGCATGGAGATGTCGACCTTCATGCCGCGGCCGGTTTTCGTGCGGTCGTAAAGCGCCGCCGAAATCCCGCCGAGCGCGAACAATCCGGCGGTCAGATCGCCGATCGACGAGCCCACGCGCGTGGGCGGGCTGCCGGGATGTCCTGTCAGGCTCATGATCCCGCCCATCGCCTGCACGACCATGTCGTAGGCGGGACGCTGCGCATAGGGCCCCGTGTGGCCGAAACCGGAAATGCCGGCATAGATCAGCCGCGGATAGCGCGCCTGCAAGGTGTCCCAGCCGAAGCCGAGCTTCTCCATCGTGCCGCCGCGATAATTCTCGATCAGCACATCGGCGCGCGCGAGCAATGCGTTGAAGATTTGGCGATCGTCCTCCGCCTTCAGATCGAGCGCAATCGATTCCTTGCCGCGATTGATCGAGAGGAAATAGCCGGACTTGGTCTTGCCCGATTTCGACTTGAGAAAAGGGCCGACCACGCGGGAATCGTCGCCGTGGCGCGGCGGCTCGATCTTGATCACCCGCGCGCCAAGCTCCGCCATCAACAGCGCGCAATAAGGCCCGGCCAGCACGCGCGTCAGATCGACGACGAGAATGTCGGAGAAGGGGCCTTTCGGCCTTGTGTCACTCATCGTCGGTCAATCGGTGCGCTTCGATATCGTGTTGCGCCTTTTCCTCGCGCGCCTTGGCGAGGTCGCGCGATTTTTTCGCGACGCCGTGCTTGGTGCGATTGGCGGCCGTAGCCGCTTCCTTCTCGCTGCGCGCCTTCGCCTTGCGCACGCGCTTGAGGTTGACGATGTCAGCCATTTTCGCCTGAATTCCGTTCGAATGCGCAACGCTAGGACGCGCGCGACGCCGCCGCAAGCGCATGCAAACGCAGCGCGCTGGCGAGTGGACGCGACCCTCGCGCCGCGTCGATCGAGGCCACAAATGCTGCGAGGCTCGATCCACCCTTCTGCGCTTCCCGTTCGAGCACGGACCAGAATTCCGGCTCAAGCGCCACACTGGTGCGATGGCCGGCGATCGTAAACGAGCGCTTTTCAAGGGCGTTCAACGTGCATCACGCCTTGGGATGGATCATGTCCTCGGGGCGGACGAGGCGGTCGAATTCTTCCGGCGTGACGAAGCCCATGCCGACCGCTTCCTCGCGCAAGGTGGTCCCGTTCTTGAGCGCGGTCTTGGCGACCTTGGCCGCATTGTCGTAGCCGATCTTGGGCGCCAACGCCGTCACCAGCATGAGAGAACGCTCCATCAGCGCCGTGATATGCGCGCGATTGGCGACGATGCCGTTCACGCAGTGATCGGTGAAGCTCACGGCCGCATCGCCGATCAGTCGGATCGACTGCAGGAGATTGTAGATCACCACCGGCTTGAACACATTCAACTCGAAATTGCCCTGGCTGCCGGCGAAGGTGATCGCGACATTGTTGCCCATCACCTGCGCGCAGACCATGGTCAGCGCCTCGCACTGGGTCGGGTTCACTTTGCCCGGCATGATGGAGGAGCCCGGCTCGTTTTCCGGCAAGCTCAATTCGCCGAGGCCCGAACGCGGGCCCGAACCCATCAGGCGGATGTCCTGCGCGATCTTGAACAGCGATGCCGCGAGCGTGTTGAGCGCGCCGGACATCTCCACCGACGCGTCATGCGCCGCGAGCGCTTCGAACTTGTTGGGCGCAGTGACGAAGGGCAGGCCCGTGAGCCTGGCCGTTTCGGCCGCGAACCGTTCGGCGAATCCCGGCGGGCAATTGAGTCCGGTGCCGACCGCCGTTCCGCCTTGCGCGAGCATGCAGAGCCGCGGCAGCGCGCCTTCGACCCGCGCGATGCCATAGGCGATCTGGGTCGCGTAACCGGAAAATTCCTGACCCAGGGTGACGGGTGTTGCATCCTGCAAATGCGTGCGGCCGATCTTGATGATGTCGGCGAATTCTTTCGCCTTCGCCTGGAGCCCGGCATGAAGATGATGCAGCCCCGGCAGCAGCACGCGATGGATTTCCATCACGGCCGCGATATGCATCGCAGTCGGAAAGCAGTCGTTGGAAGACTGGCTTCGGTTGACGTGGTCGTTGGGATGGACGGGCTTCTTGGAGCCCATCGTACCGCCCAGCATCTCGATCGCGCGATTCGAGATCACCTCGTTCGCGTTCATGTTCGATTGCGTGCCGGAGCCCGTCTGCCAGACGACCAGGGGAAAATGATCGTCGAGCTTGCCCGTGATCACTTCTTCCGCGGCCGCCTCGATTGCCTTGGCCAGCGCGGGGTCGAGCTCGCCCAGCGCCACATTGGTGATCGCGGCCGCGCGCTTGACGACACCCAGCGCATGGACGACGGGCCGCGGCATCAGTTCGCCGCCGATCTTGAAATTCTGCAGCGAGCGCTGGGTTTGCGCGCCCCAGTAGCGGTCTGCCGGAACTTCGATAGGACCGAACGTGTCGGTTTCCGTGCGTGTTTTGGTCATCGGGGAGTTATTTCTTGCGGAAGGAGTCGAGGCTGACCACTTCGCCGGGGGCTGCGGCAGGTTTTTCGGCGTCGGCTTTTTCGGGCTCCGGCTTCGGTTTGTCCGGCGCGATCATGGGGGTGGGTTGCAAGGCGGTGTCTTCGCGCTTGATGCCGCCTTCCGTCTCGTCGGCTTCCTTGAACTGCAGACCGAACTGCACACCGGGATCGACGAAGGCGGTGAGCGCCGCGAACGGAATGGTCAGCGTGGCCGGCACCTTCTTGAACGACAATGTCACCTCGAAGAAATCCTCCTTCACGTTCAGCCCCCAATATTGGTGCTGCAGGATGATCATCATCTCTTCGGGATATTGCTCAAGCAGGAATTCCGGAATTTCGACTCCGGGATAACGCGTCTTGAAGGTGATGCGGAAATGATGCGCACCGATCAGGCCCTGCTTCTCGACCCGCTTCAGCGCTTCGCGCACGACGCCCCTCAGCGCTGCGTCGGTGATTGCCTTGTAGCCGATGAAGTCTTTCGCCATGAGCTCCGAGCCCGGATCGCCAGAGACTAAGCGAGGCGCATTGCGAGTCAATGCGCGGGAACATGGTGGGTTCGTGTGGTCGATAGAAACCACCCTCCCCTTGAGGGAGGGTCGAAAGTTTTCTTTGAGCGTCAGCGAAAAGAAAGCGTTCGGGGCGGGGTATTGTTCATGCAGCACCCCTCCCCGAAAAATCCGCGCTACGCTCGAATTTTTCGACCCTCCCTCAAGGGGAGGGTGGGAATTTCAGCGCGGCGCCTGTTCCAGTTCCCGCTAATCCAGCGTTTCCAGCGCGGCGGGTTCGTAGGCGACCAGCCGGTCGAATTGGCCCGCGTGCATTTTGTTGGCCCAGTCCGGGTTGGCGATCAACGCGCGGCCCACGGCCACCAGATCGAAATCGCCCCGCGCCAGCATTTCGAGCAGCCGCTCGATGCCGACCGGTTGCGCACCCTTGCTGCGATAGGCGGTGATGAAATCCTCGTTGAGGCCAACCGAACCGACCGTGATGCAGGGCAGGCCGGAAATTTTCTTCGTCCAACCGGCGAGATTCAGGTCCGAGCCCGTGTCGGGGAATTCCGGTTCCCAGAACCGCCGCGTGGAGCAATGGAACATGTCGACGCCGGCGCGCGCGAGCGGCGCAAGAAAGCGCTCGAGTTCGCCCGGATCCTTCGCCAGCTTCGCCGTGAAATCCTGCTGCTTCCATTGCGAGAAGCGCAGCAGGATCGGAAATTCGGAACCTACCGCCGCGCGCACGGCCTCCACGATCTCGACCGCAAAACGCGTGCGCTTTTCGAGCGAACCGCCATATTGGTCGTCGCGCGCGTTGGTGCCTTCCCAGAAATACTGATCGATGACATAGCCGTGCGCGCCGTGAAGCTCGACGCCGTCGAAGCCGAGCGCCTTGGCGTAGCCCGCGCTCTTCGCGAAGCCCGCGATCACGTCGTCGATGTCGCGCCGGGTCATCGGCTCGGCCACTTTCTTGTCCGGCTTGGCGAGGCCGGACGGGCTCATGCTGAGCGCTTCGGGATAAGGTCCCGTTCCCGGATGGCGCACGATGCCCTGGTGCCAGAGCTGGGGCATGATGTGGCCGCCTGAGTATTTTACCGCCTTGACGACGCGAGCCCATCCGGCGAGGGATGCCTCGCCGAAGAAGGCCGGCACATTGGCGTCGTTCGAGGCCGAACGGTGCTCGGGCGAGGTGCCCTCCGTGAGGATCAGGCCCACTCCTCCTTCGGCCCGCCTGCGATAATAGGCGGCCACGTTTTCGCCCGGCGCCTGATTCGGCGATTTCGAGCGCGTCATGGGCGCCATGACCACGCGGTTGGGCAGAGTGAGGGATTTGAGCCGGAAAGGCTGAAACAAAACGTCGATGGCGGCCATGTTTTTCGTCTCGGGAATTGCGATTGCTGTGACGGGAGCATGGAGCGCGTGCTAATGACAAGCCGTCAGTTCGCCCCATGAACAACGCCACACCATCCGACGACGAGTCAGTCCTCCGGCCGCCCACGGCGCCGGCGTTGTTGCGCGTATTCCGCCACCGCAATTACCGGCTGTTTTTTGTGGGCCAATTGGTCTCGCTGATGGGCACCTGGATGCAGTCCGTGGCCCAGGGTTGGCTCGTCTACACGCTCACCCATTCGCCGTTCCTGCTCGGGCTCACATCCTTCTGCGGGTTGGTGCCGGTGTTTTTCATGTCGGCTTTCGGCGGCACGATTTCCGACCGCGTCGACCGCAGGCGCATGCTGGTGGTCACCCAAAGCCTGTCGATGCTGCAGGCCGCGATCCTGGCCGGCCTCACGCTCGCTCATGTGGTGCAGGTGTGGGAGGTGATCGTGCTGGCCGCCAGCATGGGGCTGATCAATTCCTTCGATGTGCCGACGCGGCAAGCGTTTACCATCGAGATGGTTGGCCGCGAGGATCTGCGCAACGCGATCGCGCTCAATTCCATGATGTTCAATCTGGCGCGCATCGTGGGTCCCGGAGCCGCGGGCTTGCTCGTCGCGCTGGCAGGCGAAGGCGTGTGCTTTGCGCTCAATGCGATTTCTTATGGCGCAGTGCTGACGAGCCTGTTGCTGATGCATGTCGAGCCGCGAATCATCCGCAAGCAGGGTCATCCCTTGCGCGAATTGCAGGCGGGATTTGTCTATGCCTGGAGCAAGCATGCGATCCGCGTCTCGCTGTTGCTGGTCGCGGTCTCGTCCTGCTTCGGCGCATCCTATCTGGCCCTGATGCCCGCATTCGCGCGCGATGTTCTGCATGAGAATTCGGTGGGGTTAGGGCTGCTGATGGGATCGGTGGGTGTGGGCGCGCTCGGCGGCGCCTATGCGCTGTCGCGGCTGCACGAACGCCATTTGACATTGGCGCCGATATTGGCCGCAGGCGGCTTCGGGCTGGGCCTGATCCTGTTCTCGAATTCGCATATGCTTTATCTTTCGATGGCGCTGATATTGCCGACTTCGTTCTGCCTGATGCTGCTGGGCGGCACGACCAACACGATCATCCAGACGGTCTCCGACGATCATTTTCGCGGACGTGTCGTGTCGTTTTATGCGATGGCGTTCATGGGCATGATGCCGTGGGGTGCGCTGCTGCTGGGAACGCTGGCCACCCATATCGGGATCGGCGAGGCGATCACCGCGGGAGGCTCCGTCTGCATCGTGGCCGCGATTGCCGCGTGGTTCGACAATGCGCGGCGAGCCGAAATCGCCCGCGCCGTGCCGGGGGAATAGGTGGCGAAACCGGCCGACATCTATGCAGGCCTGGACCCTGCGCAACGCGAGGCCGCCTATGAAAGCTTCATCTGGCGCAATCTGAAGCGCAATTACGCGGGCCATTACGTGCACGGCATGCTGGGGATGACGGGTTTCCGGCTGGTCAATGCTCCCACTTTCGTGCCGGCCTATCTGCATCTGCTGTCGGGCTCGGATGTGGCCGTGGGCATCGGGCTCGCGCTGCAGCAACTGGGCGGCGCGATTTCGGCGATGGTGGGCGCAGCGCACATCGAGCACCGCAAGCATGTAATTCCCGTGTCGATGTTTCTGGGCACGATGATGCGCGTGCAGATCCTGGGCATGGCGCTGGCAGGCTATCTGCTCAGCGGCACGCCGCTGCTCGTGGCTGTGATCGTGTTCCTGTTTCTGCTGGGACTTTTCTCGGGCCCGCAGGGCGTCGCGTTCCAGTTCCTGCTCGCGAAGATGATTCCCATCCGATTGCGCGGACGGCTGCAGGGCTGGCGCAACATGACGGGCGGATTGATCGCGGCCGGGCTCTCCTATCTGGCCGGCAAATATCTCGTAGGCCACAATGTTTGGGGCAATGGCTATTCGACGACGTTCCTCGCCGCCTTCGTGCTGACGAGCCTGGGGCTCACGGCGTTCCGTTTCCTCGTGAAGGAGCCCGAGCCGCCGACCTTGCGGCCGCGTGTCGACATGCGCGAGCGCGCGCGCGACGTGCCCGCGATGATGCGCGACAACCCCGCCTTCTTCTGGTTCATGGTCGCGCGCACCTTCGCGGTCGCCAACCGCGTCGCCTCGCCGTTTTACATCATCTATGCGAGCCGGACGGTTTCGATGTCCGGCGCCACGATCGGCGAACTCTCCTTCGCTTATCTTATGGCGGACACCGTGGCCAATCTCGTCTGGGGTTATCTGTCGGACAAATCGGGCTTCCGCTCGACATTCCTGGTGGCGCTGGTGCTGTGGATCGTTTCGACGGGCTTCTTGATGGGCGTGCACACCTTGCCGATGTTCATGCTCGCCTTCTTCGGGCTCGGTGCGGCCAATTCCGGCTACCAGATGAGCGCGCAGAACATCGTGTTCGAATTCGGCCACCGCGACGACATGGCGATGCGCCTCGCGCTCTCCAACACGGCCGAAAGCACGATGGCCGCGGCGGGCCCGTTCATCGGCGGCCTCATCGCGGCCTTCATCGGCTATCACGCGGTTTTCTGGGTCGCGATCGTCTGCGAAGCGATCGCGCTGGGCCTGCTGCTGGCCCTGGTCGAAGAACCGCGCAAGAAACGGCTCGCGCTCGAAGCGGAACGCGCGGAGGCGCTGGGCGCATCGTCAACGACGAGCCTCGCAGAACGGGAAGCCGAAGAGGGTGGGGCGGCGGGGAGGCAAAGATTGGCTAAAATTATTGATCAGAGCTACCAAGAACATATCTAGTGGTCTGATTCAGGTATTTCTATTGTGCCGCTGGGCAACCTTGCATGCAAACAATCTTTGATCTTGGCACGGCACTACTCGCGCAGCAGTGGCTATGGGGAGCCATTGTTGGCGGCGGTATCGCTTTCGCTACGCAAAGACTTCAGTTTCGACACAGCGTGGGCGAACAAAGGCGTGTAGCAACCATGCAGATCGCATCTCAGATTCGGCTTTGGCTAATTGAAACGATGCGTGTCTTTCGTGAACAGCCTATTTTTGACCAACCTGATCCAAATTCTGACCCAAACGACCCATACGGCTATTACTTTCCAACGCCATCCGACATTCCCGCTTTTCCTTTTGCAGACGCTCTCGAACGTATTTCGCTGCTGCGAAGCGACGATGCCGAAAACTTGTTCAATCTTATTGAACGAAGGTTGAACGCAGAAAAGGAGGCGAGTCTGACGGCTTGGGTGGACGATCATGAAGCTGCTTCCGACTTATTCGAGGCGAAGATTGCTGATATCTACATCGATTGCTCGGCCATTTATTGCAAATTAGCCAAAAAGGTTGGCTGGACGCGAGAAGTGATCACGGATGAAGAACTGGATGAAATGCGTAAGAGGGCGCGTCCTAAGGCTGAGGCCTCCAATGATGCTCCTTTCGTTGCATTAGATGATTTTGGGGAAGCTGAAGCAGTCGTTCGGAAAATCGATCAAGCAGAACACGGCTAGTGCTCATGGTTATTCAGGCGTTTGTGGATGACAGCGGCGGCAAAGGGACTACGCGTCATTTTGTGCTGGCCGGCCTAATCGGAAGTTCCGAAGAATGGGCGGAATTTTCGGATGAATGGAGCGCATGCTTAAGACAACCGCCAACGATTAAGTGTTTCAAGATGAAGGATGCTGCCGGATGCGTCGGCGAGTTTCGCCGCATGGGCGAACAGCAGCGCGACGCCAAGCTTCGGAAGTTGGCGCGGATAATAAATCGCTATCCCAAGATCACCACTTACTCCATGATTGATTTGGAGGGCCACGCCCAAACGTGGGGTAAGCGGCCTAAACCTCAATCCGATCCTTATTTCTGGGCCTATCAGGCCACCATCATGGCGGTGTGCCACACGCTGTGGGACGCAGGCTGGCGCGAGCGATTTGAAATTATCTATGATGAAGACGTGATTTTTGGCCCCAGAGCCAGACTTTGGTATCCGGTGATAAAGAGAATGATGGAGATTTTGTATCCGGATCAATCGGCCATTCTGCCAACTGACCCAATGTTTAAGTCGGACGACGATTTTCTCCCGCTTCAGGCTGCCGACATGTTTGCTTGGTGCAGAAGAAATGCGACGGATAAACGGGATCATGAAGTATTTTCTTGGCTTATTGAGGAGCTCTCGAATATCCAGGAGACGGACTATTCACAATACTATGATCTCCAGCGCATGCAGACGGTGCTAGCTGAATCCGCACGCCTTGTGCAGGCAAACGATGTTCCAACCGAAATGCTAGAGATGTACCGCGCAACGGCCGCGCTTATGAAGCGTCGGTAAAGGGAGAATTGCGAGTCGCTGTAATTACCTTGGCGAATTTGTGCTTGAAATTCGCGCGTGTCTCATCCGTGTTGCCTCCCTCGCGGTTGCGATGAATCTCTGTGGGGTGGGTCAAATACAAAATGTGTGATCTTTCCGATTAGGCATGATTTGCGGTGAAAGTTGTTTGTCCACTGAATCGAGATGGAGTTGATGCGAATCAAGTGGGGCTTCTGTTGTCCGGCGGTGCGAAAAAAGCTTACAACCGTGCAAACGTGATAAGTGGATTCAAATCGTGCTCGTCAGCTGCATGCAGCGCGTCGATGTATGCCTTGCGTGTCTCGCTCGCTATTTGAAGATTGGTCCGGCCCCATGTGAATCGCGGGCTGCCGCTTTGGACGATCAGGATGTCGGCCGCGAGCCGCGACCAGCGGCCGTTTCCGTTCGGGAACGGATGAATGGATACGAGGCGATGGTGGACGCGAACAGCGATTTCGTCGGGCTCGTAGGTTTTGTTTGCGATCCAATAGCGCGCGTCGTCGAGAAGCTGGCGGAGTTCGGGTTGAATGCGATAGCTTGCGATTCCAAGATTGCGTTCCGAGGTCCGGTATTCTCCGGCCCAGCGCCAGACGCGATTGAACATCCTGCGATGCAAACCGCGCAGGAATGTTTCGTCGAGCACATTGCGCTTGCGGCCGAACGCCCATCCATCGGCTTCCAGGATGTTCTGCTGTTCGAGCTCGTTGAGTTCGCGACGCAACGTGACATGCGTCGGTTTGAGCCCGTTGCGCTCTTCCGGCGCAAGCGGCGTTGCATCGTCGTGCGCATCGAAGGGATCGCTCAAGCATCGTCCCAAAGGCGGGCGGGGCGGAGCATCAGCTGTTCGATCAATTGATTGCGTTGCTCTTTGCGAACTGCCTTGTCTTCTACCGCTTGATCTTCGAGCTGCATGGAGTGTGCGACGGCCGCGAGTTGCCGGTCGGCGATACGTTCGGCCTGCGCGCGCAAGATGTCGGCGAGCGGACGCTCTGGTACGAGTGCGTAGATAACGCGGCAGCCCATCGCCTCGGCGGCGCGCTCCAGGGATTTGAGCGTGATGTGTCCGCCCGCTTCGGCCTGTTCGAGTTCCGGGATGCGCGACTGCGAAACGCCGATACGTCGTGCGAGTTGTAGCGTGGTCATTCCGAGCCCGTCGCGTATCGCGCGCACCCATCCCTTCGGCGGTCGCGCGTTGGCGACGAGCGGCCGGATCGCGGCTAGGCGGCGGTCGAGTTGTCGAATGGCAGCATTCATGCCATAAGATATATCAGATAATCTGTGAGCAATTCAATAAGAAATATATGATTCAAAACATCACAAATTATAAGATATTTACGATCAAAAAGGACCTTCCTTGGACACAGATCGGTTGAATTTGAAGAGGAATTAAGTGGGGGGCTTCTGTTGCCCGGCGCCCCCCGAGCCGCGCTTACCTATTAGGCAGCGAGGGCCATTTCATTATCGTTGGCACCTGTACGAATAGCCCGATAACGGCGGATACCATAC
>JBEKDC010000028.1:0-19828 GCA_050014535.1 Rhizomicrobium sp.
CCCTGGTTCGGCGAGGCTTTCGTGAGCGACATGATTCAGAGGCTCGCGCATTGAACCGGGCTCGATACGAGGTGAGAGCATGAGCGGCATTCGCGTCGTCGTGGCAGGCGCGGCAGGGAGGATGGGTCAAACTCTCATTCGATTGCTCGCCGAATCGAATGATCTTGTCCTGGCAGGCGCGCTGGAGGCGCCGCATCATCCGGATCTCGGACAAGATGCCGGGGTGCTTGCCGGCTTGAAGCGGGCAGGTGTCGCTCTTACCGACGATCCGTTGCCCGCCATCGCAATGGCGCAGGCAATCGTCGATTTCACGGTGCCGAAAGTGTCCGTGGAACTGGCGGCACTCGCGGCGCAGGCGCGCATCGTCCATGTCATCGGCACGACCGGGCTCACTTCCACCGACGACTCCAAAATCGAAGCCGCCGCGCGCCACGCGACGATCGTCAAATCCAGCAATATGAGTCTCGGAGTGGCGCTATTGGCCGCACTGGTGAAAAAAGCCGCGAAGGCGCTTCCCGGCTTCGATATTGAAATCGTCGAGATGCATCACCGCATGAAGGTGGACGCCCCGTCCGGGACCGCATTGCTGTTGGGGCGCGCGGCTGCGGAGGGTCGTGAAATCGCTCTCGAGAACAATTCCCTGCGAGGGCGCGACGGCATTACAGGCGCGCGAAATGACGGCGCCATCGGCTTTGCATCGCTCCGGGGCGGCACGGTGATCGGCGAACACGAAGTGATCCTGGCAGGCCCCGGCGAGCGTGTCGTCCTTTCACATGTTGCCGAGGACCGCATGATTTTCGCGCGCGGTGCGATCGCGGCCGCGCGTTGGGGCCAGGGAAAGAAGCCCGGGCTTTACGCGATGGCAGACGTACTCGGTCTTGCCGACTGATCGCGCGCCGCTTCGAATGCGAGCATCGCGCGCTTGCGGGGCAGCCCCCAATGATAGCCGTGCAAAGCGCCGTCGCTGCCGAGCACGCGATGGCAGGGGATCAAATAGGAAATCGGGTTACGGCCGACTGCCGTGCCCACCGCACGCGACGCACGCGCCGAGCCGACCTTCTCGGCGATCGTGCGGTAGGTCGTGACGCGACCTGACGGAATCGCAAGCAGGGCCTGCCACACCTTGATTTGCCATGGTGTACCCAACAGATGCAGACCGATCTCGCGGCCTTGCTCGCCGGCAACCGAAAAAATCTCTCGTGCAATTTGAGAAATGCGCGAAGGCGCCTCGCGATAAACCGCCTTGGGCCAGCGCGATTGCATATCGGCCAGCATTTTGGCTTCTTCGCCCTCGTTTCCGAAGGCCAAACCGCAAACCCCGTTGTCGGTCGCCATCGCAAGCACAGTGCCGAACGGACAAGGCGCGAATCCATAGTCGATGACGAGACCTTCGCCGCCGCGCGCGTAATTCCCCGGCGTCATCGCTTCGATCTTGATGCACAGATCGTGTAAACGCGAAGGGCCCGAAAGGCCCGCTTCCAGCGCCGCATCGAGCACGCTCGACCCGGCGGCGAGTTCGGCCTTGGCCCGGTCGAGCGTCAGATTGCCGACGAAAGCCTTGGGGCTCACGCCGACATAGCGGGTGAACACGCGCTGAAAGTGGAAAGGCGAAAGCCCGGCAACGTGGGCCGCATCCTCGAGACGTGGCTGGTCCGCATAGTGCTCGGCCAGGTAGCGGATCGCCCGCGCCATGGTGCGATAGTGCGTCCCGGCTTCAGGGTCTTCTTGGAGATATTCGATGTTCATGTCCCTAGAATGACGCCTTCAGGCGCGTTGCGCGACCCGAATCTTGCTGTCACGCGGGTGGCACGGCCTCTCGATTCATCCGCAACGCGGCCTTGAGCGTCTCGGCGAAAGACTGCCGGTCCTGGGGCGAGAGGAACGCACCTACCTGCACCGCGCGGCCGTGACTGCGCAAGGTGAGCCGGCTCCAATGTTCCTCCGGCTCTTCCAGATGGACGCGCACCCAGTAGGGATTGAGCACGACTTCGCAGGGACTCCCTTTGGCGGGATGACGTTCCACGGTCAAGCTCGCCGGTCTCAACGTGACCCGCTCGTGACGGCGCGCGGCTATGGAACTGGCGCGGAATGCCCAGGCAAGAAGCGCCACATCGGCGCCCATGAATGGCATCACCGGCCAGGCACCATGCAGAACGAGCGTCAATCCGAACGCGACATTGACGAAGGCCACCACGGCGACGACGGCCTTGAGCACGGACGGGCTCAGCGGCTGATTTGGCCGGAGCGTGGCATCGAACACGACATTGTCGGTCGCGGACATGGACCCAGAATGCGCGCACAGAACTTTGGTGACAAGCTCCCAAGGATGACCGAATTTGTTCCGGTCTTTCCTGCTCAGCCAGACCCCAAGCCCGGACCCGCCCGCGATATGCCGAAGCCTTTTGCCAAAAAAGATATTGAGACCTTCTTTGCGCGGTTGAAGGCCAAGGATCCCGACCCGAAAACCGAACTTGTATACCGCAATCCATACACGCTGCTTGTTGCGGTGGTGTTATCGGCGCAGGCGACCGACAAAGGAGTCAACAAGGCAACCGCGGAGCTTTTCAAGACTGCGGATACACCGCAAAAGATGGTGACACTCGGTGAGGCCCGACTGACGCAACACATCAAAACCATCGGTCTATTTCGCAACAAGGCCAAGAATGTCATTGCGCTGTCCAAGGCACTAATTGAGCAACACAATGGAAGCGTGCCGGACGATCGCGATGCGCTCGAGGCTTTGCCGGGAGTGGGACGCAAGACGGCCAACGTGGTTCTGAATGTGGCGTTCGGCGAACCCACGATCGCCGTCGACACGCATATTTTTCGGGTCGCCAATCGCACGGGAATTGCGCCCGGCAAGAATCCGCGTGAAGTCGAGGATGGGCTCGAGCGCGTCGTGCCGGCACAGTACAAGCTGCACGCGCATCACTGGCTCATCCTGCACGGCCGCTACACCTGCATTGCGCGCAAGCCGCTTTGTCCCGTCTGCGTCGTGCGCGATTTATGTCGCTTTCCCGATAAGACGCGTGAAGGCCCTGCGCCGTCGAAATCCAACCGAAAACCAGCGAAGAAGCGCGCGGCCTAGAAATTGATCACGACGTCGGTGTCGCCTGCCGATGCGCTCGCAGTGCATCCAGGCAGCCCACGTCTGCGGCAATTTCCTGCCCGCGCGGCAATGTTTCCACATGTCGGACCGAAAGCGAATTGCCTTCGGGATACAGAAAGAAAAATGCCTTGCAGGACGCGCCGTCATAGCGCCACAGCTCGATAGTTCCGTCTTTGCGAACGAAAGCCGGCGCGCCGAAAGCGACCCGCAATTGCGACGCTTCGAGACCCACGATACCGGACGGCTCGCCCACCGGTGGCGCAGGCGGCAGAGCGACGCGAGGAGGAGGCGCCTGCGGCGTGGCGCAGGCGCAAAGGAGTGCGCAAAGCGCGGCAACCAGAAAAGGACGGATTGCGGGGCCGGTCATGCAAGGCGCTCCTGACGCTGATAGTGCTGGAACACATGCACCATAAACGCGGCACCGAATAGCGGCGCAAAAAAATTCACAACCGGGATCATCGCGAGCAGCGCAATCACAATGCCGGCCCCAAGAATGCCCGTCGGGTGACGCTTGCGCATATTGTCCACCTCGGAACGCGAAAGATGCCGCAGGGCAGCCAGTTCAAAGAACTCCCGCCCCAACAGCCACCCGTTTGCCACCAAGGTCGTGACGCTGCCCACACCCGGCAGCATCACGTCGGCCGGCAGAAGAGCCAGAGTTACCACGATCACTTCCGCAGCAAGCCTCAGCCCGACAAACAGATATGTCAGAAAAGGTGCGCCCGAAGTCGTCGTGTCACCGGGGTAATATTTGGCCTCGATCCGCTTTGCCACGCCGTTGAGAAACAGCGAACCGAACAAGGCCGCGACCGGGCCGCCGAGAAAGAACAGCGCCACGATCACCAAAAGCGACGCGATCCACCCGATCGCGATGTTGAGCCAGTGCCAGTGGAGGGGCGGCAGATGCTGGATGCCGTATTGCACGGCCGCGAACATCAGTCCGAATAACGCGAGCGTCAGAAGGAACGACTTGAACACCACCCCCAGAAAGGCGGGCTCGAAGATCATTCCGAGCGCCTTGCGCGCGCTTGCGAACATCGTGTTGGTCCTCTATTCGGGCCGGGACGTTCGGTTATAGAGAACTCGGCCGCAAACTGGGAGCATCTCGCATGGCCCATAGCTACGACGTTGCCGCCATGGGCAACGCGCTCCTCGACGTGATCGCCCCGGCGGATGATGCGTTTCTGCTCCGTCACAACATCGCCAAGGGCGTTATGACCCTGATCGACGAGTTTCGCGCGCTTCAGCTTTATGAAGCGCTCAGCGGCGCGCGCGAGGTTGCAGGCGGTTCGGCGGCCAACACTGCCGCCGGCGTGGCCTCATTCGGCGCCAAAGGCCTCTATGTGGGCAAGGTGAAGAACGACCCGTTGGGCAAAAGCTTCGCCTCCAGTCTCAATGAAACGGGCGTCCATTACACGACCGGCATGGCGGCCGTCGGTCCTGCAACGGGCTGCTGCCTCATTGCAGTGACGCCCGACGGCCAGCGCAGCATGAGCACGTTTCTGGGCGCGAGCAGCGAACTTGCTCCGGCAAACATCGACGAAGCCGGGATCGCAGCATCGGCTGTGCTGTACGTCGAAGGCTATCTGTGGGACTCGCCGGCACCCAAGGCCGCCATCACTCACGCCATGGAGATTGCCCGAGATGCCGGCCGCAAGGTCGCGCTCACCTTGTCCGATCCCTTCTGCGTCGGGCGTTACCGGGCCGAATTCCGCGACCTTTTCGACACGCGGCTCGACGTGCTGTTCGCCAATGAAGAAGAGGCGATGGCACTGTTCGAGGTCGAGACGTTCGACGAAGTGCTGCAGGCCGTCCGGGATTGGCCGGGTATCGCGGCACTGACGCGTTCGGCCAAAGGCTGCGTCATCGCAAGCGGCGCCGAAGTGCATGTCATCGATGCGGCGCCGGTAGCAAAAGTTGTCGACACGACGGGCGCCGGCGATCAGTTCGCTGCCGGATTTCTCGTTGGTCTCACGCACGGCAAAGGGCTTGCCGAATGCGGCCGGCTTGGCGCGCTGGCGGCCGCCGAAGTGATTTCGCATTACGGCGCACGACCGGAGACGTCGCTCAAGGCTCTCGCGGCCAAAGCGACATTGCGCTGACGAGCAGACTCGATCAACGCTACTCGCCGATCGCGTGGAGGAGAATTTCGCGCGTCTGCCGCGCGTCGCGATGTTCAAACAGGAATAATCCCTGCCAGATACCCAACGCTATTTTGCCGTCGCGAAACGGGATTGAAATCGATACGGCCGTCAACGCCGAACGAATGTGGCTGGGCATGTCGTCGGGACCTTCGGTCGTGTGACGATAAAGTTTCGGATCGCGCGACACGAGCCGGCGCATGAACGATTCCAGATCGGCCAGCACATCCGCATCGGCATTTTCCTGAATCAGGAGCGACGCCGAAGTATGGCGCACGAAACAGGTGAGAAGCCCGTCATTGAGGTCCGAACTCTCAACGAATTGCCGGGCCCGATCGGTGAAAGCGTAAAGGCCCGGGCATTTCGTCGAAATTTCGATCGTTGCAAAATGCTGTTTCATCGCGGTTTCGGCTTGCGCAGATAAACATACAGCGCGCCCGTCCCTCCATGTCGGCGATGCGATACGCGAACATCGGCAACGAAGCCCGCCAACTCGGGTTCCGCCAGCCAGCGCGGCGTCATTGCGTTGAGTACACCGCGCGCGCGATCATCGAGTTCGAACGGCGCGTCAGGCGCCGACGGCTTGCCGCCTTTTCCCGTCACGATCAGAACTAGACGCAGGCCTCGCGCGGATGCGGCGCGCAAAAAGGTGACGAGCGCGCGATGTGCCGTCGATTCCGTCATGCCGTGCAGATCGAGTCGGGCCTCAGGGTCGAGTTGCCCGCGCCGGAGGCGATCGGCCGTGTTGCCGTCCAGGCCCGCGGTCGGTCGCCGCGGCGACTTTGGCGGCGTGGGGGACTCCGGAAGAGACGCTGGAATGCGCTTCGACGCTGGCGCCTTTGGCGCAGCAGGTTTTTTCTTCACGAGCACTCTGGCGTCTTTGAAGGTTTCAACGAAAAGTTCACGCTCTTCGGCGCTTGGCAGGCGGGTTCTCGATTTGCCGCTCATTGTGACGCTCCGGGATAGTCTTTGTACGGAGCGAGATCGGTGGCCAAGCTCATCGGAAGGAGAACGTAAAAGCGGCCGGGAGATTTCATGCGGCCCGCAATTGCCTCCGCCGATGTATCGAAGCCCCAGAACACGTCGCCGCGCACGGCACCCTTAATGGCGCCTCCCGTGTCCTGTGCGATGAGCAACCGACTGAAAGACCGATCCGGCTTTGCGGCATCCGGATCGGGCGATGTCGCGGCGACAAAGAACGGCGCGCCCAACGCATGCAAATGCGGATCGACGGCCAGGCTCGCGCCTGGCGTCAGCGCCGCGCCTTCGGTTCCGGGACTGCCCAGAGATGGATCGCCCAGTGGCGTCTCCCGGAAAAAAACAAATGAATCGTCGCTTTCCATCACGCTGCGAGCCTCTTCGGGATGAGCCAGCAGCCATGCCCGGATCGATTGCAACGATACGCTCTGTCGGTCGAGCGCGTCTTGAGCGATCAGCGTGCGACCGATGGGTGTATAAGCGCGCCCATTTACGGCTGCAAAAGCGAGCCGCAGAAAGGAGCCATCCGGCAACTGCACCCGCCCCGAACCCTGGATATGCAGGAAAAACACGGCGATCGGATCGTCCGCATAGAGCAGCACGGGCGCATGCGCGAGACCGTTCGCATCGATTTCAGCGCGCGTCGCATATGGCACAAGGTTGCGTCCGTCGACGCGACCGGCAATCCGTTCGTCGTGAAGCGCGCTCTTGAAGAGACCAAGATCGACGCTGACAAGATCGTCCGGCAAACCGTAAATGGGTGTTCGATAGGCGCCTGTCCTGGTGCGGCTCGCGCGCAATTCCGGCTCGTAATAACCGGTGAATAATCCATGGGAATCGCTTCCCGCGCCGATCGCGACGGGTGCGAACCAGGTCTCGAAGAAAATTCGCGCGGCGGCCAGATTCACATTTCCGGAGGGCGCCGCAGAACAAGCGCCTTGCCAATCGCCGATCGTGCCGGCGTAGCCGGCCCCGCCCATCGCGCGCGTAGCCTGCGACTTCGACATGACAGCGCATGAGCGCCGGAATGCGGCGAGAGCAGCGCGCGGATCATTGTCGGCCCAGCCCGGGACTTCTGAAAACGAGATCGGTGTCAGACGAAGGGAGCCCGCAGTTACCGGCAGGCGTGCCCAGAAATACCAGAGCGCGCCTGCGCCGATCAGTAGCGTCAAAAGACCGAAAATGAGCAGGCGGACACGTGCAGCACTACGGTCCGCATGCACGCTCACGGCTCCGAAGCCCGATTACGCCTCGCCATAGGTGGTGGCGACCAGATTCCAGTTGGGATCGCTCGCGCGTACATCGCGGGCAAAGGTCCAGATATCGTGTGCATCGCGCATGGTTTTCGGATCGCCGTCGACGATTGCCCCGTTTTCGCCAGCGGTGGAGGAAATATATTGCGCGTTGAAGGTGACTGTCACCTCCGCGGTGCGACCCTTGAGCGCCGCATGCGAAATCCGCGCGTCTTTGACACCGATGAACGTGAACGTGACTTTTTCCTTGCGCTCCTCGCGACCCTTGATAACGGCGTCGAATGCGGCATAGACCTCATCGCTCAAAAGCGGGCGCAACGCAGTCCGGTCATTGGACGCGAAAGCCGTGAGGATCAATTCGTAGGCCTGGCGTGCGCCGGCCAGGAAATGTTCCGCCTCGAAGGCGCGATCGGCGAGCTTAATGTCTGAAAGAGCGTGCGCGAGCGGATCGACCGGCTTGTCCGGTGCAGTCACGATGCGCGGGGCCGCACTCGGAAGCGGGACGACTTTGTTGTCGGGGACATCGGATGGCGCGGCCCCTCCAATTCGTTGAAACGGTTGCGGCGGCTCGCGCTCATTGCCCGTACGGCGTCCCAGAACGGTGAACAGCCGGAACAGGATGACGCACGCGACCATCGCCACTGCGAGAATGACCAGAAGTTGAGAATCTGCCATTGCTGCTGCCGCCTCGCGGCTCTCCGGAAACCCGAACCTACCGCCATAGCGCGGGACGGTCCAGCATCCGCGGCCGGTAGTTTGCATGGGAGTTAATACCCGAGATAGGCATTCGTGCCGCTTTCTGCCAGTCCCGCGCCTTGTCACACGCGCGGATTCCATGGTAGCCCCGCGCTCCCTTCAGACGAGCGATCCATGAGCGACGTGCAAAAAACCAATGGCGGCGATAGCGGCGATGCTGCCCGGCCAGACGGCCCGGGCCCCCGCGTCCAGATTATCGGCCAATACGTGAAGGATCTCTCCTTCGAGAATCCCGGCGCGCCGCTCACCCTCACGTCGAGGCCCCAAATCGACCTGGGTGTCGATCTGCAGGCGCGCCGGCTCGACCCGGAGCGCTTCGAGGTCGAACTCAAACTGCGCGTGTCGGCCAAGCTCGAAGATAAAACCGCGTTCATGCTGGAACTTGTATACGCGGGCCTATTCCTTATCGTCAGCGCGCCGGAGGAGCTTTTGCAGCCGATATTGCTGATCGACGGCCCTCATATCCTGTTCCCCTTCGCCCGGCGCATCGTCGCCGATGTCATCCGAGACGGCGGGATGCCGCCGCTCATGATCGAGCCGATCGATTTTGCAGCGCTTTATCGCGCCAAGACTAGTCAGCCACAGCCTGGCGCCAATCCACAGATGGTTTAAAGCCTAGCCGTCAATCCAATCCGTGAGTTTCTCGCGAAGATGCACTTCGCGCAGCGACGGCATCGCGCGCATACGGCCGATATATGCTGCGAGGTTCGGAAATTCGGTTGCCGGCCGTGGCATGTTGCGCGACCAGCGCATCAAAATTGTCGCCAGAAAATCCGCGGCGGTCAGGTTCTTTCCAAGCAGAAAGCGGCGTCCGTCTTCAAATTTCGCATCGAGCCGCGCCCACACCAGTTCGATTTTGGTGCGCGCCTGAATCTTGGCAGCATCGATATTATCGACACCCGCAGCTTCCTCGGGATAGAACCAACTCCGGTACGCCGGCTGCAACGTGTTGGCCAGATAGAACATCGTCTGCAAATACGAGCTGCGCTCGGCAGTGCCGACCACAGGCGACAGATTCGCAGCAGGATGGCGCTCCGCCAGCAACATCATCTGCGCCGCGCATTCGGTATAAGGCACATCGTCGATCACGAGGACCGGCACATGACCGCTCGGATTGACGCGCAGAAATTCTGGCGATTTTTGCGCCTTGGTTTCGAAATCGACCAGAACGAGTTCGAACGGGACTGCGAGTTCGATCAGCATCCAGTGAACGGTCATGCTCGCCGTACTCGGGGAATAATAGAGCGTGTACATCCGCGCTTACTGCCAGTTCCAGATTGCGTCGCTGCCCAGTTCGCCTGCCACAAAGGCCGTGTGCGCCTCCGCTTCGACCAGGCTGAGGCGCTGAGGCAATTCATGCGGCCGTAGGCGCGCAGCGCGGGCTTCTTCCTCATGAGGTGCGCCGGCTTCGCGGTCTTTCGGCGCCAGCTTGAGCCGTGTTTGCCGGCCGCCGACCAGTTCCAGATAAACGCGTGCGGTCAGTTCCGCGTCGAGCAACGCACCGTGTTTCGTGCGCCCCGAAAGATCGATTCCGAACCGCTTGCACAATTCATCGAGCGAATAACGTGCGCCCGGAATTTTCGCCTTGGCGATCTCGATGGTGTCGATAGCACGCGCAAGCGGGATCGGGGGTCGCGAAAGCCGGTGGAACTCCGAATTGAGAAATTTGAGATCGAAGCTCGCATTGTGAATCACCAATGGCGCATCGCCGAGAAATTCGTGCAGTTCGTCTGCGATCTGGGCGAACAGCGGCTTGTCCGCCAGCTGTTCGTCGGTAATGCCGTGCACGCGCTGGGATTCCACCGGCACCAGGCGTTCCGGATTGAGATAGCGCTGGAACGTGACGCCCGTCGGCAGATGATCCATCAACTCGACGCAACCGATCTCGATGATGCGATGACCGTCGGCCGGGTCGAGGCCGGTTGTCTCCGTATCGAGCACGATCTCACGCATCCTTGCCCCTTTGCGCCAGTCGGCGCATATGCAGCGCCGCCACGATGTTCTTCACCTGCTCGAAAGCGTGATCCAGGCCGTGCTCGGTCTCAACCACGAAATGCGCTTGTGCACGCTTTTCTGCATCGGGAACCTGGCGCGAGAGAATGTGATCGAGTTTGTCCGGCGTCATTCCCGGTCGCTGCAGCACCCGAGCCCTCTGAACGTCGTGAGGCGCCGACACAACCACGACCGCATCCACGCGCGCATGCCCGCCTGTCTCGAAAAGGAGTGGAATATCGAGGACCACCAGTTCGGCGCCCGCTTCGGCGGCCTGTTTCAAAAATTCGCGTTGCTGACGACCGACCAGTGGGTGGACGATACTTTCGAGCGCCTTGAACGCATCCTTATCGGTCGTCACCCGCTTGGTAAGTTCCGCGCGATCCACGCGTCCGTCGATGACGGTGCTGGGAAATGCCTGTGCGATAAGCGGCACCGCAGCCCCACCGGCTTCATAGAGCCGATGGACAGCGGCATCGGCGTCGTAAACCGGTAGGCCGAGGCGCGCGAACATTTTCGCCGTCTCGGTCTTGCCCATGCCGATCGAGCCCGTGAGTCCCACGAGATAGGGACGCTCAGCCGCCATCGCGAAGCGCCTTCTCGAGTTCCGTGCGCAAGGCCTCAGTCACACGCGGCGTCACGCCGTAGAACGCGGCGAAAGCGGGTACCGCCTGGTGCATCAGCATGCCGAGTCCATCGATCGTGCGATGACCCCGCACCATTGCATTTTTGAGGAGTGGCGTTTCCAACGGATTGTAAACGATATCGCAAACGGAGGCGCTCTCGGGCAACGGATCGAGCGACAGATTCAGAGGGGGCTTGCTTGCGAGTCCTCCACTGGTGGCGTTGACAAGCAGTGCAACGTCCGCCGCCGCGGCCTGCCAATCCGCCCACGATGAACAGACGAGCTTTGCGGATATTGCCGGACGCAGTTGATCGACCAAGGCAGCGGCGCGCGAGACATTTCGCGCGACAACCCGGATCTCGCGCGCGCCAAGTTCGTCGAGGGCCAGAAGCACGCCGCGCGCCGCGCCACCCGCACCCAGTACCGCAACGTTTCGGCCGCGCAGAGCTTCACCACCCAAAGCCTCCGAAACGCTCGCCGCGAAGCCTTCAATGTCGGTGTTGCGCGCCTCGACTTTTCCTTCGCGGAAAACCAGAAGGTTCGCAGCGCCTGCCAGTCTCGCGGAGTCGTCGACTTTGTGGGCAAGCGCGAAGGCCGCCTCTTTATGCGGGTTGGTGACGTTGACACCCATAAATCCTGCCAGGCGAAGACCATTGAGCGACGTCGCGAAGGACTCCGGCGGCACCGCGAGCGGCACATAAGCGCCGTCAATGCCATGTTCCCGCAGCCAGAAACCATGCAGCCGCGGCGATAGCGAGTGGCTCACAGGCCAGCCCACCACACCGGCAACATTGGCTCTGCCAGAAATGCTCATGATGATATCACGCCTTGATCGCGCAATGCCGCAAGCAACGGAACAAGCGGGAGTCCGAGAATCGAGAAATAGTCGCCTTTGATTGTCGCGAACAGTTGCGCGCCGGCACCCTCGAGGTGGTAGCAACCGACTGAGCCGAGCACGGCCTCGCCCTCTTGCGCGAGATAGTCATTGAGGAACTTATCGCTAAAATCTCGCATCGTCAGCACGGAGCTGTCCACGTGGCGCCAAAACGGGGCTCCGTCTTTGGCCAAAACTGCCGCACTGATCAGTTCATGCTTGCGGCCACGTAATCTCCTCAAGAACACGCGTGCATCAGAGACGCTGACGGTTTTGCTGATTAGTTCATTTTGGAAAACGAGTATCTGGTCAGCGCCAAGGACGAACATGCCGGGATTGGAAGCTGAGACGCGCACCGCCTTCAGTTCGGCCAAGGCGTCGGCTATGCCGCGTAGCGGGGTATTCTGCGCGAGGAGAGCCTCTTTCACGGCGTCTTCATCCACCCGCGCCGGAACGATGTCGAACGGGACCCCGGCCGCCGAGAGAAGGCGTGCACGAACGACGCTTCCCGATGCCAGAATGAGCGATGTCATGCAGGCTTCTCCTGCCGTTCCGCCAGGAGATTCATGACCGCCGCTGCCGTCTCCTCGACGGACCTGCGGGAAACGTCGATTGCCGCCCATCCATTGCTTTCGAAAAGATTGCGTGTCGCATTCACTTCGGCCCGCACGCTGTCGACATCGACATAGCTTGTGTCGCGCACTTCGCCCAGCGTGTTGAGACGATTGCGGCGCACCTGAATGAGCCGATCGGGAGATGCCCACAGGCCTACGATCAAAGGACGCCTCGCGGCCAACAAATGCTGGGGCAACGGGATGCCGGGAACGATGGGAACATTGGCGGCACGGATACCTCGTATCGCAAGATATACACAGGTCGGCGTTTTCGACGTGCGGCTCGCTCCTACCAGCACGACGTCCGCATCGTTGAGCATATCGGTGGCCTGGCCGTCGTCATGCGCAATCGTGTAATTAAGCGCTTCGATGCGCTGCAAGTAACGCTGATCGACTTCATGTTGCCCACCCGGCCGATGGCTCTCGGCGGCCCCAAGAAATTGGCGCATCATCGCGATCGGCGCATCGAGAACGCCCTGGCACGGCAATCCTTGTTGCGCGCAAAACGATTCCAGTTCGCGCCGCAGCTCCTGATTGACAAGGGTAAAATACACCAGCCCGGGATTCAGCCGGATCTGCTCCATGACGCGCTGCAATTGGCGCTGGCTGCGCACGAGGGCATAGAAATGATCTTGAACTTCCACGCCTTCGAATTGTGCACAGGCGGCTTTTGCGATCGCGTTGAGCGTTTCGCCCGTCGCATCGGACACAAGGTGAAGGTGGAATGGCGAACTCACAAATTGTCCTCCTTATGGCTGTTCTATCCCCAATCGGGACATTTGCGTAGGCACAATCCCCTAGCCTGCATTCGCTGCACTGTTCTGTCCCCGGTTTCGGCAAGATAGCCGATACAATGCCGCGCGCGGCGAATATGCTATATCCTTGAATCTCAATGCCTTGCAGCTTACAGGAAATGTCATCCACTCACTATTCAACAGCTCACAGCCCCAGCATCATCTACATCAGATTCAAGGGAGTCTTTAGTTTTGAAGTTAAATGAAAGCACGAAACTGTTAAGCGTCCTGGATGGTGCGGTTTTGAAACCGCCCCCAATCTGGCTGATGCGGCAGGCCGGGCGATATCTTCCCGAGTATCGGCAAACTCGCGCGAAGGCCGGTTCGTTCTGGACGATGTGCATGACGCCGGAGTTGGCTGGCGAAGTGACTCTGCAGCCGATCCGGCGATTTGGCTTCGATGCAGCGATTTTGTTTTCCGATATCCTCGTTGTTCCTTTCGCACTGGGAAAGGATGTTCGGTTCGAGGATGGCGAGGGTCCGTCACTCGATCCTATCGATTCGCCGGTTGGCCTGGAATTGAGAAATGATGTCTGGGCAAACAAGCTTGCGCCGGTTTATGAGGCGTTGGAGTTGGTGCGCTCAAAACTTGATCATGGCACCGCACTCCTGGGGTTTGCCGGCGCCCCATGGACGCTTGCGACATATATGGCTGAAGGCAAAGGCTCAAGCGATCAACGAGCTGCAAAGCTGTGGGGATATCGAAATCCTGAAACTTTTTCGGCGTTGTTGGACATTCTTGGAGATTGTGCAGCTGTGCATCTGATCCGGCAAATCGATGCGGGAGCGGATGCGGTGCAGATTTTTGACAGCTGGGCGAGCGGGTTGCCTGCGCGGGCTTTTGCGAATTGGATAATAGCGCCGACGAAACGCGTTGTTGAAAAAGTGCGTGCCGCGCATCCGAACGCGAGAATCATAGGGTTTCCACGAGCGGCGACATTGCTCGGTTATGAACGATACGCCGCCGAGACTGGTGTTGACGCAGTATCTGTCGATACGGCGGTGCCGATCTCCTGGGCAGTGGACACTTTGGGGAAAACCGTTGCGCTTCAAGGAAACCTTGATCCACTGGTGCTTTTGGCCGGCGGGTCCCCACTTGCGCAGGCTGTGGACGATTTGTTGACGGCGACGCAGGGCACTCGATTTATTTTCAACCTCGGCCATGGCGTAGTGCCGGAGATACCGGTCGAGCACGTCGTCGAATTGGTGGCACGAGTGAGGGCCGCGCGTTGAAACTCGCGGTGGTGCTCTACAATCTCGGGGGTCCCGATAGTCCCGATGCGGTCGAACCGTTTCTGACAAATCTGTTTTCGGATCCCGCCATCATTTCGCTGCCAGGCTTCTTGCGGAAACCGTTGGCGCAATTCATAGCGAAACGGCGGGCACCGATAGCCCGCGAGATATACGCCAAACTTGGTGGCCGCTCGCCGATCCTGGAGGAAACCCAGGCGCAGGCGACCGCGCTGGAGCAGGTGCTGGCGGCGCGCGGTCATGAGGCTCGTGCGTTCATTGCGATGCGCTGCTGGAAGCCCTTCACCGATGAGGCGGCGCGCGACGTCGCGACCTGGAAGCCGGAGCATGTGGTGCGGTTGCCGCTCTATCCACAATTCTCCACCACCACGTCAGGGTCGTCCGAACTTGCGTGGAGCGAGGCCGCAGGCGCAATCGACGCACCGCAATCGCGAGTGTGTTGCTATCCTTGGGCCGAAGGATTCATCACGGCGGTCGCAGCCCTCATCCGCGAGACTTATGCGAAGGCAAAGCCGGGCTTGTTTTATCGGTTGCTGCTGTCCGCGCATGGGCTGCCCGAACGCACGGTGGCGGGAGGCGATCCGTATCGGTGGCAGGTGGAGCGCTCGGCGGCGGCAATCGTGGAGGCTCTGGGCGTGGCCGATTTGGATTGGTCGATCTGTTACCAGAGCCGTGTCGGGCCGCTCGAATGGATCGGGCCGGCAACGGATGCCGAGATTCGGCGCGCTGGTGCGGAAGGCAAAGCGCTGATTGTGGCACCCATCGCATTTGTTTCGGAGCATTCCGAGACGCTGGTCGAGCTCGATATCGAGTATGCGACACTAGCAAGGCGATGCGGCGTGCGCGATTATCTGCGCGTGGCGACGGTCGGGACGCGGCCGGAATTCATCGAAGCGCTGGCCGATCTGGTCGAGCGCTCGGTTCGAAGTTCAGAACCCGTGACATGCGGACAGGGCCGGATATGTCCGGTAGCGTCCATTCGCTGCGGTTACCGGGAGGGAACTCCGTGACGACAATTTTGCATTCTCAGTCGTTCTATCTTTGGATCAAGGCTTTCCACATCATCGCGGTGATCGCCTGGATGGCGGGACTGCTCTATCTGCCGCGGCTGTTTGTGTATCATTGCGAGACGACGCCGGGGACCCCGGAATCGGAACGCTTCAAGGTGATGGAGCGCAAGCTGATGCGCGGCATCATCAATCCATCGATGATCGCGGTGTGGATCTTGGGCCTGACGCTCTCCTTCATCACCGGCGCGTGGCATGAAGGCTGGTTCCATGCCAAATTCGCCCTGGTGATCGCGATGAGCGCCATCCACGGCTTCGACGCGATGACCCTCAAGGCATTTGCGCGCGACGCCAACACCCGCTCAGCCCGGTTCTACCGGATCTGGAACGAGGTTCCGGCGCTGCTGATGGTCGCGATTGTGATCCTGGCGGTCGTCAAGCCGTTCGGAACCGGTTGATTTGCCATTTGCAACGGCACGAAATCGGGTTATAAGGGTTTAGTTCCCCATTCACGCCGCAGACGGCTCGCGCTTACAGGTGCGGGTTGGGCCGGTCAAAGACCGGTGCGGCGCGTGACCTATCTCCGTCGATGACCTCGCCTGCACGCCCAATTGGGCACCGGCGGGCGGCACGGACAAACTCCCCGAAGGCTTAGTTCCAGGTGTAATCCCCCATGACAGTGCAATCCGGCCTGCAGGCCATGAAACTGCAGGATTTAAAGTCCAAATCCCCCACCGATCTGCTCGCTTTTGCTGAAGAACTGGAGATCGAGAACGCATCGTCCATGCGCAAGCAGGACATGCTGTTCGCGATCCTCAAAGAGCTCGCGGAACGAAACGTCGAAATCACCGGCACAGGGGTTGTGGAGACGCTGCAGGACGGCTTCGGCTTTCTGCGTTCTCCCGAATCCAACTACCTCGCCGGGCCCGACGACATCTATGTCAGCCCGTCGCAAATCCGTCGCTTCGGTCTTCGCACCGGCGATACGGTCGAGGGCCCGATCCGGTCGCCGAAGGACGGCGAGCGCTATTTCGCGCTGCTCAAGGTCTCCACGATCAATTTCGAGGACCCCGAGCAGATCAAGCACAAGGTCCATTTCGACAATCTGACGCCGCTCTATCCGACGCGCTGGCTCAATATGGAGCTCGCCGATCCCACCATCAAAGACAAGACCGGCCGCGTCATCGACATCGTCGCCCCCCAGGGCATGGGGCAACGCTGCCTGATCGTGGCGCCGCCGCGCGTCGGCAAGACGATCATGATGCAGAACATCGCGCGCGCCATCAGCGCGAACCATCCGGAATGCTATCTGATCGTGCTTCTGATCGACGAGCGTCCGGAAGAAGTCACCGACATGCAGCGCACCGTGAAGGGCGAGGTCATTTCCTCAACTTTCGACGAGCCGGCGTCGCGGCACGTCCAGGTTGCGGAAATGGTGATCGAGAAGGCGAAGCGCCTGGTCGAGCACAAGCGTGACGTGATCATTCTGCTGGACAACATCACGCGCCTCGGCCGCGCCTACAACACCGTCATCCCGTCATCGGGAAAGGTGCTGACGGGCGGCGTGGACGCCAATGCGCTGCAGCGGCCGAAGCGCTTTTTCGGCGCAGCGCGCAATATCGAAGAAGGCGGCTCGCTCACCATCATCTCGACCGCGCTGATCGACACCGGCAGCCGCATGGACGAGGTGATTTTCGAAGAGTTCAAAGGCACCGGCAATTCGGAAATCATTCTCGACCGCAAGGTTGCCGATAAGCGCGTGTTCCCGGCCATCGATATTCTCAAATCGGGCACCCGCAAGGACGAGTTGCTGCTGGACAAGGCCACGCTCGCCAAGACGCATGTATTGCGCCGGATTCTCGCGCCCATGGGCACGACCGACGCGATCGAGTTCCTGCTCGACAAGATGCGCAGCTCGAAGACCAATGCCGATTTCTTCGAAAGCATGAATACCTGAGCGCGAATTGCCGGCGACGGCTGCCGCGGTCCTGACCGGACGCCCAGCGAAACGGCCTCGTTGGTCCGTGAAGGATGGCGCGGCAGGCGGTTCAGGCCGGCATTGACCCGGGCACGGCGGGCGCTGAAAATGCCGGCCAAAGAACCGCGGAGACTGCCATGACCGAGCATCCCACCGATCGCGCGCAATTTCATGCCATGACCCAAGGCACTCAGGAGGATTGGGCCAAGATTTTCGTGGCAGCCCAAGCCTTCAACAAGGGTTTGCCCGAGCGCGTGCTCGCGCATCTGAAACTGCTGGAAGGCGATTGCGGCGGCTTCGCGGTCGATCGCATGACTCACTCCCTACAGGCGGCGACGCTCGCCCATCGCGACGGCATGGACGAGGAATATGTGGTCTGCGCGCTGCTGCACGACATCGGCGACACGCTCGGTTCCCACAATCACGCCGATATCGGTGCCGCCATTCTGAAGCCGTTTGTCTCCGAAGAGAATCACTGGATGGTCGAGCATCACGGCATCTTCCAGGGGTACTACTTCTTCCAGTTCGGCGGACTCGATCGTAATATGCGCGACAAATTTCGCGGCCACCCGGCGTTCGAGCGTACTGCCGCGTTCTGCGCGCGCCACGACCAGAACGCGTTCGATCCGGCCTATGACACGATGCCGCTCGAGGCCTTCGTGCCGATGCTGAATCGAGTCTTGGAGCGGCCGGTGCGCTCGATCTATCTACGCGAAGCCGCAGAATAGCGACGCTTCACGGGATCAGGACCGTCGCGCCCGTTGTCTCGCGCGAATGCAGCGCTTCGTGTGCTTGCCGAGCTTCGGCGAGTTTGAAGCGTTGATGGACGGCGATCTTTACCGCACCTGAGCCGATAACTTCGAACAGGTCGTCGGCGGTCGCCTGCAGTTCCTGCGCATCACGCGTGTAACTCATCAGCGTCGGACGTGTCAGATAAAGGGAGCCCTTGGCGCTCAATATGCCCAGCTCGAACGCCGGCACGGCGCCGCTCGAATTGCCGAAGCTGACCATCAGCCCGCGGACTGCGAGGCAATCCAGCGAACCGATCCATGTGTCCTTGCCGATGGAGTCGTAGACGACCGGAACGCCTTTGCCGCCTGTTAGTTCGCGCAGCTTCTTGGGCCAGTCGCTCTCGCGCGTGTTGAGCACGTGATCGCAGCCATTGGCTTTGGCGAGCGCGATTTTCGAATCCGATCCTACCGTGCCGATAACAGTCGCACCCAGATGCTTTGCCCATTGGCACGCGATGAGACCCACGCCGCCGGCCGCGGCGTGGAACAGGATCGTCTCTCCGCGTTTCAGCGCATAGGTGCGCTTGAGGAGATATTGCGCCGTCATGCCCTTGAGAAGCGAAGCTGCTGCGATTTCGTCACTGACTGACCCGGAAAGTTTCACGACACGGTCGGCGGGCACGTTGTTGGCTTCGGCGTAAGCGCCGAGAGGACCAGAGCAATAGGCGACACGGTCTCCAATTTTCAGCGTCCTGACATTTTCGCCCAAGCCGTCGACGGTGCCGGCTGCTTCGAGGCCGAGGCCCGATGGCAGCGGAACGGGATAAAGTCCCGAGCGATGATAGGTGTCGATGAAATTGACGCCGATGACGGTGTGGCGCACGCGCACTTGTCCCGGTCCGGGAGGCGGAAGTTCGGTTTCTTCTAGGGTAAGAACTTCCGGCCCGCCGGTCTTCGAAAATCGAATGGCTTTCATGGTTCAACTCAGATGTTGACGGAAAAAGGTTGAGGTGCGGCCATTGGCAAGCTCGGCATTGGCGCGATCGTAATGATCGCCGCCGTCGCGCGCGAACGCGTGATCCATCTCGGGATAGACGTGGATTGTGACATGGGTATTGCCCTTGAGACCGTCGATGATTTTCGCCTGCGCCGCCGGCGGAACAAACTGGTCCTTGCCGGCAATATGCAGCATCAGGGGCTTCGCGATGTTTCTTGCCTCGCCCAGCATCTCCTGAATGTTCACGCCGTAATATCCCACGGACGCGTCGCAATCGGTTCGCGCGGCGGTGAGATAGGCGAGCAATCCGCCCAGGCAATACCCGACAGCCCCCACCTTGCCTGTGCAGCCAGGTTGCCTGCGCAAATGGGTGATCGTGGCCTGGATATCCTTCACGCCGTTGGCAGCGTCGAAGCGGCCCATCAGATCGAATGCGCGCTTCCAATCGGCTTCGCTCTTGTCGGTGAGCTGCACATTGGGTTCGAGACGCCAGAACAGGTCGGGTGCGAGCGCGAAATAGCCCCGTGCCGCCAGGCCATCTGTGACGGCGCGTACAAAACCGTTGATGCCGAAAATCTCCTGGATGACGACGATCCCGGGTCCGCTGCCGGCGGATGGGGCAGCCAGATAGGCGCCAAAGCGGCCGTCCGGGGTGTCGATGGCGATATCCTTGCCGGTCATGGCTCTCATCCTCTGCTCGGGACGCGAAGATTAATGCGTCTTTTGCC
>JBEKDC010000029.1:0-19767 GCA_050014535.1 Rhizomicrobium sp.
CGACGAAGCAGGCCAGGCGTCCCAGCGTCTCGCATTGGCGCTGCGCGCCGCGCATGCGGGCGTGTTCGAATATAACTACAAGGATCAGTCGTTCTGGATATCGCCGGAACTGGCCGCGCTGGTCGGCGAGGAAACGCTCGGGCAGATAGGAGGCGAATGGCTCCGGCTGTTCGTCGAGGCCGACCGCGGCGCCGCAAGCGCATTTTTTCGCAACGCGGAAAATACGGCGCATGCGAGCTCCATCGATCTGCGCATGATTCAGCCCGACGGTCACCGCTGGATCAAATTCTACTTCGACGTCAAGGACCGGGACGCGGACGGCAACCCGCTCCTCGGCATCGGCCTCCTGATCGACACCGACGATCTCAAGCGCCAGGAAATTGCGCTGGCGGAAGCGAGGCGCGCGGCCGATTTCGCCAATCGTTCCAAGACCGAATTCCTCGCCAATATGAGTCACGAATTGCGCACGCCGCTCAACGCCATATTGGGCTTCTCGGAGATCATCGAAGGTCAAATGTTCGGCGCGACGATTCCAAAATATGTCGAATACGCGCACGACATCCGTCGCAGCGGCGAACATTTGCTGGCGCTCATCAACGACGTGCTCGATCTCTCGAAACTCGAAGCCGGCAAGCTGGAATTGCGGGAATCGCTTGTCGATCTGCCTGCCCTCGTCGACGGTTGCCTGATATTGGTGCGCGGACGCGCCGAGGCGGCCCGCATCGCGCTCGCGTTCGAGCCCGGGCCGGCGGTGCCGCCGCTGCGCGCCGATGCGCGCGTGGTCAAGCAGCTGCTTCTCAATTTCCTGTCGAACGCCGTGAAATTCACGCCGGACGGCGGTCGCGTCACGGTGCGCACCGCGTGCGACGCGGGCGGTCGCATTTGCCTCTCCGTCGAGGACACCGGCATCGGAATGAACGCGGCGGAACTGGCCATCGCGCTTTCGCCCTTCGGCCAGATCGATTCCAAACTGGCGCGCAGGCATGAAGGCACGGGCCTCGGGCTTCCCATCTGCAAATCGCTGATGGAACTGCATGGCGGCGAACTGTCGGTCACGAGCAAGCCGAACCACGGCACGACGGCGACCGCGCGCTTTCCCGCAAGCCGCTCCGTGCGGGAGACTCCCCTCGCCCGCGCGGGATGAACGCGGACAGGCTTCGCGGACGCTAATCGTAGGAATGCATCTGTCTGCCGCCCAACAGATGCATGTGCAGATGGTAGACCGTCTGCGCGCCTTGGGGATTGGTGTTGATCACCAGGCGGAATCCGGATTGGTCGATATGGTTCTGGCGCGCGAGCTTCACCGCCAGCCCCACCATTTCCGCGACGATTTCGGGCGGCGCATCGAGGATGGTGTCGTAGCGCTTCTTGGGAATGATCAGGATGTGCACGGGTGCGTTATGATTGATGTCGTTGAACGCGATCGTGTTCGCCGTCTCGCCCACCCATTTGGCTCGCGCGATGCTTTCGAACGGCGTGGGATGCGCGAGGCTCTCGGCACGGATCTGCGGCAGCTTCCATTCCGCGATCTTCCAATACGCGAACCCGATGGGGTTCAGTTGACCGATCCCAAAGGCCACCAGGATCGCCAAGCCAATCCGCCAGTGCTTTAACATCGTCGGTATTCCTTTTTCCCGCATCACCCCGTAGAGATTGAACGGAAACGACCACCGGCGTCCACAAGCGGCCAATCCGATGACGAAAATGCGAGCCTCTCTTGTCTGTTGCGCGATATGGTTCTTCGCGAGCGCTGCCGCGCGCGCCGAACTGCCGGTCGCGCAGGTCCAAATCGTGAGAACCTATCCCCACGATCCGCACGCCTTCACCGAAGGCCTGCTGTATCGCGACGGGCTACTCTACGAAAGCACGGGATACGAAGGCCAATCCACCATCCGTGCCGTCGAACTTGCCACCGGCAAGGTGCTGCGCAGCGTTTTGATTCCGCCGGGACTGTTCGGCGAAGGGATCGTCGACTGGAAAGACGAGCTTGTGAGCGTCACCTGGCGCGGCGGAATTGGCTTTCGCTGGCAGCTCAAGGATTTCCACCGCCTCGGCGAATTCCATTATGACGGCGAAGGCTGGGCCATGACCCAGGACGGCCGCAACATCATCCTGTCGGACGGCACGCCGGATTTGCGCTTTCTCGATCCGAACACGCTGACGGTGTCTCGCCGGCTCCGCGTCACGGCCGAGGGGGTGCCGGTCGAGCGCCTCAACGAGCTCGAATATGTGAAAGGCGAAATCCTCGCCAATATCTGGCTGACGGATCGCATCGCCAGAATCGATCCAGCAACCGGCGCGGTGAAAGGATGGCTCGACGTTTCCAACCTCGTGGCGATTGTGGGCGCCACGGATCGCGAGGCCGTTCCCAACGGCATCGCTTATGACAAGCTTCACGACCGGCTGTTCCTCACCGGCAAGGACTGGCCGCTGCTTTTCGAAGTGCGCATCGCAGCGCCGAAGAAACCATCCTGATTGATTCGGATAGTCGCCGGCGGGTCAGTTTGCGCTTGTCGATTTCCGAACCGGACGCGTCTGGTCCGGAGACTGGGGAATGCGGCTGATGTCCAGGACCCAAGGCATCGCAGAGCCGCACCAAAACTGAGCTTTCGGTGTGAGTTGCGCGCGCTGCTTTACCGCTCCAAGCCGTAGGTTGAAAACAGGTGGGTTTTCGACCCTTGCCGAGTATAGAGCCGAGCCGCAATCGCCGCAGAACGCCACCGCAAATTTATTGCCGCTGTCGGCGGTCTTGACATAGATGTTCGGTTGCCCGTGCAGTTTGAAATTCTCGGCCGCAGCCGGAACATTGGCCCGATAGGGTGCGCCGGAGTTGCCCTGACAGTCCGTGCAATGGCAAATAACGACCCTCTCCGGATCGATCTCGGCCTCGTAGCTGATCTTGCCGCAATGACAATGGCCTTCGATTTTCATGTCTCTCGATTTCCCATTCCCGCTTTCACAATATCACCGAATTCCTGAACGCGGGACTCGATGCCAGCAGCCACTTATCGAGGTTGTCAAGTGATGTCAGAAATTGGTAGTGACGCATTTTGAAATTTGATTCACGGTAACAGGTCCAGCAGTGCCATCGTGCCATCACATGGAACGGGAATGGCCTTAAACTTTACGTTGGGGCCGTTCTTTACGAGACGATCCAGCTCTGCTACGGCACCAGCAGATACCGCGAAATCATTGTACTTCGGGATTTCCACCTCCGCAATTTGCCCGTTATCTAATTCCACCATAAGGCCAACAACCTCTCGTGTGCCCTCGGCAAATAGCTTTTTTGTTATCTTGCCCGAGACCGTGACCTCCGAACATGGGTGGTCTGAATAGATGCCTGCGGCGTGACAATTCGCATTCTGAAGTGCAGCGAGGACCGTAATTACCGAAGCCGCAATCATATGACCGTTTATCATGCCGCCTTCTTCTTGTACGGCCCGCGTTTCGCTACCGGCGCTTCCCGAGCCGCGATCAGCGCCGCAATGTCAGACATATCCCAAACCCGATCCGTGACGCCAGCGGCCATTGCAGGGGTCACGCGAAGCGTTTTGTGAATGCGGCAGAAGTTATAGTGCATGTAGTGGAGCGCGACGGAAAACGCGTGATTTTCGAGTTTCTTTGAAAAAGCGTTTGTGAGCCGGGTAAAGCAGCGGATGTTCAATCGACGCGTTGGCGGCGCGGTCGCCTCCAATCTGATTGGGCAATGATCCGCGCAATTGAGAGAGCCAGCTCGTGATCGAAATGCGGTTCCCGCGGTAATCGTCCGCACCCGGATGGATTCGCTTGACATTAACTCTTTTTTGAGCATATTAATACTTTATTAACGATAACATCGACTCGAATCGTGCGTTACGAGCGGGATCGGTGGGGCACCGATAGGGAAGCAGAGACACATTCGCAAGGGTGGTGCCATGCGTTCCCATGACGAGCCGGGTTTCCGGCGCGAGCTTCGTTCCATTCCGTCCGAACCGATTGCGGCCGAAACCGGCCGTCCCACCGCGTTTGAAGAAAGCGTGGATGCACTGCGCATCCGCCAGGTGGAGGTCGCACAACGCCATCGCGATCTGGACGACGCCATTGCGAGCCTCGCTCAAGCCGGTGCGTGCGACGAGCTGATGCTTGCGCGTCTGAAGAAACGCAAGCTGCAGATCAAGGACGAGATCGCGCGCATCGCAAGGCTCTTGCCGAACTGAGCGCGGGAACAACGCAGATGATCAATCCGGCGGAAACCTGGGTGAGAATTGCCAAGCCATCGGTCGACGGCATTCGGCGACTCGGCGCACGCGCCGGAATCGAAACCGTTCCCGGAGCATGTCTGTGGCTCGCGTTGGTCATCATCGTGGTTCGAACCGGCGGCGGATAAGGAAGTCCGTATCGCCGCGCACCGTCCGATCATTGCTGCAACACATTAATCCGGATACGCCGCATCGATCCACACGCCGGCACACCTGCTTGCATTTTAGAATTCGCGGGCCGATCATTTCGCGGGGAAATGGGGGCGCGGCGTGATTTTCGAGCAGTTTGTCGTCGGCGGATGCCAATCCTATGCGATCGGTTGCCCGGAGACGTTTGCGGGCGCGCTGATCGACCCCGAAATTCACCTGATCGACCGCTACCGCGGCATCGCCGCGCGCGACGGACTGACGATCCGCTACATCATCGATACGCATACCCATGCGGATCATTTTTCGGCGTCGCATCGGCTGGGAAAAATGCTGAACGTTCCCGTCGTCATGCACCGCGACAGCCCAGCACCGTATGCCGATCTACGGCTCGACGACGGCTGCATGCTGGCGATCGGCAATCTGCGCCTCACCGCGCTGCACACGCCGGGACATACGCGCGACTCGATGTGCCTGATGACGACCGATCGCGCCTTCACGGGCGACACGCTCCTAATCGGCGGCACGGGGCGCACGGATCTCCCGACCGGCGATCCCGATGCGCTCTACGACAGCCTGTTCGGCCGGCTCCTGAACCTGGACCCTGCCCTGATGGTCTATCCCGCGCACGACTACAAAGGCCGCAGCCATTCGACCATCGGCGCCGAGCTGGCCGACAATCCGCGCCTGCAGAAAAAGGAACGGGCGGAATTTGTCGAAATGATGCGAACCTTGAACCTGTCCGCTCCCACGCATCTGACTGAAGCGCTTCGCGTCAACATGAGCGGCGCCAAATCCGTGACGCAGTTGCTGGCGGACGCCGCCGCTGCCGTGCCCTTCGTCGCGCTTGATGCCCTGCGGGCGCAACTCGCGCGGCGTCCGAACGATCTCATCGTGCTCGATGTGCGCGAGAAGGATGCGTTTGCGTCCGGACATATTCCTGTCGCGCGTCATTTGCCGCGCGGCCAGCTCGAGCTGCGCGTCAACGACGAATTCCCCGATCCCACCTCGCGCATCGTCACGGTCTGCGAATTCGGAAAAATCTCCACGCTCGCGGCGGCCACGCTGCGCGAACTCGGTTTCACCCGCGCCACCGCACTCGACGGCGGCATGACGGCCTGGCGGGACGCGGGGTTTGAAGTCGAGAAGAGCTGAGCGGCACAAACGATCGCCCGGAGTCTTTGAAGGTCTTGGCTCCACAATCCAGAATTGAGCGTCGATACTTTTACCATTGCAACGATTGCAGTGGTCATGGCAGTATCGCTTGTCGAAGCGGGCGTAACTTTTCCGAAATTTGTGCGTGCGGGTACCGCGATTTTCGGGTTCGGGCGGAACGAAGACGCTTGCGCCCGCGGTAAGTCGCGCGCGAGTTCGGCCGCACTGGGGAGAGCTTGTTCATGACCGACCATTTGAGGGATTGCCGATGAATCTGGAGATCGTTCGAGACAGCACCCTGTCGAATGCAACCGGCACTTTCGGACACATGTCGATCGACGGTGCCTCCTTCTGCGTGACGTGCGAGCAGCCATGGAACAACAATCTCGAGGGACATTCCTGCATCCCCGTGGGCGATTATCAGCTCCTGCCCTATCAATCGCCCGCGCACGGCGCCACGGTCGTGTTTCACAATCCCGCGCTGGGAATTTACGGCACGCCGGACATGATTCCCGCGGGCCAGCAGGGACGCAGTCTTTGCGAGATCCATAGCGCGAACTGGCCGTTCCAGTTGAAAGGCTGCGTCGCCATCGGCGCGGTCCTCACGAACATGCCGCCGAACGGGATGGGCGTGACGAACAGCGTGGCCACATTGCAGCAACTCGAAGCGCGCTGGGGAAATCGAATTGGATTGACCGCGACGATATCCAACAGCCCGTAGGAGGATCAAATGTTCGGCAGCCACGCTCTGGAAACCGCAATCGGGATGGCATTTCTGTTTCTCGGCGTATCGCTCATTGTCACCGCCGTTCAGGAGGCCGTGGCGTCGGCGCTGAAGCTCCGAGCTAGTACGCTGGTGAGCGGCCTCAAATCGATGATGGTGGAAGGCCAGAACGGAGTGGAGTTCTATAATTCGCTGATCAAGCATCCGGCCGTAACGCCGACCGGAGGCACTCCGTCCTACATTTCGGCCGAGCAGTTTTCGACGGCCGCACTGCATGTGCTGAACGTTACGGGACAAATCCCCGCAGCTGCGGTCTCACTGCAAACGGCTGTGCAGGGCATGAAGGATTCTCCGTTCAAAAAGGTTATGGCGAGCTTGCTTCGAGAGGGTGAGACCGGTCTCGATGATTTCGAGACGAGACTTCAGCACTGGTTCGATCAAAGCATGGATAGGGTGTCGGGAATTTATAAGCGTTTCTCTCAGTATATCAGCCTTGCGATCGGGGCAGTTCTTTCGTTCGTCTTCCAGATAGACGCCATCGCTATCGTGAGGGGTCTCTGGAGCGAGCCGGATTGCTGCGGCACGCTCACGGCAGCCGCAGAGAAGGCCGTGGCAAACGAAAGCAGCGCGATGTCGGGACTCGCTCAATTCGATCTGACCCCGATATGGGTTCACTGGGCTCCGTTACACACTGCGGCAAACGCGCCGACGGGCGACGTGACAACATGGATCATCGGCTGCGCCATCACCACGATTGCGGTGAGCCTGGGCGCGCCGTTCTGGTTCGATACGTTGCAGAACTTCGTCAGCCTGCGTGGGACCGGGCCCGAACCGCAAAGCAGCAGCAGCCCGGCAAAAAACTAGGTTTGCTTCGGAAAGCGTAGCGGCATCCGGCAATCCACCGGCGATGTCGCCAAATCCATCGCGCTTCAATCGCAGGTGCGAAACATGTCCGGAACGGGAAATAACGGGGCGGCGCCGTGGCTGACCTATCATGGCGTGAATATCTATCGCGTTCCAAATTCCACGGCTTATTTCTATGTGACGTCGAACATCGCCATCGATGCCGACGGCGCGCCGAATGCGTACAATCCGCAAAACACCGGGCTCGATGCGCTGGGTAATGCCGGGTATCCGCACGGACAGTGGCAATCCGTTCTGGTGCCGGATCCGCTGAACCCCACATCCGCCTATGTGCAAAAAGCGGGCGATCCGTTCCCCGGATACTTTGTCGCCATGACCTCGTTGCTGGACAAGACGCAGCCGATTACCGACACGCATCGCTATCTCGATGCCCGCTCTGTGCCCTATTTGGTATTCCCCGGCGCATTTTACGAGACCCAGGGAACAGGCGCGCTGGGCGATCTGGCGATGGTTCGCGATCTGACCAACGGACGCACGAGCTGCGCCATCGTGGGCGATATCGGCCCTCACGACGCGCCGCTTGGCGAGATGGCCATCGGGCTTGCCGTCAATCTGGGCGGAACAAATCCAAATCCCCGAAACGGCGACGGCGCGCCTCCGGGCCCCTTCCAGTATGTGGTGTTTCCGGGTTCGCGGAGCGATCCGGCATGGCCTCTCGCGCCGGCCCAGATGCTGGCGCTGGCAAACGCGAGGCTTGCGCAAATGGGAGGGTGGCCGGTCGTCAACGCAGGTTCCGGCGAGGTTTGAGGCGTCATGAACGACAGGCGCTAAGAATTCCGCTATAATCGCGCATGGCATTTCAATACATAAGCGTCTCCCGCTTTGGCGGCCCCGAGGTTCTCGAGCTCAAGGAGGAACAGGTCGTTCCCGAGCCGGGCGCTGGCGAGGTCCGCATCAAGGTGCTGGCGGCGGGCACAGGCTTTACCGATTGCTTCATCCGCACCGGTCGTTATCCCGATTTCAAGGGGCCGCTGCCGTTCACGCCGGGCTATGATCTTGTGGGCATTGTCGAGAAAACCGGGCCGGGCGTGACGGAAGTGCGCACGAGTCAAGTGGTCGCCGATCTGTGCGTCGTGGGCGGCTACACGCAAATTGCGATCCGACCCGCGCGGTATCTCGTGCCCGTACCGGAAGGCATCGATCCGGCGGAAGCCGTCTGCATCCCCCTCGCCTATCTCACCGCGTTCCAGATGCTCACCCGCTATCGCAAGCTTGCGCCGGGCGCCACGATCCTCGTCATCGGCGCCTCGGGAACGGTCGGCACTGCGCTGCTCGATCTCGGGCGCCATTTCGGACTCCGCGCGATCGGCACATGCTCGGCCGCGAACAGGGCCATCGTGAAGAGCTATGGCGCCGAGGCGATCGATTACAAAGCGGGCGATTTCGTCCGCGCCGTGCGCAAGCTGACGGCCAAGCGCAAAGGCGGACGCGGCGTCGACGCCGTGTTCGATGCGATGGGCGGAGCACATTTCAAACGCAGCTTCGCCTGCCTCGCGCGCGGCGGTTTGCTCGTCGGCTATGGCGCTCAGACCATGGCGATCGGACGCGCGAGCCTGATATCCGCTGGACTCGGGCTCCTGCGGCTCAAGCGATGGAGCATGTTCAGTTTTCTGTATGGCGGCCGAAGCGCGGAATTCTACAGCATCACCGCGCGGCGAAAAGCAAAGCCGGACGAGTTCAAGGCCGACATGGCCGCCTTGTTCGATCTCCTGCGCGCGGGAGCAATCCATCCCGTCGTGATCGACCGCCTGCCGCTCTCCGCCGCGCGAGAAGTTCACAAACGCATCGAAGCAGGCGGCTTCGGCGGCAAGATCGTGCTGCTGCCCTGGGGCACCGGTTGATGGGATGATGCGTCAGCCGGCCAAGGCGTCGGTCTCGAGCAACGCGTTCGCAAGCTGCTTCTGCGTAAATCTTGCTCCCGTGAAATCGCAGGACCGTGTTCCGCCCGACTTTAGCCGCAGCGACGTGAGATCGGCCGACTCGAAACGGGCGTGGGCAAGGTTGGCGTCGCGGAAGTTTATTCCCCGCAAGTCGGCGCCTTCGAAATTCACATCCCGCAAATCGGCGCCGGCAAAATCGGCGCCCTGGAGCTGTGCGCCGGACAGGTTCATGCCCACAGCGACGGCGTTGCGCGCCGAGATCGCGGTCAGCTGAAATTTTCCGATCCCCGTTTCCAGCGGTCGAAGATCCTCGCCGTCGAGAACGGCGCTGGAGCCGGAATGCGCTTCGCTCGCGATCCAGCGCTGATGCGCCTCGAGCCGTACGAGCAAATGCGGAACCTTGGCGAGGGCTGCGGGAGCGGGAGATCGAATGCAGCTCTGCAGAGAGGCTGCGGGCACCTGCAGATCGCTCAGATCGACATCGATCAGAACCGCTTTTTCGAAGCAGACGTCGCTGCCGCGCGCGCCCCTGAATGTGGTGCCGTGAAGAAACGCGCCTGTGAAGTTGGCGCCTTTCAAATTCGCGCGATCGAACGATGCGCCGCGCAGCGAACAATAGCTGAAGTCCACGCAATCGGCCGCGGTGTTGCGGTCGATAATCTCGAATTTCCCTAGCGCGCTCGTCTGGGCCAGCCGCGCGGCGCGAAAGTCCGCATGATCCAGCTTGGCGAAGGAAAAATTGCTGTTCTTGAGAACGGCGCCGCGCATGTCGGCGCGGGTGAAATTCGCGTGGCGGCCGTCGACATCGCCCAGATCGGCACAATAAAGATGTGCGCGTTCGAAATTCGCGAACTTCAGATTGGCGCCGCGAAGCGTAGCCCCGGTCAGGTCGGCCTCGGCGAGGTTGCGGTCCTCCAGATCGGCATTCGTCAGGTCGCAACGCAGAAGGCTCGCGCGCTTGCCCTTGGGCAATTGCTGCAGGAAGCGCTCATGCGCTTTCAAGGCGCTCTCGAGCGCCTTGCGATCCATCGCACCCGGGATCGCCCTAAATCTTATCGATGGCCAAGCCATTCCGTGTCATCCAGCAACGCTTTCTGCTTGCCTGCCGCTTCGTCGGCTTTTATTCGCCCATCCGGATTACCGGAAATATGTTAACAATCGACACCGCCGGCGATGCCGCGCGCCGCTCAGTCGATCTCCACGATTTGGCCGGGATCGTCCCGGCGGCGGCGCAATCCGGTGGGAGGATTTCCGGCGCGCCGCCGGCGGTCCGGGCCGAAATAGGCGTCACAGCGAACGAACGGCCGCGGCCTGTCGACGATTTTGGCGAGGCGTCCGAGCAGGCCCTGCGCAGTGATCGGCTTTGCAAGAAATTCCGTCACGCCTGCGTCCCGCGCCGCCTCGATCTTTGCGCGCTCCGTGTGTCCCGTCACCATAAGGATCGCAACGAACGGATCCGGGCTTTTGTCCGATTGCCGGACCTTTCGCGTGAACGCGATCCCGTCCAGCCGCTCCATCGAAAGATCGGTGATGACGATGTCGGGCTTGCAATTGACCAAATGGGCGAATCCGGACTCGCCGTCCGCCGCCTCATAAATCTGCTTTATTCCAACCGCTTGAAGCATCGCCCGCAACAACGCGCGCATCGTGCGACTGTCGTCGACAATCAAAACCTTCACTTCGGCGTAGCTGGCGCTTGTCATCGCGGCCGGCGTCTTCCGAATCGCACGAAACTTCGCGCGCAGAGGCCTTTCAGCCGATAGCCCGATGCCTGCAACGATGAGCGGCGCATCGCAAGCACCCCCGAGCCCGCACGAAACGCGCCGGAACACTACAGCGCCAGATTTAACAATCTCTTGACGATGGCCGGGGCCGCCGGGCTTCGCGGGCGGATTGTATTGCAACCCTGGCCCGCGGCGCGGCGCGATTGAATCGGAGACGCGCCAATCTATGATCACGGTTCCGCTTGCGCGCGACAGTCGGATAACTGCGCAGCCCGGGAGGTCGCGATGACTCTGAATGTTCGCCCCATGACGCTGCCGGAGACCGAACTCATCATCGAGTATTTCCACGGTGCCACGCCAGAGCATCTCGAAACGATGGGCGTGGACCCGACTCGCCTGCCCGCGGCCGCGGCCTGGCGCGAACGCTTCCGGCAGAATTTCGCGCTTCCGATCGAGCAGCGGCCGGCCTTCCAGACGATCTGGCTCGACGGCGAGCGCCCGATCGGGTTGTCGACCACCGACAAAATCGTGTTCGGCGAGCAGGCGAACATGCATCTGCACATCATCGACGCCGACCGCCGCAACGGCGGCGCGGGCGCGCCTTGCGTGCGTCAGAGCGTGGACATCTATTTCGAGACGTTGAAACTGAAGCGCCTCTTCTGCGAACCCTACGCGTTCAATGTCGCGCCCAATCGCACGCTGCAGAAGGCCGGCTTCAGATATCTCAAGACCTACATGACCGTTCCCGGTCCCCTGAACTACCACCAGGCCGTGACGCGGTGGGTGGTGGAAAGATAGGCGCGGCGGGGGGCGCAGGGCGCGCGCCAGACATTTCGAATGGGCCGTGCATTGCCGTCCCGATTCGGCGAAGGCATATGAAGGCCTCGGCGACTATTACAGCGCCGCGAACGATCGCGTGCACGCGCGGCAGTTTTACCTCGTCGCCGTGCAGAGGGATGCCGACGACGACTCCGCCAAAACCGAGTTGGCGCAGATTTCAAACGCGCCATAGCAAACATTCGCGGGCCTCGGCCCAGTCCGTTCTTCAAGACGTTGGGGGCGGACCGGGTTGGTCCGCACTCGGTCACACAATCGTCGTCCGAGGCTTCAACGCGACCGGAAAAGAATGCTATTGTCGATTCAAGCCCCGGGGCGTTCGGGGAACAGCTGAAGGGGAAAATTCATGAAATTCCTGGGATTCGTTGATTCGGCACGCGTTGCGCGCACCGCTACCGTCGGCGCGGGCTTGTCGGCAGCACTCTGTTTGTCCCTGACGGTTGCGGCCCAGGCCGCGGGTCCGGCGGCGCCCCCTACGGAGGCTCAGCTTCAGGCCGCCTGGAGCCAGTCCATTTCACATACGCCACCGCCGGCAGAGGGATGCTTCTCTGCCGACTATCCCCGCACCACCTGGACGCAGGTCGCCTGCACGACCCCGCCGGATCGCCGGTACGAACCTGCGCATGGGGCTTCGGGCTACACGGTCGGCAACGGCAACGACTACGCGGCTGCCGTTTCGGGCCTCATCTCCTCGTCGACCGGCTCGTTTCCGACCGTCAAAGGCGTCAAGGCGGAAAAAGACGGCACGGTCGCGAACGAATACTCGCTTCAGCTCAACACGCAATTCTTCTCGTCTTCCCCGGCCTGCAAGAACGCGAAGGTTCCGGCGTCGTGCCTGGCTTGGCAACAGTTCGTGTTCGCCGAGCAGGGCGGCACGGATTCCGGCGGCGTTTTGTTCATGCAGTATTGGCTGATCGACTACGTAAACGCTTGCCCGTCGGGATGGATGAAGTATTCCACGGATTGTTATCGCAACAGCAGCGGCGTTTCCGTCCCCGCGCAAACGATCAAACAGCTCAAATATCTGACGGTGTCGGGCACAACGGTCGCCGGCGGCGTCGATACGATCGCGCTGACGACGAACGGTAACGCCTACAGCACCACGGGTAAGGACAGTGTCGTCGATCTCGCAAATTTCTGGCATGGAGCGGAATTCAACGTCGTCGGCGACGGCGATGGATCCGAAGCCACCTTCAACGCGGGCCCCACGATCGACGTCCAAATCACCGTGGAGGACGGGACGACGACAGCTCCCACCTGCAAGGCCGACGCCGGCACCACCGGCGAGACCAACAACCTCACGCTCGGCAAGTGCAAAGCCACCGGCGGCGCGACACCGGCGATCAAGTTCTCGGAGTCGAATTAATCTGAAAGTGGAGGAGCGCCGGTGATGGCGGCGGCTCCTCCATACCGTCTGCGCTAAGGCGCCGGGGACATTACGGTGAGATGGGTGAGGCTCGCCCGAGCAAAGCGTTCTCCAGCGGTGAATCTCTCAGCGCCCGGCCCCGCAGACGAAGCAGCTCACTACAGCGGGTCTCTCAAAGTCGATCTACGGAATCGAAACTCAATAGGCGGCGCCATAATGGTGGTAATAGTCGCTTCCGTCGGCAAATCCATACCTCGCTTGCCGCCTCACATTGACCCGGTTGAGGACCGCACCCGCGACCCGGGCATTGCTCTGACGCAGAAGTCGAACCGCGGCGTGGACCGTCGTAGCCGGTGTTTTGTCCCACCGAATGACGTGAAGGACACAATCGGCCTTCGCGGCCAGAATCCGCGCTTCGGCGAATCCCAGTAGCGGCGGAGTGTCGATGACGATCTTGTCGAATTTTCCGGCCAGTTCTTTCAGAAGTTCGTCGATTCGACGGCTGCTGAAGATGTCGCCGGAAATGTTCTTGGCCGCGGATCCCGCCAGGAACCAAATTCCGCTCTTGCTGTCGTGAATGAGCGCGTCCTCGATCGGCATCGACCCGGCAATGATCTCTGCGATTCCAAAATTCGGCTTTGCGAAGAACTTCGACGCGCTCGCGCGCCTGAGGTCGCAATCGAGAAGTACGACTTGAGATCCCGTCGCCGCATATGTTCTTGCCAGACAGATGGATGTCAGGGTTTTGCCCTCGCCCGGCACGGCCGAAGTCACGGCAATAATCTGGGATTTTTCCTCCGGCAGGGCAAAAGCAAGGTGGGCACGCACGCTGCGAAATGCTTCGGCGGACGCACTCAATGGTCGGCGGATAATATAAGCCGCCGGGCGGCCGGCGCGGCGCAGCGCTCTCACGTCCGGCAGTATGCCGGCCAATGGCACGCCGGTCACCCGCATCAGATCGCCTCGGCTGCGGATGCTCCGGTTTGACATTTCGGAAACAACGACCGCGAGAAATCCCGCAATTATCGCGAGCACGAATCCGACCGCCAGAATGAACCGCGTGCTCGTGAACGGCGAAGCCGGCGCGGCAATCGCCCACGATTCGACCGTGGCATCGACTTGCTGGAGGCTGCGTGCCGCCGAAACCTCGCTGGCCCGGGTCAGGTATGTTTCATAAATCTTTTTCGAGGAATCGGCCGTCTGCTGGAGAGTCAGCAATCCGGAACGAGAGCGATTGTTCGCGACGAGCTTCGCCTCGGTCTCCTGGCGGCTGACGAGAAGAGAGGCTTCTCTCCGTCCCGCGACATCCGCGTCCGCGCGCAGACTGGACAGGATTCGACCCGTTTCGGACTTGAGCTGGACACGCAAGTCCTGCAGCTCCGCCTGTGCCTTTTGCACCGCCGGGTATTCCGCACGAAATTCGGTTTGGAGTTGGGCGAGATTTGCGCTGACGTCCGCCTCCTTCTGCCGCAGCGCGGCGATGGTGTTGGACGCAAGCGTCGCTCCGACGTCGGAGCCGCCGCCGCCGCTTCGCGCCTGCGCGAGCGCGGCCCCCAATCGCGCATGTTTTTCCGCCGAATCGGCCTGGGCGTCAGCAATTTCCTGATTGAGCGCGGACAGCTCCGTCTCGGTCAGCGACGTGCCGTTTGCGCCCAACAGATTGGTTTGGGCCTCGTAGTCTTCCACCCGGGATTCGGCTTGCGCTGCCTGATCGCGTAGCCCGCCCAGCGTCGCGTCCAACTCGCGATCCGCTCGAGCGACGGCTGTGAGCTTTCCGTTCAGTTTCCGCGCCATATAAGTGGCGACGATGTTGTCGGCAATCCACTTTGCTCTTGCCGTGTTGCTCGCGAGAAATCCCACCTGGACGACATAGGTGAGTCCGATACGCCTGATCCTGCTGTCGGCCTCAATCGCCGAGACGACGGTTCGCATGAGTTCGTCGGAAGGCGTAGCAGCTGCGAACCCGCCGAACGCGGGGTCCTTATAAAGTTCCAGCTTTCTCGCGACGGCTTCCGCGATGGCCGGAGAGCGCATCACTTCGACCTCGGTGTCGACGGCGCTCGTGTCGGGCGGCGCGGACGACTGGACGTCCCCGGGCTCGGTGAGATTCTCGCCGGCCGGATGGACGATCAGCGTGGCTTCCGCGTATTGGCTGCGCGGAATCAGCAGGCCCACCCCCGCCACGGCTACAAATGTTATCGCAGCCACCGACACCGCGAGCCGCCATTTGCTTCGAACGACGCCTATTGCGCGTCGCAGCGCAGGCACGTTCTCCTCCTCCGGAAATGGTCCCGGGACCATCGGAGGGCCGTGCGAGCCGGGTACAATAATTTCATTCATATCGTCGACCGGACCCGCTGAAATCGCTTAAAACAAACTGTCAGGGATGAAGAATCGCGGCGAGTGAAATCAAATTTCCGAAATCCCGCACAAACCGTCTTGCATCGGACACGTCGACCACGATGATGTCATTCGCGCGCACGAATGGATCGGCGGCTTTTCCGTCCCGAATATCCACGAGGTCGAAAACCGACACGGTTTTTTGTCCGTCGGCGCCATTGCGGATGAGAGTGACGTGATGGGCATCCGAGACCGCGTCGGGCCCTTTGGCCAACGCGACAGCCTGCAGCAACGTCGTGCGCGGCCCGATTTGATACATTCCGGGTTGGACGACCGAGCCATCGACGGTGATCTTCTGGCTCGCGGGGTCCTTCACAATCACGGTGACGATGGGATTTTTGAGATATTTCTCGCCCAGTTCCGTCGCGATGTCCTGCGCCAGTTGGTTCGGCGTTCGACCGCTTGCCGAAACTTGCCCGAGCAACGGAACGATGACAAATCCCGAGGCATCGACCTGAACCGTGCGGCTCAGATCCGGAACGTCGAAGACGTCGATCTGCAGCGTGTCCTGTACGCCGATCAAATAATCCGGAGCCGGAAGCGCCGCGGATCCGATCGTCGGATTCGAGATGGAAGCGACATCTTGTGCATTTGCCGAAACCGAATAGAACGCAATCGCAGAAATCAACACGAGCAATCGTTTCATCAATGCCCCCCAGGCTCCCCGCCCAAATCGATGATCCGGCATTGCTGGTTCCCAGCTTTGCGGTAATCGCACGCGTCGTGCCAAGTCACAAAAGATGGGATGCTTTAGTTTGCCGAGATTACAATAATCCGGCAATCGGAGCAACCGCCGCGCGAGCCGATACGCACCGAACCGCGCCGCGCCGCCGAAATCTGATTGCCGTTTGAAAAGTGGTCAAAATTGAACAGTCGGCGTCTCCCGGATGGCCCAATATCGGCGCGCCGTTGACAGTGCATGGCGTGCCGGCGATTGGGATGTCTCACGGACACCGTCCGAGACGGCGTCTGCGCTTGGGTTTTGTCTCGCGCACTGAGTTAGAGACTATTGCCCATTGGAATTTTTTCGGTGAAAACAGCATCGGAAATTTTTTGAACGCCGCGCAGCGGGTGAGTTGGCATGAGCTGCAACACCAAAGCTCGCACTTAGACACGGACTTACACCTCAGTCACCGCATTCGACCGCATCTCATCTTTGCGCGCTCGGGAGAATGAAATAACCGACGAAGATCTGGTTGTGATCCCGCTTCCGACAAACAACGGCGCCGTGACTTACGCGGTTGCCCGGTTGGTCAGCGAAGGCGATCGCGCCTTCGCCGAGGCGGTCGTGGCGGTCCCGGACACGGTATTCGCGCCGCCGCGCCGCATCGCGCTGTCGCCTCACAGCTTGGCTCGCATTCGGTCCGGTTCCGACCATCGGCCGAATTTGTATCTCTACGAGGGAATGATCATGCCGCCGCCGTAACTCCGACGCGGCCTTCGATTCACAAAAAAAACTGCTGGCAACTGCGATGACAAATGCGGTGAAACCGGAGCAATGTTTTCGCGACGGCTTGGATTGTCCCCGCACAGAATCACCCAATAGCCAAATCCACCTGCAGGTTATCGACCGCCATCTAATCGATCGCATAGCGGAAATGGCCGGTGATTTTGAAGCTGAAGAGGATGTCCTGAACGATCTGGCCGCTTCCCATATTGTGCAGGATGAGCGGCCTTTGCCCGTCGCGGCTGTGCCCGGGCATCACGACTCCGATATGTGGTGTCGAGCCGCGCGGGTTCAAATTCCAGGTGACCAGGTCGCCGGGTTTATAGTCGCGCGGGTCGTTCGTGATCCGGAGAACCGTGCCTTGGCGGCGGAAGAAGGTTGCAAGATTCAGCACGCGGCGCTGATCGACATTGGAGTCGGGTCGGTGCAGCCCCCACAGTTTAGGATAGACCGAGAAATTCCGCGTCATATCTTCGTGCACCAGCCGCTGAAGGTCGATGCCGATGCCGCGATAGGCCCGCACGACGACATCCGCGCAGACGCCAGTGTTCGCCGGAACATCGCCTAACGGATAAGCGATGCGGCGATAGCCGCGGTCGAAGGTGACACCGCGGCTTTCGAGCGCCGCCGCAGCGCGAAGGAATTTCGCAGATGGAACGGGACCGGCTGCAGATGGTCCGGCGCTGAGGAGCATCCCGAAAAGGAGGAAGTAACGCCAGGATTTGCCGATCGCCATCGCATTCCGTTCTGCGCGCAAAGGCCGCAATTCAAATGAGATTCCCCAGGCGAGGCCGGGCAGAGCAAACGATAGCGCCGTTCTGAGATTCCATGAAGCTCGTGGGGCCATCGGTAGTGGCCTAATCTGAATTTAGTTGGGCATGGGCTCAAGGCCATGCCTTATCGCGAGCAATCTGGTTGCCTCCCGCAGATCTGCTTCTGGGTGAGCGGCGCATATAGAATCCATTTCGGCCGGAACATCTTTGGGGATAAGGTCGCGACCCGCCATTGGCGGACGCGTGGCATCGGCACTCAAATATCCCAATACCCAAGAAACGTCTTCCTGAGCTGCTGCCGGTTTTGTTGACAGGTAGTTAAGGTAATCCAGCTTGCATCTCGAACTCCATAGGGCTGATATAACCGATCGTCGAGTGCCGGCGCTTCACGTTGTAGAAGCGTTCGATGTAGTCGAAGACATCGGCCTTGGCGTCGTCACGCGTTCGATATGTCTTTCGCGCCGTGCGCTCGGTCTTGAGCGACGAGAAGAAGCTCTCCATCGCGGCATTGTCCCAGCAGTTTCCCGAACGGCTCATCGAACAGGTGACGCCGTGATCGGTCAGCGACCGCTGGAACTGCTCGCTGGTATACTGGCTGCCGCGATCGGAGTGATGCAACAGCGCGTCGGGCTTGCCTCTGCGCCAGATCGCCATGATCAGCGCATCGGTGACGAGTTGGGCCGTCATCGTCGCGCTCATCGACCAGCCCACCACTCGTCGCGAGAAGAGATCGAGGACGGCCGCCACATAGAGCCAACCCTCCGCCGTCCATATGTACGTAAAATCGGCGATCCATTTGCGGTTGGGTGCAGGGGCTTCGAAGTCGCGATCCAGCACGTTGGGAGCGACGGCGCCGGCTTGCCGCTCACCCGGATCTGGCGGCAGCCGGCGTCGTCGCGGACGCGCTCTGAGAGCCTGCCGCCGCATCAATCGCTCGATCCGATGAAGCCCGCACGGCACACCGACTGCGAGCATGTCGTGCCACACGCGCCTGGCGCCGTAGGTCCTGTCGCTGGCCAGGAAGCTTGCGTGCACTTTCCCGGCCACTTCTTCATCGCTGATGTCACGTGCACTGCGCGGACGCGTCAGCCACGCATAGAAGCCACCGCGCGAGACCCCGAGCGCCCCGCACATCCACCCTATCGGCCAGATTCCTCGGTGCTTTGCGATGAAGGAGAACATTACAGATTCTCCTTCGCAAAGTAGGCCGCGGCTTTTTTTAGGATGTCGCGTTCGGCTTTGAGCTTCGCCACTTCGCGCTTCAGCGCCGTGATCTCGGCCGCTTCCGGCTTCATCTGCCCATGGCCGGGAAACGAATGCTGCGGATCCGCAGAAAACTCCTTCAGCCAATTGCGCAGCACGTTGCCGTGTATGCCAAGATCGCGAGCCGCCTGGGCCATCGAGACCCCGCGCTCCGTGACCAATCGCACAGCCTCAACCTTGTACTCCTTCGTATACGTTCGTCTTCCCATGACCCACCTCCGGTTCTATAAAAACACCTAATCTCGGTGTCTTCAAAACCGGCAGCAGCTCATCCTTTCGCGCGACGCTGTTGGGTTTATCGTTCGACCACTGACCGCAGCTCTTATTGCCGGCGCCAAAATTGTCCTTTTTAAACCAAGAAGCGTTCTGCGCTTCGCTCGGCAATATTGAATATATGAGTATCGCCGCCGCTACGAACACCCTCATTTTCCCGCCCTCTGTGCCTCCATGATAGCTCGCCGCTCCCCGGACGGTGTCTGTCGAACTCGCGACCGGCTTCGAAATTAGCACGGCGAAGCCTTCGTTTGCTATGGCGGCGGAACTATCTGATAAGCTTTGGACACGTGAGGGATCGATGGATCATACAAAAATGAGCGAACGCGATCCGGTCCCATATATGTACGCCCTCAGGGATATCGTCTTTGACCTTATCCTTGAAGCTAAGAGCCTCAAAGGAAACGATATCGTGGGACAGCGCATCGCCATGTTGCACACGCTCGGTCGCATAAAGAATCAGGCAGTAGCGTTCCAACTTGATCTGGACTATCTGGGGTTGGCTGATTTTGATCCCGAAAGGTGGTTCCTGAAAACCGGTCAAATTTCAAATTAGGACACTATCGGACGCCGTGCAGGCGGCGATCGCGGCGGAGCAGAGGGCGAATATGTAATG
>JBEKDC010000030.1:0-19591 GCA_050014535.1 Rhizomicrobium sp.
TGGCCGTGGGCGCCGCCGCGGACGCGCCCGGACACCATGTGTTCAGCAGCACGATCTGGGGCAAGGCCGTGTCGGCCTATCACTTCGGATAGGGCACGCCGTTACAATTCGTGGCGGCGCGGAAGCGACGCCTGCGCGCCGGCGCGGCTGACGCATAGGCGGGCTACCTGCAAGCCCAGACGCGCCGCGTCGTCGACACCCAGTCCTTCGGAGATGCAGGCCGCGAAACCGCCGATAAAACTGTCGCCGGCGGCCGTCGTGTCGACGACCTTGGTCGGCAGCGCAGCCATATGGCGACTGCCATTCGTGTCGGCAATCACGATGCCGGAAGCACCGAGGGTGATGACCACATTCCGGACGCCGCGCTCGCGCAGAGAAAGCGCTGCCCGCGATGCCGAGGCTTCATCCTGCACGTCGATGCCCGTCAACGCACTCGCTTCGGTTTCGTTGGGAACCAGATAGTCGATGCCGTCGAGCAGCTCGGCCGGCAGAATGCGGGCCGGTGCGGGATTGAGCAAAGTTGGCACCCTTCGCGCAATCGCCAACGCGAACGCCGCCTGCACCGTCGCCAGCGGGATTTCAAGCTGGCACACGACGATGCCGGCGGAGTCGAATAGCGCGCTGTGCGCGGCGACGTCTTCGGGAGTCAGCAACCCGTTCGCGCCTTCCGCCAACACAATGCGGTTTTGGCCGTCCGGCGTCAGCAGGATAACGGCGGTGCCGCTCGCGCTTCCCCCCGTCGCGATGACGCCGTCCAGTGCGATTCCCTCCCCGGCCAAAGCGGCCCGCAGCATCAGCCCCGCCGGATCGTCGCCGACGCGACCGATCATCGATACGGCCGCACCCATTCTTGCGCACGCCACCGCCTGATTGGCGCCTTTGCCGCCGCAAAACGTGGCGCTCTCTTCACTCGCCAGTGTTTCGCCTGCGGCCGGCATCCGCGCAACATGCAGCACCAAATCGAGATTCAAGCTACCGATCACGAGAATACTGGAACGCATTGCCATATCCGTGTCCGATTACCCGCAAGAGTCCGATCCCGCCGACCGAACTGCATGTCGCCAGCCTCCGGTCCAATCTACACAAAAAAAAGCCCTTGCCCACACGGGCAAGGGCTCTCGGAAGTCGAGCGGATGATCAGAACTTGTAGGCGACGTTCAGGACGACCTGCCGTGGCGGAATATATTGACGACTCGTCGTAAAGGTCCCGTAAGGGTCGGTGTATTGGGAATCTACTCCCGCCACGTTGCCGACATTGCTGGCGACCAAAGAAATCTTGAACGCGCTGTTGACGGGAACGAAGTCCAAACTCAGGTTCACCAGACTGTAGCCCGGGACCTTGTCGAGTGAAGGTTCGTCGAAGTCGCGCGCCCAGAAACCGCCTCGATAGATATATTGGACTCCCGGTGTCAGCAGGCCGTACCCGATGTTGAAGTCGTACGACACATCGAAGGAAGCGAGCGCAGTCGGCATTTTTGCCGGAGGATTTCCTCCGATATTCTTTGCCGCTGCCGCAACGGCGGCCCAACATCTGGAATCGAAATATTTGCCACCGCCACCGAATTCGGTGCAGTACGGATTTGTTGCGTAAATTTCCTGCTGAATTGTCGAGTCGATCGTGAAGTAATCGCCCTGGATCGCACCATTCTCAAGCGACAGAGTCCCATCGAGATGCAGATGGTCGTCCATTCCGAGATATTTGGCCTCGGCTTCTCCGCCCCAGATGTGCGTGGAGGGAATGTTGGACATCCCGCCGTCGAACGGCACGGGATCTGTTTCGATATACTGCATGTCCTGATAGATGTAGTAGAATCCCGCGAAATCTGCGGTCAGATGATCATCGAGGAAAGTATTTTTCGAGCCGATTTCGAACGCCGTGTTGACCTCGGGCTTGAAGGAATCGGGGACGAGATACTGGCCGTAATCGCCATTGACGCCGCCGGGTTTGTAGCCGCGGTTCGCGCTGACATAGAGAAGGTTGTCCGGCTCGGGATAATAGTTGAGCACGGCCGTGAAGGTCGGCACATGGTCGGACGACGAATGCGGAACAGTGTTTGCGCTGGGGCCGCCCCAATTTGCTCCCGAATAGTTCGTGGAAATGTCGGTATACGTGTCCGCATTCTCCCGTCCACCCAGAGTCGCGCTCAGTTGATTGGTGAACTGATACGTCGCTTGCACGAAAACGGCCCAGGACTTCCGATCGACTTGAGAAACGTTGCCATAAGCGAGATTGGGATTGTTCTGGATGTTCGGCAGGGTAATTTCGAGATCGGTCGGTGTGGGCGGGCTGAACCCCTCGAATTCGGCCACGAACTGGTTGCTCCGCTGGCTCAGAAGGAACAGGCCGGCATCCCAGGTGAAAGGCCCATCGCTGTTGGACTGGAAATCGAGTTCTTCATTGTAGTTGACGAGCGACGTATCCCACGCGGCGACATCGTCATAGGCGCCGATCAGCGCAACCGCGCTGCGCGAGCTGTCTTCGCCCTGGACGTTGGCAAGCCACTGATACGTGGTCACTGATTTGACCGTGAACCATGAGGTGTCCCACTGCGCATTCAGATGCGTGAGATTGGTCGCCATGTTGAATTTTGCCGGGTAATCCTGCGTCACCTCCCACGGATTGGGATCCGGATCGTCGATGTTCTTTTGAGCCGCAGCATTCTGATAGGCATGATAAGATTCGGAGGACAACGTGAAGGTCAAATTCGACGCGGGCTTCCAGAGAATGTCGATCTTGCCGATCAGGTCGTTGGCATTGCTGGGATCGTAGCCCGGGATCAACGGATCCTTGTCGAATCCGTCATGGCTAAATTGCTCTGCGGCGACATGGACCGCGAGAGTGTCCGTCAGCGGAACGTTGAGATCGAATTCCTCCGAATGAAGGTTGTACGTGCCGTAGCTGGCCGACACGTCGCCGCCGAATCCATCGAGACTCGCCTGCTTGGTGACCAGGAGAATCGCGCCGCCAGTCGCACTCTCGCCATAGAGAGCGCCTTGCGGACCGCGCAAAACTTCTACGTGATCGATATCGAAAAGAGTCTGGTCGAGCGTGATGCTGTTCGCGACATAGGCACCGTCCATGTAGAGAGCAACGCCGGGCGAAGTGGTCAGCGAATTTTCAGGCGTTTCGAGCCCGACGCCGCGAAGTGTCACAACCGTCTCAAAACCCGCGCTGCTCGTGACTTGCAGGCTGGGAACAAGGCCGTTGATATCGGAGAGCTGGGTGACATTCGATTTTTGCAGCGTATCCCCGTTGATCGCCGTGATGGCCAATGATGTCCTTTGAAGGTCGGTCGTGCGCCTTTCGGCGGTGACCGTGACTTCTTCTACAGGCGCGGCGGCTGGCCCATTGGCGGCGACGGTTTGTGCCTGAACGGGCACAACCATCGCCGCAAGCGCGGCGCACAGGGTCGACGAAAAGAGAATTTCGCGGAAATGACGATGCGAGCGTTCAGACATGCACAGCCCCCTGGTATGTCGCACGATGATGCTACGCTAGCCCTAAGCGATAGTCTTGTGTCGCAGCGCACAATAAATTGCGTAACCGGCTCGCAGGCACACCCGGCTGGCGAACTCGCTGACGAACCGCGCCACAATGCGAACAAGCGCCGGGGCGCGTTCTCTTAAGTCCGACCCGCGAACAACGCTAAACTCTAAGCCAAAACGGTCGGCAAGCAAGTGCGCAATATTGTATCCGGAGCGATGAGAATGGCGCAAATCGGGGCGAAAGAGATTTCAGGACGTGGCGACTTCGAACTGCCGCGCGCCGCAGTTCTCGGGAATTTCTTGTCGATGCGGCGCTGTTGCCACCCATGATTGCACCGGCGCAGTCTTGAGCGTCTGGAACTCGCTCGATCTTTAATCTTTGGCGGACGGAAAGATCGTGCGGGGAATGCGGACGTGTATGCCCTGCCGGCCGTCGACGACTTGCGTCACGGCGAAGTCGGCAGCGACGCTCATCAGCGAATAGGCGTCGTTCTTCGACAGTCCCTGGTGTTCGTTGAGCAATGTCAGCATGTCGAGCGACGCGGAGCGCATGGCGACGTTCAAATCCTCGTCGAAGCCGTGGACGATCCAGCAATCCGGAGTTTCCAGCAACGGCGATGGAAAGGTGAAATCGCGGCGCAGCACCATCTGAAACACGACATCGAGCGATGCCTCGATGGCGGTTCCGGACAATTCTCCGTCGCCCTGGGAGATGTGCGGATCGCCGATCGAGAAGAGAGCGCCGTCGACCTGGACCGGGTAATACATGGTCGCGCCTGCCCCTATGCGCCAGTTGTCGATATTGCCGCCATGCTTGCCGGGCGGGATGGTGCTGACACGGCCGCGGACGTCGGGGGCCACACCGGCCGTGCCGAGATGCGGCCGCACCGGGATGCGCACGCCGGTCAACGCTTTCTGGCGATCGCATTCGGGACAGCGCGTGATGGTGCCCGGCACCAGATATTTTCCTGGAAAATCGTAGGCGTAGAGCGCTTCGGCCGTGTTTCCGCCCTGGTTCAGCCGATAAATCGTGACCCGCTCTTTCTCGCCGAACTCCTTGTAGAGATAGCCCCAATTCGCGGCCAGATTGGAGCCGTATCTGCATCGCGGCGTCATGCCCAGATATCGCACTTCGAGGATATCGCCCGGCTTCGCATCTTCGAGATAAATGGGCCCGGTCATGATATGGACGCCGGGATTGCGATCCTCCGGCGGAATGCCTTGAAAGATCGCAGTCACGCCGGCATCCATCAAAAGGTCCGGATCGTCTCCGGCATGATGCGTGATGGCTTCGGCCTGGACCAGGTCCCCGCTTTTGACCTTGAGAACCGGTGCTCTCGCTGCGTCGAAATATCCCCAGTGAACCGTTTCCGGAGTGGCACGGATCTTATGCAGGGCGGAATGGACGAAGGCCGCACGGTCAATAGTGTCCTCGCGGCAAAGCGACATCGACGGCCCCACAGATTTATGAAATCAAATTTACCTCAATGGACACTAGGGTTGGCGCCGGCTGCAATCTTGCTCAAAGGCGCACTATGTCTTGCAGGACGTTCCACGCCGTCTCTCATCGACTCAATTCGCCCGTTCCGGCATTTCAGGAAATCGTCGGCCGGGTCTACAATAGTTCAGGCGCGTGGCGACAAGCACGTGACAGGGTGTTCGTCTACAATTGTGAAGATGGATGCGCCGGAAACTCAACTGGTAATTCGCCCCCAGCCAAGACGGTCTGCGGACTAACGCTTAGCTTTCGAATTGCAAACGTGCATCGTTCGACTCGGATTTCTGTACGGGAATGCCGCTTATGCCTCGCTCGGTTCTGAATGACCGCTTCTTTGAGAGCTTCTCGAGTTCCGTGCTGGATTTCGCGCAAGCGGAGTCCCTTCCTCCGGCCTGCTATGTCGATCCGGAATTCTTCGAGTTCGAGAAAGAGACGCTGTTCTACAAGGAATGGCTGTGCGTCGGGCGCGAATCCTGGGTGAAGGAACCGGGCGATTATTTTTGCTCCAAACATGTGGGCGAGCCTCTGGTCATCACACGGACCAAGAGCGGCGAGGTGGCTGCGATGTCTGCCGTCTGCCAGCATCGCGGCATGCTGGTGGCCGAAGGCCGGGGACATGCGCGGGGTCTGGTTTGCCCCTATCACCACTGGTTCTACTCGCTGACCGGAGAACTGGTTGCAGCACCCGAGATGGACCGAACCTGCAACTTCGAAAAATCGAACCATAACCTGGCGCGCCTGAAGGTGGAGATCTGGCAGGGATTTGTCTTCGTCAACTTCGATGCCGGCGCGCTTCCCCTGACCCCCCGACTACGCGCACTCGACGACGTCGTCGCCAATTATGACCTGGCAAATTTGGACGGCCCTCCGGCGCCGGAGCCGAACCGGTACAATTGGAACTGGAAGGTCATGTTCGAAAACAACAATGACGGATACCACGCCAACCGGTTGCATCACGGGCCCCTGCACGATCCCGTCCCCAGTTCGCTCGCGTGCTTCCCGGAGCTTCCCGACGAGAGCGCAGGATATTATCGAACCAACGGATCGCTGCATCCCGACGCCAGCTTTAATCCGACCCTGAAGGCGCTTCTCCCCGTTTTCCCGAAACTGACCGATGCCGAGCGCAATCGCGTTGTCTTCGTCAACGTGCCCCCGACCCTGTCATTGGTGATGAATACCGATCTTGTTCTCTACCTGATCATCCAGGCCGAGGATGCCGATCATCATTCCATGTTCATGGGCTCGCTGGTGGAACCCGATGCGATGAAGAATCCTATGTTCGACCGGTTGATGAAATTCAATCAGGAGGCGGTGCAGGACATCGTTTCGCAGGATTTGCATGTCGACGAGCTGGTTCAGCAAGGGCTCAAATCGAAATTCGCGCCGCGCGGCCGCTATTCCTGGCAGGAAGGCGCGCAGCGTCAACTCAATGTCTGGCTCGTCGACCGGTATCGCCGCGGCTGGGAGGGTCTGAAGGCGGAGCACTCTCTTCCGTCAATTCGATCAAAGCCAAGAGTGGCAACCTGACCAACGGGCACTCCCCTGCTGCCGGCAGGTCCAAACCCGCCAGCCTTTCGTGGCGCACCGCTGCGCGGTTTGATAAGGTGTGGGTGAAACCGACTTCCCGGAAGCCAAACAATGCTCGAGCTCTATTACTGGCCGACGCCCAACGGCAAGAAAGTCACGATCCTGCTGGAAGAATTGGGTGTTCCCTACACGATCAAGCCCGTCAATATCGGGCGCGGAGATCAGTTCACCTCCGAGTTCCTCAAGATTTCGCCCAACAATCGCATGCCCGCGCTGGTGGACACGGAGCCTAAGGGCGGCGGAGGACCCATCACGCTGTTCGAATCCGGCGCCATCATGATGTACCTCGCCGAAACGTTCGGCCGGTTCTGGCCCCAGGATTCGGAGCGAAAATACGATGTGGTCCAATGGGTGATGTGGCAGATGGGCAATCAGGGACCCAAATTCGGCGAACAGGGACATTTCTTCCGTGCTTCGCAAGACCCGAAGAACACCGGCGATTTCACTTACGCCAATATGCGCTTCGGCAATGAGGTGCACCGGCTCTATGGCGTGATGAATCTGGGCCTGTTCGGCAAGCGATATCTGGCGGCCGGCGAATATACGATCGCCGACATGATCTGTTATCCATGGGCTGCCGGCTGGAAGCTGCGCAAGATCGATCTCGACGAATTTCCTCACGTCAAACGGTGGATGGAGGAACTTGAACTGAGACCGGCCCTGATCAAGGGAATGGCTGTGAGCGTGGACAATCAGGAAGACCCCAACCAGCTTTCCGACGCCGAAAAAGCGCGTCGCGCCGGCCTCCTCTACAATCAGCGCGCCACCCCGATCCCCAAGGAATGGTCCGAAAAAGCCTAACTGCCCTCGCGGGTTTGGAAGCTCTCGAAATCCACGCTTCGACCATCTAGGGTTGCGCGCGATTTGGGGGAGAGTCTCGGATGTTCATGCGGTTCGCGGCGTGCCTGGTATTGGTGCTGGCGGTGGTCGGGCCCGCGCAGGCGCGGCCGTTCACGGCGAAGGATATGGCGACACTGGACCGGGTGTCCGATCCGCACATTTCTCCGGACGGCCGTTTCGTCGCCTACAATGTCCGCTCGACCGATTGGGAAGCGAACCATGGCGTCAACGCGCTCTGGGTGCTGGAGCGCGGAATGGCAGGATCGCCGCCGCGACTGATCCGCGACGAAGAAAAAGCGGCCACGCAACCGCGATGGTCCGCCGACGGTAGTTGGCTCTATTTCCTGTCCGGTCGCTCGGGTTCCGTACAGGTCTGGCGCCAGCAGGCCGGAGGCGCCGAGGCGCGGCAGATGACCAATCTGCCCCTCGATGTCTCCTTCTACCGGATCGCTCCCGACGGCCGCGATCTTGTGGTTGCCATCAATGTCTATCCGGATTGCGACACTCTCGCCTGCACCAAGGCGAAGCAGGATGCCAAGACAAAGCTGAAGGCGAGCGGTACTGTCTATGAGTCGGCGACGCCCAGATTCTGGGACACTTACCTGGATGGCCGCTACATCAATCTGTTTGCCGTCAAGCTGAACGCCGACGCGCCGGCGACCGAGGCGAAGGCGCTCACACGCGGCTACCAGGCCGACATCGTCGCCAAACCCGAAGGCGACGACTCCGCTTTTTTTATGACCCCGAACGGCGCCGACGTGATTTTCGCGGCCCGTCCGTCCGGCTCGGCGCAGGGATTGGGCGACCCGAGCAGCCTTTACAGCGTTCCCATCGACGCAAGCGCCGCACCGCGCAGACTCGATGCCGGCGCAACCAACTCGGACGAAGACCCGGTTGTCTCGCCCGATGGCGGACAACTCGCCTATCTCTCGCAGACCGGCTCGGTCTTCACCGCTCCGCGGGCGCGCGTGATGCTTCGCGACATGAAGAGCGGCAAAACGCGCGAATTGGCGCCGAACTTCGATCGCTCGCCCACCAAACTCGCCTGGTCTGCCAATGGCAGCGTTCTCTACGCTATCGCAGACGATATCGGCCAGACGCGGCTATTCGCTCTCAGTGCAATCAACGGTGCCCAATCACCTTTGACCGGTGACGGACATGTCAGCGGATTGGATGTTGGCAAGTCTGCGGTCGTCTTCAGTCGCGATGCGCTCGATTCTCCGTCCCAGGTTTACGAGCTGGGCGACGGTGGCGCAGGGCGCCAGCTCACGCATGTCGGCGAAGACACCCTTTCGCAAACGCCGATGTCGCATTTCGAACAATTCGGCTTCACGGGCTGGAACGGCGAAATCGTGCACGGCTATGTGGTCCAGCCGACCGACTTTCAATCCGGGCACAAATATCCTGTCGCCATGCTGATCCATGGCGGACCGTATGGTTCTTTCGGCAACGCCTGGAGCTATCGCTGGAACCCGCAGGTTTGGTCGGGCATGGGCTATGCTGCAGTGATGATCGATTTCCATGGTTCGAGCGGCTACGGCGAAGCTTTCGCGAAGTCGATTATCGGCCACTGGGGCGACAGACCTCTGGAAGATCTGCAGAAGGGTTGGACCTACGCGTTGGCCCATTATCCGTTTCTGGACGCCGACCATGCCTGCGCTTTGGGCGGGTCCTATGGCGGCTACATGATTGCTTGGATTGCCGGCAATTGGGCCAAGCCCTGGAAATGTCTGGTCGACCATGACGGCGTGTTCGATATCCGCTTGATGTCGTATTCCACCGACATCCCCGGCTTTCAACAGGCGCAGAACGACGCGCCGACCTGGTCGGCTCCCGAGGCGGTCGAGCGATTCAACCCGATCGATCACGTGGCTGACTGGACGGCGCCGATATTGGTCGTACACAGCGGGACGGATGACCGGGTGCCCCTAGACCAGGGCATGGGCGCCTATGGCGCGGCACAGCTGAGGCATGTACCCAGCGAACTGCTCTATTTTCCGGACGAGAACCACTGGGTGCTCAAGCCGCAGAATTCGGTGATGTGGTATTCGACGGTCCAGGCTTGGATGAAGCGTTGGTTGACCAAGTGATCGCCTGCCGATCGCATCGCCAAAACCGGATGCTGTAATCGAACTTGTTCAGTCAGGACGACGAAGGAGTCAGCTCGTGTCTTCTCGCAACAGTGTCATACATGCCGGCTGGTTGCTCGCGGACGCAACCCAGACACCCCAAACTCAGCAAAGCATCCTGATCGAAGGCGGACGGATTAAAGCAATCTCTGCGGGCTTCGTCGATCCGCCGGACGGCTATAAGCTCATCGATCTTCGCGAGCAGTTCGTCCTTCCCGGCCTCATCGACTGTCACGTCCACCTGACAGGCCAGCTTGATCGCGGTTACCGCATGCGCATGGTGGAGGATTCCGATCCCAAGGTCGGATTCAATGCCGCGCACAACGCGTCGGTGACACTGGCTGCGGGCTTCACGACCGTGCGCGATGTCGGCGCGCTCGGCAATCCCGATGTGATCTTCGCGTTACGCTCCGCCATCGCCGAGAGAAAGATCGTGGGCCCGCGCGTTCTTTGCGTGGGCGACATCCTCTCGCCCACCGGCGGCCATGGCCAGACTTATGGCTATCGCCATGACGTTTGCGCCTGCGTGCAGTCGACGTCGGGCATTTGCGACGGGGTCGACGAATGTCGTCGCGCGGTCCGCCGGCAAGTCAGCCAGGGCGCGGACGCGATCAAATTCGTCGCCACCGGCGGCGTGCTCTCCGACATCAAGGCGGGGCTGGATCAGCAATTCACCGGAGACGAAATTCGCGCGATCATCGAGACCGCACACAATCTGGGCCGCCGCGTCGCCGCGCATGCGCACGGCGCGGCCGGCATCAATGCGGCGCTCGAAGCCGGCGTGGATTCGATCGAGCATGGCAGCTTCCTCGACGACCGCTCCATCGAATTGTTTCTTGCCAAAGGCGCCTTCCACGTTCCGACGATTATCGCGGGTGTCACCGCCTCGGAAATGGCGGAACGCGAAGGCGAACTCTCGCAGGCCCAGGCCGATAAAGCGCGAACCGTCGGAGTGAAAATCAAGCAGGCGCTGGCACGCTCCCACAAAGCAGGCGTAACGATCGCATTTGGGACCGACATGGGTGTCGGTCCGCACGGCCAGAATGCGCGCGAATTCGGATTTCTTGTCGAGGCCGGCATGTCGCCGCGCGAAGCGATCGAGGCGGCGACGGTCAACGCCGCCAAGCTGCTCGATATCTCAAACGAGGCAGGAACCATCGCAGCCGGCAAATCGGCCGATGTGATCGCCGTGGCGTCGAACCCGCTCGACAATGTGTCCGTGCTGGAGCGCGTCGGCTTCGTGATGTCCCGCGGCGAGGTTTTCTACCGTCCGAATTGACAAGAACGCTAACCGGCGCGACCGGTTCGCCGAAGATCGAGCGTATGTGGAAAATCGGGATGTACGTCTTCGGGCGGTGGCTCGAATATTCCTCCTGTGAAACCGAAAGGCTCGAACCGTGCCAGGCGGCGGCCCTCGGCCTCATAGGAGTTGACTGGAAACGTCACGTAGTTGCGTCCTCCGGGATGGGCGACATGATACGTGCATCCGCCCAGCGAACGCTTGCGCCAGCCATCCCAGACCTCACAGGTCAGCGGGACATGCGGTGGAATTGTAGGATGCAGCGTGGTCGCCGGCTGCCACGCGCGATAGCGCACGCCGCCCGCGCCTTCACCCATGCCGATCGCGCTCAAAGGAACGGACCGTCCATTGACTAGAATTTTGTGACGGCCTTCCACGAGGCCAGACGCCTTGACCTCGATTCGCTCGACCGAACTGTCCACGAAACGCACCGTGCCGCCGATCGCACCCTCTTCGCCCATCACGTTCCACGGCTCCAAAGCCTGGCGCAACTCCAGCTTCACGCCGCCGTACTGAACTCTTCCCAGTAGGGGAAAGCGAAATGCCCAGTGGGGCCGATACCAATCCGCTTCGAATTCGAAGCCCGCGCCGTTCAGGTCCGAGATTACGTCGGCAAAATCGGCCCACAGAAAATGCGGGAGCATAAAGGTGTCGTGCAGCGCCGTACCCCAGCGCACGAGATTCGAGCGATAAGGCTTGTTCCAGAACCGCGCCACAAGCGCGCGCAGCAAGAGACCCTGTGCGAGACTCATCTCCGGGTGCGGCGGCATTTCGAAGCCGCGAAACTCCACCAATCCCAATCGTCCGGTGGGACCGTCCGGCGAATAGAGTTTGTCGATGCAGATTTCCGTGCGGTGCGTGTTACCCGACACGTCGATCAGCAGATTGCGGAAAATGCGATCCACCAGCCAGGGCGGAATATTCGGCAGCGATCGATCGGGTACTTCGCCGAACGCAATTTCCATTTCATAGAGCGAGTCCAGACGCGCCTCGTCGATGCGCGGCGCCTGGCTGGTGGGCCCGATGAACATGCCGGAGAACAGGTAGGACAGCGACGGATGGTTCTGCCAATATGCAATCAGACTCTTGAGCAGGTCCGGCCGCCGCAGAAACGGGCTGTCGGCGGGTTTGGCCGCACCCAGAACGATGTGGTTGCCGCCGCCCGTGCCTGTGTGCCGTCCGTCCAGCATAAATTTTTCGGTGCCCAGACGCGCATAGTGCGCGTCTTCGTAGATCGCATGGGTGACCTCGCGCAATTCGCGCCAGGAATGGGCGGGATGAATGTTGACTTCGATCACACCGGGATCCGGTGTGACCTTGATGACGTTGATGCGCGGATCGTAGGGCGGCGCGTAGCCTTCGATGTGAATGGCCGCACCAATCTCCGCCGCCGTATCTTCCACGGCGGAAATGAGATCGAGATAATCCGCGGCGGATTCCGTCGGCGGCATGAACACGCACAGCCTTCCGTCGCGCGGCTCGACGCTGAGCGCAGTGCGGACGCTCGTACCTTCCGTCAATTGTTGCTGCTCGACGAATCTTTGACGCGCCTCCCACGCCGGATCGCGGGTCGCGGCGGCAAGATAAGGCTGGCGATAGGAATCGCGATCGGGCAGCGGCGGCAATTCGTCGAACGGATCCGGCGGCGGGATGAAGCGCCGCGCCGACGAAGCCAACCAGGGCAACGATTCCAGTGGTAGACGCAGGCCCAGCGGTGAATCTCCGGGCACAAGCTGAAGGCGTCCCGCGCGGGTCACCCAACGATCGGAACGCCAACGCCGACGGTCCGCCGCATTCCAGCGCTGTACCGGCAACACGAACCCGACGGGCTTGTTGAGCCCACGTTCGAACACGCGCGCGAGACGCGCGCGCGTTTCCGGATCCTCCAGCTTGGAGTCGAGCGGATCGACGTTGGTCGGCAGCGAATGTTCCTTGCCGATGAAGTGCCACGGGTCCTCATAGGCCGGCATGGCATATTCGGGATTGATGTCCAGTCGACGTGCGATGCCGCTGACGAGATTGCGTGCATCTTCGGCGGTGGGCTTATAGTCGTTGCGTTCCCCGGCGATTCGACTCGCATCGCGCCAAAGCGGCAAACCGTCGCCACGCCAATAGAGCGCAAAGGCCCAGCGCGGAAGGCTTTCGCCGGGATACCACTTCCCCTGTCCGTAATGCAGCAGACCGCCGGGTGCGAAGCGTGCCTGCAGGCGACGAATAAGATCATCGGCCAAGCCGCGCTTGTTCGGACCGACGGCAGCGGTGGTCCATTCGGCGCCGTCCATGTCATCGATGGAGACGAATGTCGGCTCGCCCCCCATTGTCAGGCGAACATCGCCTTTTTTCAGCAGAGCATCGATTTTGTCGCCGAGGCGATCGATCGAATCCCATTGCTCGGCCGTGTAAGGCTTGGTCACGCGCGGCGGTTCGACCACGCGCCTGATCGACATTTCGAATTCGAAGCCGACTTCGCATTCTTCGAGCGCACCGCTGATCGGCGCGGCATGTGTCGGGTTGGCTGCACAAGCGAGTGGAATATGTCCTTCGCCCGCGAACAGGCCGGAAGTGGGATCGAGGCCAACCCAGCCCGCACCAGGCAGATAGACTTCGCACCAGGCGTGCAGGTCGGTGAAATCCTGCTCCGCACCCGACGGACCATCGAGCGATTTCACGTCGGCCTTGAGCTGGATCAGATAACCGGAGGCGAAGCGCGCCGCGAGTCCCAAATGCCGCAAAAGTTGAACCAGCAGCCACGCCGAATCGCGGCACGATCCGGCAGCTTTTTCCAGCGTTTCGTCCGGCGTCTGAATGCCAGGCTCCATGCGAATAAGATAGGAGATGTCTCGTTGCACCCGCGCATTGAGGTCGAACAGGAAACTGGTCGTCGGCTTCTCGGCGCGAGAAACGGCCGACAGATAGGATTTGAAGCGGGAACCCAGTTCGGCAGTCCGAAGATAGGGCTTCAAATCCTCGAGAACTTCCGGCGAATAGGTGAAGGGGTAGGTCTCCGCTTCCGGCTCCAGGAAGAAGTCGAACGGATTGAGCACGTTAAGCTCTGCCGTCAGATCGACCGTCACCGTCAGATGATCTGTCTTCTCGGGCACCACCACCCGCGCCAACCAGTTCGACTGAGGATCCTGTTGCCAGTTCAGGAAGTGCTCTTCGGGGCCGATTGTGAGGCTGTAGGCGAGAATCGGAGTACGGCAATGAGGGGCGGGACGAAGCCTGACGGTCTGGGGTCCCAGATTGATCGGGCGATCGTAGCGATAGCGCGTGGCGTGATGGAGTGCGACCTGGATGCTCATTCCGTGACTATGCCGCAACGGCGAAGGCATCGCCACATAGCGTTGGCGGGGGCGTCAACATGGCAGGGAACAGCACCAGCGCGGGCGCGTTTCCGTTCGCCACGTACAGGACTGGGCCGATGAGAGTTTTTGCCTGCCAGGCCTGCGGTCAGCTCCTGTATTTCGAGAATGTCCGCTGCGAACGCTGTAGCCGGTTGTTGGGTTATTTGCCCGACCGCGGCACGATCTCCGCGATCGAGCCGATGCAGGAAGATCAATGGAAAGCGTTGGCCTCGAAAGCGCGCTATCGCCTCTGCACGAACCGGGAATTCGGCGTCTGCAACTGGATGGTGCCGTCCAAGAGCGCGGAGAAATTTTGCGTTGCCTGCCGTCACAACCACACCATTCCCGATCTTTCGATCCCAGGAAGCGCCGACTTGTGGCGTAAACTGGAATCCGCCAAGCACCGGTTATTTTACACACTACTCAAATTGAACCTCCCGCTGGCCAATCGAATAGACGATCCCGAACGCGGGCTGGCATTCGACTTTCTCGCCGAAGCTCCGGAAAGCCACGACCAGCGTGTCATGACGGGCCACAACAATGGGGTGATTACTCTTGCCGTCCGCGAAGCCGACGACGCCGAGCGCGAGCGCATCCGTACCGACATGGGCGAACCCTATCGCACGCTGCTCGGTCATTTTCGCCACGAAAGCGGACATTATTTTTGGGACTCGCTTGTTCGCGACGGCAACAGGCTCGACTCGTTCCGCGAGGCATTCGGCGACGAGCGGGCGGACTATGCGGCGGCCTTGCGGTCGCACTATGCGGGCGGCCCTGCCGCAGACTGGCAGCAAAGCTTTGTCAGCGCCTATGCCAGCGCGCACCCGTGGGAGGACTTTGCGGAAACCTGGGCCCATTACCTGCATATCGTCGACACGCTCGAAACTGCGCGCGCCTTCGGCGTCAAGGTGCAAGCGCGCCCAGGCCGACGAACCGAACTATCCGTCGCGATCGATTTCGATCCACACAGGGCCGTCAGCATCGAACAGCTCATCGCTGCCTGGCTGCCGCTGTCGTTCGCGCTCAACAGTTTGAATCGAAGCATGGGACAAGCCGATCTCTATCCGTTCATGTTGCCGCCGGCCGTTGTCGAGAAGATGGGTTATATCCAGAGGCTCGTGCATAAGGTCTGAACGATAAGACAATTGATCGGCGGTCGTTCGGGAACACACATATTCGAGATCACTGCGTGCTGAAAACCCGGTCAACTCCCGCTTGCGCGTCTTTCTGAATCTCACGCAGATGGTCTTCGCTCCGAAAACTCTCCGCGTAGATCTTGTAGACGTCTTCCGTTCCGGACGGCCGGGCGGCGAACCATCCGCTCTTCGCAACGACCTTGATGCCGCCGATCGGCGCGTTGTTGCCAGGCGCGTTGACCAACTTTCGTTCGATCGGCTCGCCGGCCAATTCCTTCGCGTCGAATTTCGCCGGATCCAGAGCCCCGAGAAGTTCCTTCTGTTCGCGCGATGCGGGCGCGTCGATCCGCTGATAGTACGATTTTCCCAAATCCTGCGTGACGGACTCGTAGAACTTGTTCGGATCGCTGCGCGTCTTTGCCGTGATTTCGGCCGCCAGCAGACCCATGATCAAACCGTCCTTGTCGGTGGTCCAGACCGATCCGTCGCGCCGGAGGAAGGAAGCGCCGGCGCTTTCCTCTCCGCCAAAGCCGAGCGAACCGTCGATCAGGCCTTCGCTGAACCATTTGAATCCTACCGGAACCTCGACGAGTTTGCGGCCTAACTTTGCGGTCACGCGGTCGATCATGCCGCTGGACACCGCCGTCTTGCCGATGGCGCAATCCTTCTTCCAGTCGGCGCGATTTGCGAACAAATATGCGATCGAAGCCGCAAGATAATAATTCGGATTCATCAGGCCGCTTGAAGGGCAGACAATGCCATGGCGGTCGGCATCGGTGTCGTTGGCGAACGCAATGTCGAATTTACTGCGAAGATCGATCAGGCGCGTCATCGCAAAGGGCGACGAACAATCCATTCGAATCTTTCCGTCCCAGTCGACGGTCATGAACCGGAATGTCGGATCGATCGCATCGTTCACGACCGTGCCCGATATCTTGTAGCGATCGATGATGGGTTGCCAGTACTGGACGGCAGCGCCGCCCAGCGGATCGATTCCGATCCTCACACCGCTCGCGCGGATCGCATCCATATCGACCACATTGGCGAGGTCGGCGACATAGGGCGCGATATAATCGCGCTCATGAATGCAGGACGCTTTGAGAGCGCGCTCAAAGGGGACGCGCCGGACACCTTGAAGCTTCGTCTCCAGAAATTCATTGGCGGAATTTTCGATGGCGCGCGTGATGTCGACATCGGCGGGTCCCCCATTTGTGGGATTGTATTTGAACCCGCCTTCGTCTGGCGGATTGTGCGACGGGCTGATCACGATGCCGTCGGCGAGACCCGCTTTGCGACCGCGATTATATGTAAGGATCGCGTGCGAAATCACCGGCGTCGGCGTATAACCGCGCCGAGCGTCGATCATCGTCTCGACGCCGTTGGCCGCGAGGACTTCGAGCGCGCTCGCAAAGGCCGGTTCCGACAGCGCGTGCGTATCCATGCCCAGGAACAGCGGGCCGTCCACGCCGGCCTGCTTGCGGTAGTCGCAGACCGCCTGTGAGATCGCGAGAATGTGAGCTTGGTTGAACGCTGTCGCGAACGCCGAGCCGCGATGGCCGGATGTTCCGAATGCAACGCGTTGCGCCGGAATCGAAGGATCCGGTGTGTCGGAATAATAGGCCGTGATCAGGCGCGCGACATTGACCAGCATTTCCCGCGGCGCGGGCTTGCCGGCGCGAGGACTCACATTTTCAGCCACGACAATCCTCGCGCGTTATCCCAGGACGACGTGCACAACATGCGTGGCGCCGTCGTCTGCCAGGGGTATGAGAAGCTTCTTGTTTCCCGTCAGCATCTCTCCGTCGAGCCTGGTGGCCAGAATGCCGCGGCACACGCCGAGAGGATTTTCGACGGATATCTCGTACCGCGCGGAACGGTGGCGGAACACGATTTCGAAGCTGGGCCAATCACGCGGTACGCAGGGATCGATTGACAGATTTTCGCCCTGGACACGGAAGCCCAGGAGCCATTCGAGCATCACGCGATACATCCAGCCGGCAGAACCCGTATACCAGGTCCACCCACCGCGTCCGACATGCGGCGGCATCGAATAGACATCGGCGCATGCGACATAAGGCTCGACCTTGTACCGGTGAATTCCGGTCGGCGTGTCGGAATGGCGGATGGGATTGAGCATGGACAGCAGTTCGCCGGCCTTGTCACCGTCACCCTGCATGGCGAAGGCAAGCGCGGACCAGACCGCGCCATGAGTGTATTGGCCGCCGTTTTCGCGGATACCGGGAGGATATCCCTTGATATAGCCCGGGTCGCGCTGGGGACGATCGAAGGGTGGCGTGAACAGCATGCTCAGCTTTTCGTCGCGACGGACAAGATATTTGTCGACCGCGGCCATGGCGCGTGCGGCGCGCGCGGGTTCCGCCGCGCGGGAGATAACGGCCCATGATTGCGCGATGGAATCGATGCGGCATTCGTTGTTGGCGACGGAACCGAGCGGTGAACCGTCGTCGAAATAGGCGCGGCGATACCAGTCGCCGTCCCACGCTTCACGTTGCAGAGACTCCTTCAAGCTTGCCGCATGCTGGCGCCACTCCGGCGCATGCTCAGAACTGCGATGACGCTCGTCCAAATTGGCGAATGTGGTCAATGTTGCGTAGAGGAACCAGCCGAGCCAGACGCTTTCGCCTTTGCCGCCTTCGCCGACCCGGTCCATGCCGTCGTTCCAGTCGCCGGTTCCCATCAGCGGCAGACCGTGGACACCGGTTGCAAGACTCTTTTCGAGCGCCAGCGCGCAATGGTCGAACAGACTCGCGGATTTGTGGGAGACCACCGGCAGGAAAAAGGCGTCGTGCTCGCCTTCGTGAAGCGTAGGCCCTTCCAGGAACGGCACCATTTCGTTCAGCACCGCGAAATCGCCTGTCACCTGGACATAATGCGCGACGACATAAGCGAGCCAGCCGCAATCGTCGGCAACGCGCGTGCGGATTCCCCGCCCGGACTCTGGCAGCCACCAATGCTGAACATCGCCTTCGAGGAATTGGCGGGATGCCGCGCGCAACAGGTGCTCGCGCGCAATGTCAGGCCGCGAGACACACATCGCCATCACATCCTGCAGCTGATCGCGAAAGCCATAGGCGCCGCTCGCCTGATAAAATCCGGTGCGGGCCCAAATGCGGCACGCCAATGTCTGATAGGGCAGCCAGCGGTTGACAAGAATGTCGAGCGCGCGATCGGGCGTTTTGACCTGGACGGTTCCGAGAATGTCGTCCCACTGCTTCGTGACCTCGGCGAAGACCGCGCCAAGATCGGCCTTTCGATATTTCGCAATCAGCGTCCGAGCTTCCGGTCTCGAAGCCGTCTGGCCAAGGAAAAACACAATCTCCGTGGTGCCGACGGCGCTCAATCTGACCTGCGTTTGCAACGCGCCGCAGGGATCGAGGGCGGGGCCGGCGCGATTGGACAGGACCAGCTTGGGCGTCAGAGCGAGCGGACGGTCGAGCGAACCGTCGCGGCCGAGGAATTCGGTGCGATCGCATGTCCACGCCGTCTGGCGGCCGTTCAAATCGGCGAACGCGATACGATCGCCGAACTGCTCGCTACAGGGATTCTGTGCAAAGATTGAGCCCGTTTCGGGGTCGATTTCAGTCAAGATAAAAGGCGCGGTCGCCGTCCGGCTCGCGCCGAGAACCCATTCGACATAGGCGGTGATCGTCAGCCGTCTTTCGCGACCCGAATGATTTGCAATTTTCAGCCGCGAAATCTTGATCGGATCGTCCTTCGCCACAAATTGCAGAAGTTCCAGCGAAATGCCATGCGAAACGTGATCGAACTGGGTATAGCCCTGACCATGCCGGGCCGAATAGGAAGAGTTTTTTTCGCGGATCGGCAGTGCGGTCGGGCCCCAGAGTTCGCCGGTGTCTTCGTCGCGCACGTAGATCGCTTCGCCGGGTGCGTCGCCGACGGCATCGTTTGACCAGGGAGTCAACTGATTCTGCTGGCTGTTCACGGACCACGTGAATCCGCTGCCGTCGGTCGACACCTGAAATCCGAAATACGGATTGGACACGATGTTGAGCCAGGGCGCGGGCGTGCGCTCGCCGTCTTCCTGTGTCGTCAGGTATTCGCGACCGTCATTCGCAAATCCACCCAGGCCGTTGAAGAATTCCATCGCCGGACGCGGCATCGGCGGTTCCGATACAGCCGGCGGCGCGATCCGCCGCGCAGGCGGAGCCGTGCCGGGCTTTAGTTCCCGCGCGCGATTGATCTGTTCGGCCAGCGAATCGCGATTTCCATGGAGAACGGCACGCGCGGTC
>JBEKDC010000031.1:0-19512 GCA_050014535.1 Rhizomicrobium sp.
CAGGAGCGTGCGCCGCGACGGACCGCGTCCGGCTTCGCAATCGCAGCAGTCGACTCCGCGCGCGCAACACGAACGCGCGCATTGCGTCGCGCAGCCGAAATCTCCGCATGCCCCGCCGCGCGCTTGCTGGATTGTGCCGTCTTCCAACGAGTGTCGATAGCGGCTCGTGCCTCATCCATGCGCGCACTCCCTGCCGGGGAAAACGCTGAACATGGCGACGCAAATCGCCTCGCGCAATCGCATGAAATCGAATCCCGAAAATAAAGTTGGAACGAAAATCGAAACTTTGCTGCGAAAATTCCGGCGAATGTTTTTGCGCGTCAGAAGGTTAGAAATGGGGAATTCTTGCCTAGATAATTTTTTTGATCCAACGATCGTCGGAATTGCAGCGCTGACGCTCGCAGACCAACCCACTGGTTCGGAAATCGCGCGGTCGAAGCAACTCGCATTCGACTGGGAATTGAAAGTGAGTTTCATTTCTTTGTATTAACCACTCAGTTTGCGCAACCATTTCCAGACCGGCTCCTGCAAATCTTCCGCCTGCCGGCACATAAGTTTCACCGGACGGTCGTCGGCACGTCCCTAGCGAAGCGCCAGGCCGCGTGTTAGCCTTTCTGTAATTCTTGCAAAACCGCATTCGGCCGGATTCTGACATAAGTCGGAACCCCTGGGGGCTCATATGGCAAATTATACATGGGTCGGTACGGATTCCTCCGACCCCACAGACTGGAATGACCCAAACAACTGGACGGTCGCGGGAGCGCCCGCAACGTCTCCGCCGGGTCCCAATGACAGCGTCACGATCGACGCCGGATCGGACACAGTCAGTATCGGTGGAACCGGTGAGCTGCAAAGCGCCTCGCTGACGTTGACGTCGAGCACGGGAGGATCGATCGATCTGACAGGTACCTTCGATACCGGCACCCTCGGTCTTACAGGCGTGCTGCAGCTTCAAGGTACATTGACAGATTCCGGCACAGCCTCGTTCGCCGATGGAGCCACACTCGAAGGTGGAACGACCGGCGTGCAGGGAGCGGCGACATTCGGTTCGGCATTCACACTGGAAAACGCCGAGCTCGATCTATCCACGTCTTCCACCGCAACCCTCTCGACGTTGGACCTGATCGGCGCCGTGACCTTGAGCGGAGACATCACGACAACGTCGCTGTCGGACTCCGGCGCCACATCTCTGACCTTGGGGACCGGGACGTTTGGCGTCAGCAGCTCGACGCCGTCGGCGCCGGCACTCCTGGCGCCGTTGACGATAGCAGGCGACGACACTCTGGCGGGGGCCTTCAGCACATCGTCGCTGACCGTGACGGGCGGGGCAGCGCTGAATTTGAACGCCGGGGATTCTCTGACCGCGTCGGGCGCGGCTTTCGATCCCTCCGGTTCCGTGTCTTTGACAGACGGCACTCTTCTTATTACGGGCAACGCGTCGCTCGGCAGCAGCCTGTCCGTAAGCGGCGCCGGCAGTTTGACTGTCGACGGAACGCTTTCGACCGACGGTGGCTCCATCGGCGCGTCCGACAACAGTCGCGTGCTCATCGGCGAACTCAACGGTTCCGGAGGCGAGGTTTCGCTGTCTGCAGACGGCACATCGGTGATCGAAATCGGTTCGGAGAATACCGCGACGACCGGCACGATCACGATCGATTCCGGTATCGGCGTCACCGCCTGGGGAAGTTTCTCTGCGCCGGCGATCGTGGTCAACGGAACGCTCGACGTCGCCAATGGGGAGGAACTCTCGCTCTCCGGATCGGGCCGGGGTCTCACCGGTAGCGGCAGCGTCCAGATCGGGAGTGGTTCGTCGCTTTACCTGAGCGGCGTCGATCCCGGCTCATCGGACACGGTGCAAATCGATTTCGCCGGGAGCGGCGGAGATCTGTCCATCACTTCCGGCGATCTGACCGCGCTCGGCGCTTTCGTTCCGACGATCAATGGTTTCAGTTCGACAAACGTTATCGACTTCACCGGCAGCGCCATCACCAGCGCCACCTATGCGAGCGGTATCCTCAGTCTGTATGCGGGAGCGACGCTCGCCGCTGCGCTCGACATCGGCACGGGCTACAACAACGAGTTCTCGGTGCTTTCGACCAATAGCGGCTACCAGATCGACTATCTGGGCGGAGGGACGAACGCGGCACCGGCGGGCACGACGACGGCGGATTCCTATCAGTGGATCGGACCGGTGGCGGGCGACTGGAACAACACGGCGAACTGGGCCGACACGACGGCGGCGCAGTCCCCTGCTTCCGTGGCGCCGGGAGCCAACGATTCGGTCACCATCGCGGCGGCGGCGAACGGAGCGGCGCAGGTCCTGGTCGGCAACGGCAATGCCTATGGGCTGACGCTCGAAGGCGAGACCCTGCTCGACGGCGTATTCAAGGTGGGTGCGGGTGGACTCACGTTGGCGCCAAACGCGTCGGCGGTCCTCGAGACGGCGAGCTCGTTGAGCGTCTCCGGCAACGCGACATTCGGCGGGGGTGCCGACGTCATGCTGAACGGCGGGACGATGTCGGTGACGGGGACGTTCTACGGCAGCGAGGTTGTCTATGGGCCAAACGCCATCGAGAACGGCGGCAGCCTGACGGTCGGCGCGCTGGTGGACTCCTTCTTCACCGAGTTCTCGATTGCGGCGGGAAGCACACTCACCGTCAAGGGCAATGTGTCGGATGCAGGCGGCAACAGCAATTCCGTTTTTGGGGTCAGCGGCGCCGGCGCCGGCTTCACCGTCAAGGGGACGTTCGTATCGACCGACGACACCGTCACCGCATCGAATGGCGGACAGGTCCAGCTTGCGGAACTGACGCAGGATGCGAACGGCAACGGCGTTACGCTCAATGTCGCCGACGCGTCATCGTCCATCGAGATCGGGAAGACGGGTGGTGTCGCGGCGGGAACACTGACAATCGATGACGGCGTCAGTGTGACGGAGACCGGCAGCTTCACTGCCCCGACCATCGTCGATAACGGAACGCTCACGGTCGCCTCCAACGAGAGCCTCACGCTCACCGGAGCGATCGCGGGCTCTGGAACCTTGTCGATCGCGGCCGGCTCCACGCTGTCGTTGGACTCCGGCAGCGTCGCGGCAACCGATATGTTCGCTTTCGTCGGCAGTGGCGGCACGCTTTCCTTGGCCACCCCGCTTGGCTTCGCCGCTTCGAAAATTTCCGACTTCGCATCCGGTGACGCGGTCGATCTCGCCGGCTCCTGGTCTCTGGTGAAATTCAGCGAAAACCCGAGCGGAACGGCCGCAACGCTGACGCTGACGAATGGCACGAATGATCTCGCGCTGAAATTCGAAGGCGACTACACCCAAGGCAACTTCAGCATCACTTCTGGGAGCACGACGACCATCGATTTCGCCACGGTGCCGGCCGCTGTCTTCTCGTCCGAAATGCAATCCAGCACCGCGACGAACAACATCGCGACCATCGATAATTTCGATTTCAGTCGCGACCAGTTCGCGCTCTGGCTTCCGGTTACCGGAATCGATTCCACGGTGACGGCTTCGACGTTGAGCGGACTTGGCGCGGCATTCGGGACGAACCTCAACCCGGGACACGCTGCCCTGGCCGATATCGGCACGCAGGTCTATCTGGTAGTCGATACCGACGGAAAAGTCGGCTACCACGCCGATGACTTGATGTTCGCACTCTCCGATGCGCACAACCTATCGAGCCTTTCAACCGTCGACTTCGCCGTCACCTAGACTCTGAGACTTCGACGCATCCGGAGCATGTCCGATATGTCGGATATCCGCCTGAATTCGGGGACGGCTGAACGGAATAATGGGGACATAATACTTGACTGAGAGATAGATATTCTACCCCGCCAGTTTCCGAAACCGCTCCAGAAACAGCGCCTGCGCATCTGCGACGGAGAGCGGCGTCAAGCGAGGTGTCCGCATGCCGGCCGGCGGCGTTCCGAAAAAACTGCGCGCTTCTTTCTGCTCGAATCCGGCAAGCTGCGTCGCTTCGTAAAAGGCGGCTAGCATGTCGGAGCGCTTGATGGTCGTTTCAAGTTCGCTCGGCGTTTTCGGCGGCAGGCCGAAGCGGATGTGGATGGCGGCGAGCAGGCGCAATTCGAAATCCTTGTAATCGATGCCGACGGCCGCCTTGAAAGGGCTGATCAGATCGCCGATCACATATTCGGGAGCGTCATGGAGCAGGGCGGTGAGGCGCGCCTCGCGCGCGAGGCGCGGACGCAGCTCTCCCACCAGCCGCTCGACCAGCACGCAATGCTGCGCCACCGAAAAGGCATGCGCGCCGGAAGTCTGGCCGTTCCAGCGGGCAACGCGCGCCAAACCGTGCGCGATGTCCTCGATTTCCACATCGAGCGGCGACGGGTTCAGCAGGTCCAGACGGCGGCCGCTGAGCATGCGCTGCCAGGCGCGGGGTGGTGCTTTTGGGGGCATCGGCGGGGAACTCGGGAGGCGCGCCGGTTTAACCAGAATCCCGGGACTATGGCGACCCGAGCCTGTCGCGTGGCGCGGGCCTTGCTATAGTGAGCTCATCGAAGGGTTAAACCGGCAGGCTGTCCCAGGATCAACAGGTCCGGGCGATAAGGGGGCCGGCCCAAAACGGGGCGTTGGGGTATGACGGTCAAGCCGCTTGCGGCAGAAAAGCTGCGCCTGAAGACGGATCCGGCGCGCCTGCCGTTCGAGACCACGGCCAATCTGCCCGAGTCCGATGGACCCGTGGGCCAGCAGCGTGCCATGCGCGCGGTCGCGTTCGGGGCCCGCATCGCCCAGCCGGGCTACAACATTTTCGTCGCCGGCCCGCAGGGGAGCGGCAAGCACACCTCCATCCGCCGCGCGTTGGAGAAGATGGCGTCTGCGATGCCGCCGCCGCCCGACTGGTGCTACGTCCACAATTTCGCATCGCCCCATCGCCCGCTGCCGTTGCGCTTTCCGGCAGGTCACGGCGCGCAGTTCAAGGCCGCGATGGGCGAGTTCGTCGAGACCCTCAAAGCGGCGATGCCGCGCCTGTTTGCGAGCGAGGATTATCGTCGCCGCAAGAGCGCCATCGAGGAGGAATTCAAGCAGACCGTCGAAGGCGCGCTGAACAAATTGCGCGGGCTTGCGGAAGCGCAGGGCCTCGCACTGGTCGAGCGCGACGAAGGCGGCTTCGATTTCTCCCCGCAGCGTGACGGGCTGGCGCTTTCCGAAGACGAATATCGTCGCCTGCCCAAATCCGATCGCGAGCGGCTGACCCAGCGCACGCGCGAATTGCGCGCTCAGCTCGAAAAGACGATGGAAGCGCTCGGTTCGCTGCGCGACAAGACTGTCGAAAAGGTGCGCGCGCTCGATCGCGAACTGGGCGAAACGGCAGTGCGCACACTGATGCGACCGCTTTCGGCGCGCTTCGATTCCAATCGCGAAGCGCATGGCCATCTGGAAGCGATGTTCCAGGATGTGATGGCGCATATCGATGCGTTGCAGGCGACTGCGCGCGACACGGGCAAAGCGGAAGATCGGCGCAACGAGGTTCCGTTTCATCGCTACGAAGTCAATCTGCTGGTCGACAATGCCGGCGCGACCGGTGCGCCGGTCGTGTCGCTGGCGCTGCCGTCGCTCTCCAATCTCGTGGGCAAGGTGGAGCATGTTCCGCTGCTCGTCACCATCATCACCGATTTCATGTTCATTCGCCCCGGTTCGCTGCACAAGGCCAATGGCGGGTTCCTGCTGATCGACGCGATGGATCTGCTGCAGCAGGATGTGTCGTGGGAAACCCTGAAGCGCGCCTTGCGCGAGGCCCGCATCAAGATCGAAAATCTCGCGGAGATTCTCGACCGCAGCAACACGGTGACGATCCAGCCGCAGCCCATTCCGCTCGATCTCAAGATCGTGCTGTTCGGCGAGGCGTGGCTTTACTATCGGATGCGCGAACTCGATCCGGATTTCGCCGATCAGTTCAAGGTGCATGCGGATTTTGCGACCTCTGCCGACCGCGACGACGCCAATTGCGGCGCGCTGCTGCGGCTGTTCGCGAGCGTGTCGCGCACGGACGGGCTGAAACAGCTCGATCGCGCAGGTGCTGCGCGGATGATCGACGAAGCCGCGCGTCAGGCGGGCGACGCGGAAAAGATCAGTGTGCGGACGGGCCGGCTGACCGACCTGTTGCGCGAGGCCGATCATTTTGCGGGCGAGGGCGGCCGATCGCTGATTTCCGCCGACGATGTCGGCCGGGCCGTGGCCGCGCGGGAAGACCGGGCAGGCCGCCTCAAGGCGCTCGAGCACGAGCTCGTCAAGCGGCGCATCATCTTCATCGACACGGACGGCGCCAAGACGGGTCAGGTCAACGGCATCACGGTTCTCAGCACACCCGGTTTCGCGTTCGGGTTGCCGGCGCGCATCACCGCGCAGGTGCGTCCCGGCAATGGCGGCGTCACGGATATCGAGCGGCTGGCCGAATTCAGCGGTCCGACGCACCTCAAAGGCGTGCAGATCCTGACGGGCTATCTGAACGGTCATTATTCGATCAATCGTGCGCTTTCGCTGTCGGCCAGCGTCGCGTTCGAGCAATCCTATGGGCCGATCGACGGCGACAGCGCGTCGGCGGCCGAACTGATCGCGATCCTGTCGGCAATCGCGGATGTGCCGCTCAAGCAGAGCATCGCGATCACGGGCTCGATCAATCAGCACGGCGCGATCCAGCCCATCGGCGGCGCCACGGAAAAGGTCGAAGGCTTCTTCGATATCTGCGCGATGCGCGGTCTCGCCAAAGGCAACGGCGTTATCGTGCCCAAAGCCAATATCGCGAACCTGATGCTGCGCGACGACGTCGTCGATGCGGTGCGCGCAGGACGGTTCGCCGTTTATGCCGTCGAGACCGTGGACGAAGCGATCGAAGTTCTCACCGGCATGAAGGCAGGCACCTTGCGCGCCGGCGGCGGATTTGCCCGCGGCACCTTCAACCGCAAGGTCGCCGACCGCCTCACCTGGTTCGCCCGCCCCCGCATCCTGCGCCCCATCCGCCTCGACGGCTGGTGGCCGTTTTAGTTTTTTCCACCCGCCCCTTGCGGGCGGGTCGAAATTGTCTTTGAGCGACAGCGAAAAGAGAATTTCGGGGCGGGGTTATGTCGAGGCAGCACCCCGCCCCGAAAAATTCTTCGCTTCGCTTCGAATTTTTCGACCCGCCCGCAAGGGGCGGGTGAACCACGTTTCTGCTATGCTCGGCCGAGTCACGCGAGACGAGACCGGCCATGACCATCGGAAAAATCCTGGCGCCGCTCACCGGCGGCGCGCGCGACGCGATCGTGCTGGCAAGCGCATTCGCGGCGGCAAAGCCGTTCAATGCGCATGTGGTGGCGCTGTTCGTGCGGCCGGACCCGGCGGAGGCCATGCCGTTCTTCGGCGAAGGCGTCTCCGGCGTGATCGTCCAGGAAATCGTCGATGTCGCGAGGGATGCCGCCGACAAGGCGGCCGAGCAGGCGAAGAAAGCACTGCGGCTGGCGGCCGACGCAGGCAACATCCTGGTGCTGGATGCGCCTGCGCACAAAGACGCGCCGAGCGTGTCGTTCCGCGATGTGCAGGGAAATTTCGCCGATCGCGTAACCATGGCGGGCAGGCTCGCAGATCTCGTCGTGTTCGGACCGTTGAATGTCGGCGACAAGCCCGGCCTCACGGAAGCATTCGAGGCGACCTTGCTCGAAACGGGGAGACCCGTGCTCCTCACCGCGCAAGTACCGCCGCGCGATTTCGCGCGCAATGTGGCGGTGGCCTGGGATGGAAGCCTTGCGAGCGCGCACGCGCTGAGTGCTGCGCTTCCCTACCTCGCGAAGGCCGACGCGATCGAGATCCTTGTGGTGCGCCATGGCGGCTCCGACGAAATTCCCAGCGCAGAAATCGTCGAGTATCTGGCGCTACAGGGACTTTCCGGCACGTGTCGCGCGCTCGATGCCGGTTCGCGGGCGATCGGCGAAGTGTTGCTGGAAGCCGCGTCAAGCGCCGGCGCTGGCTTGCTGGTTCTCGGCGGTTACGGTCACAGCCGCTTGCGCCAGCTCTTTTCGGGTGGCGTGACCCGGCATGTCGTCAGCCACGCGAACCTGCCGCTGTTCCTCGTTCACTGAATATATCAGAAAAACCAGAACCGCGCACAGACGAGAAGAAGAGTCACACCGAGCGTAATCCGCACGGCCGCGTCGGGCACGCGCGCCGCAAGCACGCTGCCGACGATGATTCCGGGCAGCGATCCTACCAGCAACGATTGCAGCACCAGCCATTTGATCGAGCCCAGCACCAGCCAATGTCCAAGGCCCGCGACAAGGGTGAGCGGCACTGCATGGGCGATGTCCGAGCCCACGATACGCGACGCCGGCATCGTGGGATAAAGCAGGATTAGCGCCGTAACGCCGATGGCTCCCGCGCCTACCGACGAAATGGACACGAGCACACCCAGCACCGCGCCGGTCAGGATCGTCAGGTTGCGGACAAGCTTCGGATTCAGTTCCCCGACCCTCCGGCCGTAAAGCCGGGTTAGCGGTTTGCGGAAAAACAACGAGAGTGCCGTGAAGACCAACGCCACGCCCAGAACCTTCGTGATCATGGCCTGCGTCGTGGGGCTGTCGACGTTGAGAATGGACAGCACGTAGATCGTCAGCGCCGTCATCGGCACGCTGCCCAGGGCCAGTCGCCCCACCACGCGCCAGTCGATCGTGCGGTTGTAACCGTGGACGAGCGTTCCCGCGGTCTTGGTGGCCGAGGCGTAAAGCAGGTCGGTGCCGACGGCAGTTGCCGGATGAATGCCGAACAGGAGGATCAGGATCGGCGTCATCAGCGATCCGCCCCCCACGCCGGTAATGCCTACAAGCATGCCGACGACAAGCCCGGAAAGCACGTAAAGCGGCTGAATCGAATGCACGAAAGTCATAAACTGCGAAATGTTCATGATGGGTCGATCTCGTTGGCGGGCTAGTGGAATCCGGGATCTGGGTACAAGGAAATTGAAGTGGCGCATGGCCACGCTAGCACGCAAATCGCCGGTCGTGCCATAAGGGTCCAAAATTGGTTGATGGCATGTCAGTCGCGCTTCGTGGGCAGGAATTTTGGGTTGCCGACCTCCCGCGCAGGGGCTCGGACGGCCCGGAACCGCGTGGCCGCTAAGCTGCCAGCGGCTCGACGCCCCCGGACGGAACAGTCAGAACGGGAAATCTTATCTTGATGCTGGTTCCCGCGACGTCCGGTCCCGAGGTGGTGAGCTTGCCGCCGAGTTGGCGCACGAAAATCTCGACATAGTCGGAACCGCGCTTCTCGGGTATTTTCGTCAGAACCTTGTCCTTCATGCCCACGCCGTCGTCGGACACGGTCAGCTCGATTTCGTCACCGATCTGTTCCACGCTCAAGACGACATGTCCCGTCCCGCCGGGAAAAGCATGCTTGATGGCGTTCGTCGCCAATTCGTTGACCAGCAGGCCGAACGGCACGGCGCGATCGGGATCGATTTCCAGCTTCTGGGCCCGCACGGCGATCTCGATTCCGGACCGGCTTCCGATGAGACCTGCCGACATGGCGCGAGCGATCTCCTGCAGATACGCATCGACGGCGACGGTCCGGCCCCGGCTGGACTGGGATATGAGATCGTAAAGCTGCGCGATCGCGCCGATACGGGATTGCATCGCCTTATAGCCCTGAACGCAAGGCGCGGCCGTGGAGCGGACTTCGTAGGCGATCAAGCCGACGACAAGCTGAAGATTGTTCTTGATGCGATGGGAGATTTCATTGGTCAACATCTGGGCGTCGCGCTCGCGCTGTTTGCGGTCCGTGATGTCCTCGAACACGAGGAGCATACGGTGGGCGTGGTTGCCAGGCTGAGAAATTTTGCGGGCATTCAGATTGAACACCCGCCGGCCGAGACCGGGAAAATTGTCCTCGATCTCGAAGCTCTCGATCGGCTTGTTTTCCGGAAGCACTTTTTCCAACAAATGGCGCAGCGCCGGCACGTCCCATTGATGCTCGCCAAGCTCGGAAACGCGCCTGCCATGCGCCTCGGCCTCGGTGATTCCGAAAATCGTCAGGAATGCCTTGCTTGCGGTCACGATGGTCATGTCGTTCTCGAGCACGACCAGGGGATCGCGGATCGTATCGACAATGCTTTGCGTCAGCTGCCAGTTGCGGTTGCTCTCCTTGCGGGCCGCGCGCTCTTCGCTGACGTCTTCGATCGCCAGCAGGATGAAACCGTCATGGTCGCCGGGGCGGAAAATCTTTCTGGCGTTGACCAGCATCGTGCGCCTGCCGATAGTCGGGAAATCGTGTTCGACCTCGAACCCTTCGACCGATGCGCGATGGGGAATCACGCTCTCGAGCAGGGTACGCAAGGACGGGATGTCCCATTGCCGGTTTCCGAGGTTGTAGATGAGGCATCCCTCGGTTTCTTCGGGGCTGGTGCGAAAGGTCTGGTAGAACGCGCGATTGGCGGAGGTGATGATCAGGTTTCGATCGAGAATGATGAGCGCGCTGGGCACGGTTTCGACGATCTCGCTCGCCGCGATGTCGGAGACGGGCTTTTTCCCAATAGCTTTGCCGGACATGACGCCGTTCCTCGGTATTTGCGCAGATTGAAATTACGCGGCGAGCAGGCGTTCGACCGAAGCGTGCAGCTGGTCTTCCGCATAGGGTTTGCAAAGGAAGCGGGCACCCGTCACGAACAAAGCTTTGATCTTATCGGTGATAATATTTCCGGTCGTGTAGAGCACGCGCAATTCGGGACGAAGTTTGATCGCCTGCCGCGCCAGGTCGCAGCCGCCAAGAACCTCGTCCTTGAGGTAGATATCGGTGAAGAGCGCGTCGATCTGCTGCGGCGAACGCAGGATTGCCAGGGCCTCGTCCACGTCGCTCGCCGAGACCGTCTGGTGTCCCCAGTCCCGTATCATCAGTTCCGCGATCTGGCGGATGAACATATCGTCTTCGACAATTAGAATCACGGCCACCGGAGCTCTTTCTGCCGTGACGACGAAAACGCAGTGGCGGCCCGGTTCTCGCTGCCGTTTGCGGCTCGAGAATGCTGGCGGTCACTATCAAGGCACAACACATAACCGGAGTTAGCCGAGTTGGTTCCCCAATCGCGTTACAAAAAATATCACTGCGGGAGCCTACCGGTAATATCCCTTATCAATCCTTTCGCGCATCCCGCGGCCACAACGCTTCGGAAGTCTCCGAATGGAGTAAATATCGGGTCGTCAGCCGCGCTTTTTGAGGATGACGCTGCCGGCCGTGTAGCCCGCGCCGAACGAGCACAGATGCCCGAGATCGCCCGGCGCAAGATCGGCGCTGTATTTGTGGAAGGCAATGATGGAACCTGCGGAACTGGTGTTGCCGTATTCGTCGAGAATGTTCGGCGCCTCGTGCGCTGCTGGAACGCGACCCAAAACTTTGCGCGCGATCAGGTCGTTCATGTTGATATTGGCCTGATGCAGCCACACCCGTTTGAGGTCCGACGGTTTGATGCCCATGTCCTCAAGATGCTTCTGCATGAAGTTGGCCACCATGGGCACGACTTCCTTGAACACCTTGCGGCCCTTTTGCGTGATCAGCTTGTCGGGCGTGCCGACCGTGGAGGGATCGAAGCGGTTGAGCGGACCGAAATTGTTGCGGATATTGTTGGAATACTCGGATTCGAGCCGCGTGCTGACGATTTCCCAGCTGTTGTCGCCGTCGGCCTGGGCCGCCGGTTCGAGCACACAGGCCGTCGCCGCATCGCCGAAGATGAAATGGGTCTCGCGGTCGCGCAGATTGAGATGGCTGGTGCAGATTTCGGGATTGATCGCGAGCATCGCGCGGGCATGACCCTGCGCGATCATGTCGGCCGCCACCTGGATTCCGAAGGTCGCCGACGAACAGGCCGCCAGCATGTCGAAACCGAAGCCCTTGATGCCGAGCCGGTTCTGCACCTCGATGGCGATCTGCGGGTAATAGCGCTGGGTGACGGAGGCGGAAACGATCACGCCGTCGATGTCTGCCGGGGTTCGATGGGCGGCGGCGAGCGCGTCGCGCGCAGCGGCCAGCGCAAATTCCGCCATCAGCGAAACCTCTTCGTTCGGACGCTCCGCCAGCCGCGGCTCCATGATCTCGGGATCGAGCATTCCGGTCTTGGCCACCACATGGCGCTTCTTGATGCCGGACGCCTTAACGATGAATTCGTCACTGGATATGAACAGCGAAGGCATCTTTCCGGCCGCAATTTCGGCGGCATGCGCCGCGTTGTGACGGCGCACGAATTCGTTATACGCCAAGACAAGCTCGGCATTGGTTATCGTGTCGGGCGGGGTATAAAGCCCCGTCCCGCTGATCGCGACGCGTGTCACTAGCCCCGGCCTTTCGACGTCTTTCGTCTAGGCTGTCGCAGCGCACAGACAAACGCAAGGAATTATAAAGTTCCGCCCAGCTTCTTAAGGATTACGCTTCCCGCCGAATAGCCCGCGCCGAAGGAACACAGAAGCCCCATGTCGCCGTGCTTCAAATCGTCGCTGAACTTGTGAAAGGTGATGATGGAACCTGCGGAACTCGTGTTGGCGTATTCCGCGAGCACATTCGGCGCTTCTTCCGGCGAAGGGTCCCGGCCCAACACCCGTCGCGCAATTAACTGGTTCATGTTGAGGTTTGCCTGATGCAGCCATAGACGTCTTAACGATTCCGGTTTCACCCCATTATCGGCCAGATGGGTCACGATCAGCTCCGACACCATCGGCACCACTTCCTTGAAAACCTTGCGGCCCTCCTGGACGAACAACTTGTCTTGCGTGCCGATCCCTTCGGGCGCGGCGCGGTTGAGGAAGCCGAAATTGTTGCGGATGTTGTTGGAGAATTTGGTTTTGAGCCGGGTCGAGACGATCTCCCAGGCATTGGAGCCTTGCGCCTGCGCGGCAGGCTCGACGACAAAGGCCGTCGCCACGTCGCCGAAGATGAAATGGCTGTCCCGGTCGCGGAAATTGAGATGTCCGGTGCAGATCTCCGGATTGCAGACCAGGATCGCGCGCGCGTGGCCGGCCGCGATCATATCGGCTGCTGCCTGCAAGCCGAACGTGGCCGACGAGCAGGCGACATTCATGTCGAAGGCGAACCCGTCGATGCCCAGCGCGTCCTGCACTTCGACTGCCATGGCCGGATAGGCGCGCTGGAGATTGGAGCAGGCGACGAGCACGCCGTTGATATCGGCGACGTTGCGATCGGCCGCCTTGAGCGCGTCGCGCGCAGCCGTCACCGCCATCTCGGCCAGGATCGACAGCTTTTCGTTCGGACGCTCGGGAATGCGGGGACACATGATTTCGGGATCGAGAATGCCCGCCTTATCCATCACATAGCGGTTCTCGATGCCCGAGGCCTTGGTGACGAAATCCGTGCTCGATTCCTGAAGCGCCGTCACCTTGCCTTCGGCGATGGCCTGCGCATGCGCCTTGTTGTGGCGGCGGACATATTCGTTGAACGTCGCGACCAGTTCGTCGTTGGAGATCGAGGCGGCCGGCGTGAAAAGCCCGGTTCCGCTTAAAGCCATCGCTGCCATCGGCGCGTTTCCCTTCGATTTTCGGACAGGCTGTCGCAGGGGCCTCGCAAACGCAAGCGCCTGTGCAATCCGGCTCTTGGCCGGGGCACAGCGCCCGCGTATGGAGAAGTCATGTCCGACAGAGATACCGCATTGGTGCTGTTTTCGGGCGGGCAGGATTCGACCACCTGTCTGGCCTGGGCGCTCGACCGTTTCGGAAACGTCGAGACGGTCGGCTTCGACTACGGCCAGCGCCATGCGAGCGAGCTGGTCGCGCGACCGCGCGTGCTCGCATTGATGCGCGAAAAATTTCCGGATTGGCGCGACAGGATCGGCGCCGATCATGTGCTGTCGCTCGACGTGCTGAAGCAGATCGGCGGCAGCGCGCTGACCGATGCGATGACGATCGAAATGGGCGACAACGGATTGCCGACGAGTTTCGTGCCCGGCCGCAACATCCTGTTTCTGACCGCGGCGGCTGCACTCGCCTATCGCCGCGGCTCGCGCAATCTGGTGGGCGGCATGTGCGAGACGGATTATTCCGGCTATCCCGATTGCCGCGACGACACGATCAAGGCGACCGCGCGCGCGCTGTCGCTGGGGATGGACGCGCATTTCACCATCCACACGCCATTGATGCGGCTCGACAAGGCTGCGACCTGGTCCATGGCGGAAGCGCTGGGTGGCAAGGCGCTCGTCGAACTGATCGTCGAAGAGACCGTCACCTGCTACGAAGGCGACCGCGAGCATCGCCACGATTGGGGCTTCGGCTGCGGCGTGTGCCCCGCCTGCGAGCTGCGCGCAAGAGGCTATGAGCGCTTCGCTGCGAAATGAGCTACGCGGTCAAGGAAATCTATTACACGCTGCAGGGCGAAGGTGCGCAGACGGGCAGGGCAGCCGTGTTTCTCCGTTTCGCGGGCTGCAATCTGTGGAGCGGGCTGGAGCGAGATCGTGCCCGCGCCGTGTGCAAATTCTGCGACACGGATTTTGTCGGCGTCGACGGGCCTGGCGGAGGCAGATTCGCGAATGCCGACGCGCTGGCCGCGGCGGTCGCATCACAATGGCCGCGAGACTTGCGCGCGCGGCCTTACGTCGTCTGCACTGGCGGCGAGCCCCTGCTGCAACTGGACGAAGCGGCGATCGCGGCGCTCCACGGCCAGGGCTTCGAAGTCGCCATCGAAACCAACGGCACGCTGTTGCCGCCGCCGGGCATCGACTGGATCTGCGTCAGTCCCAAAGCCGATGCAGAGCTCAATCTCAAACAAGGCCAGGAATTGAAGCTGGTGTTCCCGCAAATTAACGGCGCACCCGAACTCTTCGCCGGCCTGATGTTCGATCACTTCTTCCTGCAGCCCATGGATGGCCCCGATCGCGAAGCGAACACGAAGCTTGCCACGGATTATTGCCTCGCCCATCCGCAATGGCGGCTGAGTTTGCAAACGCACAAACTGATCGGGATTCCGTAATACTCTTGTCCACCCGCCACTTGAGGGCGGGTCGAAAAATTCGGAGGCGCGAGCCGAAGAATTTTTCGGGGCGGGGTGCAGCTTCAACAATACCCCGCCCCGAAATTCTCTTTTCGCTGTTGCTCAAAGATAATTTCGACCCGCCCTCAAGTGGCGGGTGAAAGAAATTCCTCTTGCTCAGGCGCCGCCTCCGAATATCAATCCCTGCCCATGGAAAAGATCGGTTCGAAGCAGCCCAGGATCAGGCGCTTGGCGTCGAACGGCGGTTCCCCGGCCGTATCCATACGCTCGTCCTCGTGCATCTTCGCTTCGGCAGCCGTGAAACTCGCTTTGTCGGGCCAGACTTGCCAGGTGAAGACGATCTTCTCGCCGGGCTTTGCCGCGACCGCGCGGCGAAAGTCCGTCTGCTTGCCGTCGGGAACGTAATCCTCCCAACTCTCGACGATCTCCAGACAGCCATATTCCTTGAAGAATTGCGCCCCGTTCTCGGCCCATTTGCGATAGGCCTCCATCTTCTCTTCGGGCACGGGAATTACGAGGCCGGCGATATACATGGGACAGCTCCTTCAGGCTTCTCGCGCGCAGTTATACTCCGATCGCAAAGAGTCTACACGGCGGGTAGAGATTACGACTCACACCGCCGCCACGCGTTCCAGTCGCGGCTCGCGGGGACGCGGCGTGCGCGTGCGGAGGTCGTCGAGGAGATCGCGTTTGATCGCGGCGGCGGAGGGGTCGTTCCACAGATTGCGCCATTGACGCGGATCGTTCTGAAGATCGTAGAGTTCGCCTTCGCTGCTGTCATAGAGCGAGGATTTGGCGTACGCAGTGACGATCCAGCCGTCGCGATAAAGCGTGCGCAGGAAAATCGTCAGGCCGTTGAATTCGGACTCCCATTCGGTGAAGACGGTTTCGCGCCCCTTCGCCTCGGCCGTCGACAGCGGCAGGCTCGCGCCTTCCATCCAGTCTCCGGCCTCGATGCCGGCGATGCGGCAGAAGGTCGGCGCGAGATCGACCTGGCCGACCGGCGCGTCGCTCGCCATCGGTGCGATGTTCGCCTTCGGCGCGGGCCGCCAGATCATCGGCAGCCGCATCAGGCTTTCGACATGATGCGGGCCCTTGAACAGCAAGCCGAAATCGCCCTGGAATTCGCCGTGATCCGTCGTGAAGACGACGTCCGTGTCCTCGTTCCAGCCGCGGGCCGCGATGCGCGCCATCACGCGGCCGACCGCTTCGTCGATCAATTCGTTTTTCACATGGGTCAACGCGTCGATTTCGCGAAGCTGATCGGTCGTGAGCGACGAAGGCACCCAATCGGGCGGCGCCTCGTAACAGGTGGTGCGCGTGCCGTTCCACCATTCCAGCCAATGCCGCGGTTTTTCGGCGAGAATCTTTTCGATTCTATCGGCGCTGCCCGGATAACCCGCGGGCACATCGAGTTCTCGCCAGTCGACGCGATGGATTTCCTCGGCTGGCGGATCCCAGGGATGGTGCGGATCGGGAAAGCTCATCCAGACGAACCAGTCTTCCTCCGCCGAGAGTGAATCGAGGTAGGCGATGGTGCGGTCCGCCACCCAATCGGTGTGATAGAACCCGCGCGGCGTGGCGTTGCGCTTCACCTGGACCGCGCCGGTGTCGCCTTCGCCGAACGCGTTCTGCGTCAGCGTGTTGTTCAGCACCGGATAGAAATTGTTCGTCATCTCCGGATGGTTCGCCATCAGCCAGCGCGCATAATGCGTGGGTCCGCGCGAGCCATGCGCCGCGAGTTCCATGTGATCGAAGCCGCGATGGGGACCGAATGAGCCTTCGATTCCCATCCGGTTCTCTGCGAACTTCAACTGGAAATCGAGGAAAGGCTCGAAATGCGCCTTGCCGAGGAGCGCGGTGCGATAGCCTTTCTTCTCTTTCAGATGCCGCGCCACGGACGGCGCATCGATGGGGAGAGGCACGCCGTTCATCCACACGCCATGCGTCGACACATATTGTCCCGTGATCATCGTCGCGCGCGCCGGCATGCAGACGACGTTCTGCGCGTGGCAACGGGAATAATTGATCCCCTCGCGCGCGAGCTTGTCGATTGCCGGCGTGCGCGCGATTTTTCCGCCATTGCAGCCGAGAGAGTCGAAGCGCATCTGATCGGTGGTGATGAACAGGATCTTGCGGCCCATGCTCAATCCTCGAACCGGGTGACCAGCGCATCGGGATCCGGCCGCACGCGCTCTTCGAGCGCCACGGCGCCGGTGCCGACATAGATAAAGCCCGCGATGCGCTCGCCCGGCGCCAATCCCAGCCGTTCTGTGACGCGCGCATCGTAGGCGCACCATTCGGTGATCCAGTTCGCGACATAGCCGAGCGCGTGCGCGGCGATCAGGATGTTCTGGCACACGGCGCCGGCGGACAGCTGCTGCTCCCACACCGGTATCGGAATGCCTTCGCGCACCCGGCTGACGACCGCGACGACGACCGGCGCGCGCGCGAAGCGGTTGCGCTCCATCGCGAGGCGCTCTTCGCTCGCCTCGGGTTCGCTTTCCTGCAGGCATTCGACAAGAAGCCGGCCCATGCGATGGCGCGCTTCGCCTTCGAACAGGATGAACCGCCATGGCGCGAGCTTGCCGTGATCGGGAGCGCGCATGCCTGCGGCGAGAATCCGGCGCAATTCGTCGCCGCTCGGTCCCGGTGCGGCCATCGCCTTGGCCGAGCCGGAGCGGCGCGACAACAGCAGGCCCAGCGTGCCGGAAGAGGTGTCGTTCAGAGGCGTCTTGTCAGCCATCGAGGCGTCTCATGCGTTAACTTCCGCGGCCGGGGGTTGGTGATATCTTGTTGCCCGCCTATGTAACCGGTCGAGTCTCCAGGAGCGAGAGCCATGGCGTATGACAGCACCGACCCGGAAGCGTTGCGCGTCCGGTCGGAAGTGCGCCGCTTCAAGGAGCACGTGCTGGTCTATGTGGCGGTGATCGCGGTCCTGATATTGGCCAACATCGTCGCCGGCGGCATCTGGTATGCGCATTTCTGGCTGTTCTGGATTGCACTGGTCTGGGGGGTGCTAATCGCGCTGCAGGGCATCCGCCTGTTCGGGCACGACATCGGCCGCGACTGGGAAGACCGCATGGTCAACCACGTGATGGCCGCCCGGCGCAACGAGCCCCGTCCGCCGCCGAGGCAGTCCGGAACGGCGCCGCGACAGCAACCCAGTCCGCCGCCGCGGCCGCCGGCTCCACCCTGGCCGCCTTCCTCTGCCCAGTCTTCGTCGGCTCAGACTCCCGCGCAGGCCCCGATCATCACGCCGGCCCCGGCGCATAGCGCCGTGGTCGTCGCCGAAACGCCTCCGTCGCAACCGGAGGAGCCCGCGAGTTCGGCCCCGCTGATCACGCCGCCGCCCGAGCGGCCTAAGGAGCCCGGCGCCTGATGCGGCCGATTGGGAATTGCCGCAAAGACCGGATAGAATAGGACAAACGGAGACTTCCATGTCGGTTCAGCCCGAGAAATTCGCTCTTTGCGATCCCGTGTGGTCGGCGTTGCATGCGCAGGCCGAAGAGTTGGCGCGGGTCGAACCTTCGCTCGCAAGTTTCGTGCACGCGACGATCCTCAAGCACGAAAAGCTCGAGGATGCGCTCTCCTATCACCTCGCCAAGAAGATCGGCGGCGAGGACATGAGCCCGATGCTGGCGCGCGAGACTTTCCAGGAAGCGATGACGGCCGATCCCGCCATAGGCGACTCCGTACGCTGCGATCTGTCGGCCGTGTTCGACCGCGATCCGGCCTGCCATTCCTATGTGGACGCGTTCCTGTTCTACAAAGGCTTCCTCGCTCTGCAATGCTATCGCATCGGGCACTGGATGTGGCTCAATAACCGCCAGCCGCTTGCGTTGTTCATGCAGGGTCGCATCTCCGAATTGTTCGCCGTCGACATTCATCCCGCGGCCCGCATCGGACGCGGCATCATGATGGATCATGCGACCGGCATCGTGATCGGCGAGACGGCCGTGGTGGAAGACGACGTCTCGATGCTCCATGGAGTCACCCTCGGCGGCACGGGCAAGGAAAAAGGCGACCGCCATCCGAAAGTGCGTCGCGGCGTGCTGATTTCTGCGGGTGCGAAGATTCTCGGCAATATCGAGATCGGCGAATATTCGCGCGTGGGCGCGGGCAGCGTGGTGCTCAAATCCGTGCCGCCCGGTTGCACGGTCGCCGGGGTCCCAGCGCGCGTCATCGGCTGCGCCGGTTCCGAACGCCCCTCGCAGACGATGAACCAGCTGATCGAAAACTTCGAGCCGGATTATCAGATTTAAGTCGACGTCGCCTCTGGGTTCGAGACGTTGCGGCCGAACAGCCAATTCGATGAATAAAACGCGATGACGGCGGCGGCCAACTGCGCCGCAATGAACGCAGGCGCGGAATTTGGCGCGATACCGGCAAAGCTGTCGCTTAAGGCGCGCGCAATCGTCACGGCCGGGTTGGCGAAAGACGTCGAGGCCGTGAACCAGTAGGCGGATGCGATGTAGAGGCCCACGAGCGCGGCAATGCGTTCCGGGCAATACCGCAACGCGCCGAGGATCGTGGCCACGAGG
>JBEKDC010000032.1:0-18815 GCA_050014535.1 Rhizomicrobium sp.
CTGTCCGAGGCGCGCACGTATGCGGTGAAGGATGCATTGCAGCGCGCTGACACTTACGCGAAAGCAGCCGGCGTGACGCTGGGACCGATCGACTCGATCAGCGAGAACAGCTATTCCGCGCCACGGCCGATGTATGCACGGTTTACGGCGAAGACGGAGTCGCTTGACACACTGACACCCGTCGCCGCCGGTCAGGAAAGCATCAACGCCGGGGTCTCGATCACATTTGAAATCCGTTGAGCGCGCGTTACTTCCAATCCTTTATCAGCCGGATGTAGAACGCCACCGCCGGCGCGATGTCGCGGATGGCCAGGCGTTCGTTCGTGCCGTGAATCATGTGCAGGTCGTCCGGCGCGAAGTGAAACGGATCGAGCCGCAGCACGTCGTCGGCAATGGGCATGTAGTGACGCGAATCCGTGGCGCCGGTGGTGATATCGGGCGTAACGGGGATGCCGTTGAACGAGCGCTGAATCTCCTGGGCCAGAAATGTGTAGGCCCGGCCGTGGATGTCGGCGACTTTCGAAGCCTCCGACTGGGTTTCGTTCAAAGCGACGACGTCGACCTTCGGATCGTCGACCGCCTTGCGCACATGTTCGATCACGCCGTCGATCGTGTCGCGCGGATGCAGCCGGAAATTGATCGTCGCGCGCGCGTCCGGCGGGATCACATTGTCCTTGATGCCTGCCGTGAGAATGGTCGGCGCGATCGTCGTGTGCAGCCGCGCGGCCTGCTCGGGCTGCGTTTCCATCGTGCGCGCCACGATCGGCGCGGTGAGCCACAGATTGGCGAGCAGCATGCGCTGGGGAAACGGAACGAACGGCGCGATCGCCTCGTATTTTTCGCGCTGAATATCGTCGAGGCCCGATGCGAAAGGATGATCGACCACGCTGAGAACGGCCTGCGCCAGTCGCACCACCGCCATGTCGTGGGTCGGCCGCGAGGAATGACCGCCTTCGCCGTGGGCGACGAGCTCGAGGCTCAGATAGCCTTTCTCCGCAATGGCGACGGCTGCCATTGGCCGCAGCACCCCCGGAAACGGTTCGTCGAGAATCTGCCCGCCTTCGTCCAGCACCCAGGCGAAATGAACGCCGCGTTGCGCGAGAGTGGCTGCCACCACCGCGTTGCCCTGCGAGCCGCCGACTTCCTCGTCCTGCCCCGCCGCGATCATGATCGTGCGAGCGGGAGTAAACCCCATGGAAGCCAGCCGCTCGGCCGCTTCCATGATCATGATAAGACAGCCTTTGTCGTCGATTGCGCCGCGGCCCCACACATAGCCGCCGGAGACGTCGCCGGCGAAAGGCGCATGCGACCAATCCTTCTCCGTGCCGGGAACGACCGGCACCACGTCCATATGCGCCATCAGCAGCACAGGCGGCAGATTCGGGTTCTCGCCTTTCCAGGTGAACAGGAGACTTTTGCCGATCACTTCGCGCGTCGCGACACGATGAAAATTCGGATAGGTCTTCGCGAGCCATGCGCGCATGGCGTCCAGAGCCGCGTCCTTCTCCGCCTCATGCAGGCCGCCGCCATAAGAGATCGTCTGGAACCGCACCGCCTGCGCCAGATGCTGCGCCACCCCCATCGCGTTGACCGCGACCGGAGGCGTCGACTGGGCCGCGGCAGGCGGCTGCGCCAGCATGGCAGTGCGCCCGATCACGACGGCAAGAAGCACCACGATGACGGCGACAATGACGAGAATCACACGCTTCATGATTTTCCCCCAGGCAATCGGCAGAGCGCGCTCCGAGCCGATCATGCAGCAAATCCGAAAACCGCACTATTCCGACAAGAATCTGCCCGAGTCTGTAAGGGAATTTCGGCTTTAATGCCACAGCGCCAAGCCGTTGAATCCCGTGCCGATTTCGGATTTGACCTACCCCGGCGGCGATGCCATCGATGGCGCGGGAATTCGGGCAGGAGCACCTATCTCAAGGGGCTGGCCCCGCAAGAAAGAACAACATGTCCGTCAATCCTTTGCTGGAAGACTGGTCGACACCCTTCGGCGCGCCGCCTTTCGATCGCGTCACACCGAAACATTTTCGCGAGGCGTATGAGCGCGCGATCGCCGAGCACCGGCGCGAAATCGCGCAGCTTGCGAACAGCGCCGAGCCCGTCTCCTTCGACAACACGATCGCGGCGCTGGAGCGCAGCGGAAAACTTCTGATGCGGGTCGAGAGCGTGTTCTCGAATCTCGCGAGCGCCGATACCAATGACGAACTTCAGGCGATCGAGCGCGAGTTGGCGCCGGTTCTCGCGCGGCACTGGAACGAAATCTATCTCGACGCCGCATTGTTCAAGCGCATCGACGAGTTGTTTGCGCGCCGCGCCACGCTCGACCTCGACGCTGAGGAGTTGCGCGTGCTCGAGCGCATCCAGCTCGATTTCGTGCGGGCCGGCGCAAATCTCGGCCGGGACGACAAGGCCGAGCTTTCGGCGCTGACCGAAGAACTGGCAGGCCTCGGCGTCCGGTTCGGCCAGAACGTGCTCGCCGACGAACAGGACTTCGTGTTGCGGCTCTCAGAAAGCGACCTCGCCGGCTTGCCTCATTCGGCAATCGCCGCCGCGCGCGAAACGGCAGCCGAGCGCGGGCTCGAAGGCTTCGCGATCACGACGTCGCGCTCCAGCGCGGAACCGTTCCTGCAATTCGCCGAGCGGCGCGATCTGCGCGAAAAAGTGTTAAAGGCGTGGACGGCGCGCGGCGACAACGGCAATGTGCATGACAACAACGCATTGATAGCAGAGACCGTGAAGCTGCGCGTGCGTCGCGCGAAATTGCTCGGCTATCCGACCTTCGCCCATTTCCGGCTCGCCGATACGATGGCGAAGACGCCGGAAACCGCCCGCAAACTCTTGGATGACGTGTGGGTGCCGGCGCGCAAGCGTGCGGCGGAAGAGCGCGACGCGCTGCAGGCGCTCGTCGCCGAAGAAGGCGGCAATTTCAAGCTGGCGGCCTGGGACTGGCGTTTCTATGCCGAGAAGCTGCGCAAGGCGCGCTACGATCTCGACGAAGCCGAGATCAAGCCCTATCTGCAATTGCCGAACATGATCGAAGCGGCGTTTTACACCGCGCACCGATTGTTCGGTCTCGATTTCGCGGAGCGCCGCGACGTGCCCGTCTATCATCCCGATATGCGCGTGTGGGAGGTCACCCGCAACGGCGCGCATGTCGGCCTTTTCTACGGCGATTATTTCGCGCGGCCCTCCAAACGCGGCGGCGCCTGGATGAGTTCGTTCCGCGACCAGGAACGTCTCGACGGCGATGTCACGCCCCTGATCGTCAATGTGTGCAATTTCCCCAAGGCCGCGGCCGGAGAGCCCGCGCTGTTGAGCTTCGACGAAGCGCGCACCCTGTTTCACGAATTCGGTCACGCGCTGCACGGCCTGTTGTCGAATGTCCGTTTCCCCCGTCTCTCCGGCACCAATGTCGCGCGCGATTTCGTCGAGCTGCCGTCGCAGATCTTCGAGCATTGGCTGGAAGAGCCCGCGATCCTCGAGCGCTTTGCCGTCCATGCCGAAACCGGCAAACCGATGCCCAAGGCGTTGCTGGAGAAGCTCGTCGCGGCGCGCAATTTCAACCAGGGATTCCACACCGTCGAATTCCTGGCGTCCGCCTTCGTCGATCTCGATTTTCATGCGCTGGACGGGGCCCACGACATCGACGCGCGGGATTTCGAGCGCGCGTCGCTGGCGCGCATCGGCATGCCGGACGAAATCGCGATGCGGCACCGCAGCGCCCATTTCCAGCACGTCTTCGCCGGCGACGGCTATTCGGCCGGCTATTACAGCTATTTGTGGTCCGAAGTGCTGGACGCCGACGGCTTCAAGGCCTTCAAGGACACGGGCGACGCGTTCGACCCGGCAACCGCACAGAGGCTCTATGAGTTTGTATACTCTGCCGGCGGAACCCGCGATTTCGCGGAAGCCTACCGGCTGTTTCGCGGCCGTGAGCCGCGTATCGACGCATTGCTGGAAGGCCGGGGCCTGAAGGCCGCGTGAGACTGGACGTATAGAGCATGATTCCCGGAAAAGCCCTTACTCTCGCGACGGCGCTTGTGGCCGTGGCCGCAATGCCCTCGTTCGCCGCGACCGCGCCGCGCATCACAAGCATTTCCTCCATCGATCAGCTCTGGGTGCCCGATCGTCCGTTCGACGAAAGCAGCGATGCGGATGCGGCGGTGGATGCCGCGTTTGCGCGAGCCCGAGCGGAGCACAAGCTCGTGCTGATTAATCTGGGCGCCAATTGGTGTGCCGATTGCCGAATCCTGGCAGGCGTCATGGCGCTGCGGGACCTGAAGCCTTTCGTCGAGCAGCATTATGTCGTGGTGGACGTCGATGTGGGCCGCATAAACCGCAACCTGCAAATTCCGGCCCGTTTCGGAATCAAAGAGCGGCCCGAGGCCGTGCCCTGCATTCTTGTCGTCGATCCCGACGGAACGCTTGTCGACCGCGATCACATCGAGGCGCTGGAGGATATGCGCTCAATGACGCCGCAAGCCGTCGCCGACTGGCTTGCGCAATGGCCGGATTAAACAATCCAAACCGATCAGCTCGGCGACACGACCTTGTCGATCACCTGGATGACGCCGTTCGACTGGTAGATGTCGTAGATCGAGATGTCCGCGACATTGCCCTTCTGATCCATCAGTTCGATGTTGGTGGGACCATTCAGCATGGCGACCAGGGGTCCGCCTTCCAGCGTGACCAGTTTCGCCTCGCCGCCATTCTCGCCGATCAGCTTCAGCAAGGTTTGCGAATCGTAGCGGCCCTTGACGACGAGATAGCTTGCCGATTTTTCGGCCGCCGCGCGATTGGCCGGCTGCAGAAGCGCCGCCACCGTTCCGTGCGGCAAAGCGGCATAGGCTGCGTTCGTCGGAGCAAACACGGTGTAGGGCCCTTTGCCCTTCAGGGTGTCGGCCAGTCCGGCGGCGCGCAATTCGGCCACCAGGGTCGAATGCTCGGGGGATTTCGTCGCGTTGTCGTAGATGTCGATGCTCGGCAGCAGGGCCTGGCCTTCGATCATCGGATTGGAGACATCGCCGATCGTGTTGGGATCCGTCTGAGGCCCGACCGTGGTGACGGCGCCTGCGCCGGCTCCGATGAAGAGGGCGGTCGCCGCCGCCGCAATGACCATGTGCTGCATTTTTGAACCCTGCCGGCCGGGGAAAGCCACGCGCCCAGCCATAGAGATAATGGATTCCGACTCCTCCGGTTCCCGGCAGCTTGTGGGCGCGCGCAAATCTTTCGTTGACAGCGGCCGTTCTGCCCCGCTCCTGTCCCGTTCGGGCGAATGCGGGACAGACTTGCATGGCGGAAGGCACCATCCATTGCACGGCGGCAACGCCGTCGGTCGCGGTTCTCGAGATCGACAACCCGCCGACCAATGCGCTGGGACACGGCGTGCGAGCGGTTTTTCTCGAAAGGCTAGAGGCCCTGGCGCGCGACGGTGCGATACGCGCGGCTGTGGTGACCGGCAAAGGCCGCACATTCTGCAGCGGCGACGATCTGAAGGAACGCGCCGCCGCGCTGAAGTCCGGCACAGGCGACTCCACCGCAAGCTTTGCGCAGCTTCTGGAACAGCTCGAAGGCTTTCGCCTGCCCGTCATTGCGGCGGTCAACGGCTGGGCCGCGGGCGGCGGGCTCGAGCTGGCGTTAACCTGCGATATCCGTCTGGCAGCCACAGAGGCGCAATTCGTGTGCGCGGGGGTCAATGTGGGATTGATCGCGTCCGCCTGGCGACTGCCGCGGCTGATAGGAGTGGGACGCGCCAAACATATGCTGCTGTCGGGATTGCCTTTCGATGCGATGACGGCCGAACGGTTCGGACTGGTGACAGGGGTGTTTCCCGCAGCCGACCTGATGTCGTCCGCTGTCGCGTTGGCCGAGCGCATTGCTTCGCGCGCACCACTCTCGGTCGAGGCGACCAAGCGGATCGCGTCGCATGCAATCGATCAGGACACTGCCGAAGCGGCGCGCGCGCTTGGGGCCGAGTTCGCTTCATTGGTGAAGAGCGCGGATCACGCCGAGGCGCTGACCGCTTTCCGCGAAAAGCGCGAACCGAAATTCGAGCGGCGGTGACTATGATCGTCAATGCTCTCGGCGGCATCGAAAATCCCAACCTCGCGCTCGGCCGTCCGCAAAGCGACAATCCCGTCGATTCGTCGGCTCCCGATGTCGATGCGCGCGCCATAAGCGACACCCATGCAGCAGGAGTCACGGCCGTCAATGTGACTCTCGGCTATGTGGGCGGTGCGGACGAGCCGTTCGAATACACCATCCGCACCATCGGCGTGTGGGACGAGATCCTGCGCCGGAACGCCGCCGACCTTGTGAAGGTCCACATGGCAGCGGATATCCTGGCGGCCGAAAAATCCGGCAAGATCGGCATCATCTACGGCTTCCAGAACGCCGCGATGATGGGCGAGGATGCATCGCGCGCGCGCCCCTTCGCCGATCTCGGCGTACGCGTGATCCAGCTGACTTACAATCCCGCCAACCGGATCGGACATGGCTGCATGTCGAACGAGGACAGCGGGCTTTCGCCGTTCGGCCGCGAGGTCGTGGAGCAGCTCAATGCGAGCCGGATCATGGTCGATCTCTCGCACAGCGGAACGCAAACCTGCCTCGATGCGGCGCGCGCGTCGAAGGCCCCCATCTCGATCAACCACACCGGCTGCCGCGCGCTGACCGATTTGCCCCGCAACAAATCCGACGAGGAACTGCGCCTCGTGGCGTCCAAAGGCGGCTTTGTCGGCATCTATTTCATGCCGTTTCTCAAATCCGACGGGCATCCGAACGCGGACGACGTGATGGCCCATCTCGAACATGCGATTCGCATCTGCGGCGAGGATCATGTCGGCATCGGAACGGACGGTTCGACCACCCCCATCGACGATCTCGGCGCCTATGGCGCCTATCTCGCCAAACAGGTCGAGGATCGTCGCAAAAGCGGATTGGGTGCGACCGGCGAGCGCGCCGATTCCTATCCTTTTGTCGTCGATCTCCGGGGCGTCGATCAGTTCCGGAAACTGTCGCAGCTGCTCGAGGCGCGTGGACATCCGGAGTCGCGTATCGAGAAAATTCTCGGCCTCAATTTCCTGCGCTTCGCCCGCGATGTCTGGGGCGGCTGAGATGAACGCAGAGTCGTGCCAGGTGCGGCGCGTCTATGGCGACGAGGCGCTCGAAGCAATCGACTTATTGCGCGAAGCGTCCCTCTGGACATCAAGCTTTGGCAAACCGATCTGGCCGCTCGACGGCTTTACAATCGAAGAGCAGCGCATGATCGCGGCGGCCGGAGAGCAAATCGGCGGATTCGAAGATTCCAAAATGGTCGCTTGCATGCGGCTGCAGAAGACGGATCGCATTTTCTGGCCCGACGACTCACCCGGCGAGGCTCGCTACCTTCACAAGTTGGCGGTGCGGCGCGCCGCATCCGGCAAGGGATGGACGGCGAGAATGGTCGATTGGGCCGTCAGCGAATGCCGCAAGGCAAACGCTCGCGCGCTTCGTCTCGATACGGCGGCCAATACCAAATTGCCCGCCTATTACGAATCGCTGGGTTTTCGATTGGTCGATAAGCCGCTGGTCGTGATCGACGATCTGGAGATCGTGAGACTGGAGCTTTTGATCGACCAAATCGGCTGAATTTCATGGACGCGCTTGGCCGGCAGCGGCAAGACCCGTATGCGTTCAAGATAAATTGTCTGGTTATCGCGCGCCGGGAGCGACAAAGTTACGGCTATCCGAATGTCCCTGGGGGTTGAAAATATGCGAGAAACGATAGCGCTTGTTCTCTTGCTGCTGGCGACATGTCCCGCAGCTGCCGACGACCGCGCACTCATCACCGCGCAGATGCAGGAGATGTCCGATGCCATTGCGTCAGGCAATGTCGCAGTGTGGGACAAATATACCGACGCGAATGCGATCTACGCCGAGGAAGACGATTCCTATAAGGGCAAAGCGGACATGCTGAAGGAAATCGTGCCTTTGCCGAAAGGATTGAGCGGCGAGATCAAGATCGACTTGCTTTCCTATCGCGAGGACGGCGACGTGGCCGTCGCGCTGTTCCGCCAGGACGAAATCGAGCATTATTTCGGCCAAACCATCTTCGCGAAATATCTCACCAACACGACCTGGAAGAAGCGCGCCGACGGCTGGAAATTGATTGCGGGCCAGGTGTTGGCGGAAAAAACCGATCCGCCGGCGATCGTGCTTCCTGCGAGCCAACTCTCCCAATATGTGGGCACGTACAGGCTCAGGGATTCCGAGCCGACCTATACGCTCACGCTGGAGAACGGAAAGCTCATCGGCACGCGCAACGGCCGCAAATCCGCGACCTGGAATGCAGAAGTCCCCGACGTGTTCTTTATCGCAGGCGATCCGCGCATCCGCAAAATCTTCCAGCGCGACGCGTCGGGCAAAATCACCGGTTTCGTCGAGCGCCGCGAGAGTTGGGACATCGTCTGGGTGAAAACCGGTTGACGCAGTTGTCCCGATGCCCAAGACAGAAGAAAAGCCCGCAACGGCGAACCGGTGCGGGCTTTCTCCTGATGGTGTCCGGCCCTGTTGGGAGGGGCTTACAACGGGTCGGGCGCCTCAACTTCGAGAGGCAGGATGTCACCCTCTGCCTGAACGAAGTCTGGGGGGCGCGTTCATTCGCCGTTCATGCGATGGCCATCGTCGACCGCGGTTTCAGCCAGAAACGCGGGCAATCACCTTGCGGAGAAATGCCTCGCAGGCGGCGAGTTCGGACAGCGCGAGGAATTCGTCGGCCTTGTGCGCCTGTTCGATGGAGCCCGGGCCGCAGACGACGGCCGGAATTCCGGCTCGCTGGAACAGACCCGCCTCCGTGCCGTAAGCGACGGTTTCGACCGCATTGGCGCCGCTGATTTCGCGCACGAAGGCGACAGCGGGCGATTCGGGATCGAGCACGAGGCCGGGATAGGACGCATGGACCTTCGTCTCGATCCGCGCTTCGGCCGCATGCGCGCGATATTTCGGCAGGATCTGCGTCTCGGTGCGCTCGCGGGCGCGCGCGACGACGGCTTCCCCATCGCGATCGGGCAAGCCGCGATATTCCCAGGTTACCAGCGCTTCGCGCGCCAGCACGTTCACGGCCGTGCCGCCGGCGATCATGTTCGCCTGCACCGTCGTGTAAGGCGGCTCGAATTTCGTGTCGCGATCCGCTTTCAGTTCGCTGCCCAACGCTTCGAGAGCGGCAATAAATTCGCCCGCCATCATCACGGCGTTCGCGCCTTTGTCGGGTGCGCTCGAATGGCCTTCCCGGCCGCAACAGCGCGTGTGAATCACCGCGCCGGATTTGTGCGCGCCCACGATCTTCATTTCCGTCGGTTCGCCGATGATCGCGAAGGCAGGCTTGATTCCGGCGCGAGCGAGATCGTCAAGCAGGCCGCCCACGCCTGCGCAACCCACCTCCTCGTCATAGGACAGCGCGAAATGAAGCGGCCGCTGGAATGTCATCTTGCCGATGTCGTCCGCGAACGAGAGTGCCGCCGCCAGGAAGCCTTTCATATCGGCCGTGCCGCGGCCGTAGAGCTTGCCGTCACGTTCCTCGACCTTGAACGGATCGCTCGACCAATCCTGTCCGTCCACCGGCACCACATCGGTATGGCCCGACAACACGATCCCGCCAGGCGAGTCCGGTCCGAAGGTTGCGAACAGATTGGCCTTGCTGCGGGCTGCGTTATAGCTGCGCCGGCAGCGCGCGCCGGCCGTCTCCAGCAACTCTGCGGCGAAATCGATCAATGCCAGATTGGAATTGCGGCTTGTCGTATCGAACGCGACAAGCTTTTCGATCAGTCCAAGCGATTGCGGCGCGGCGGCCATGCGTCAGCCGTCGAAATTCGAGGCCGGATTGCCGATCACGCTGAGGAACTCGCGCCGGGTCAGCGGGTTCTTGCGGAACTCGCCCAGCATGGACGACGTGACCATGCTGACACCCTGCTTGTGAACGCCGCGTGTCGTCATGCATTGATGCGCCGCCTCGATCACCACGGCGACACCCTTCGGCTCCAAAACCCTCTGGATGCAGCGCGCGATCTGCGCGTTCATTTTTTCCTGCACTTGCAGCCGGCGCGCATAGGCTTCCACCACACGCGCGAGCTTGGAGATTCCCACGACTTTGTTGTTGGGCAGATAGCCCACATGCGCACGGCCGATGATCGGCGCCAGATGATGCTCGCAATGGGATTCGAATCGAATGTCCTTGAGCACGATCATGTCGTCGTAACCTTCGACTTCCTCGAAGGTGCGCAGCAGATATTCCTCCGGGTCTTCCTTGTAGCCGGAGAACCAATCCTCATAGGCGCTGGCGACGCGCTTGGGGGTATCGATCAGGCCTTCGCGCGTCGGATCGTCGCCGGCCCAGCGCAGCAAGGTGCGCACGGCGCTTTCCGCCTCCTCGCGCGAAGGACGTGCGTCGACTGCGAGGCGCGCGACAGGGCGGAGCGAAGACTTTTTGGGGGATTGGGACATGAGCGATCTCAAGCGTGAGACGGATTTACGCCTTATTCCGCCTGCCGGATCAACCGTAGGACTGACAGGCCTTAGTGGATCTGGCGGCGCTCGTGCGGACTTTCAAGCAGAAACGCCGGAATTTCGGCCTCAAAAGCCTCGCCGGAGGGCAATTTCATTTGATAGCGGCCTGCCATGGCGCCGGAAGCCGTCGGCAGCGGGCAGCCGCTGGTATATTCGAAGACCTGTCCCGGCTCGAGGACGGGCTGCGCTCCCACCACGCCCGGCCCGCGAACTTCCTGGATGTGACCCACGGCATCGGTGATGTGCCAATAGCGGGACATCAGCTGAACAGTCTCCGGGCTCTTGTTCTCGATGGTCACCGTGTAGGACCACAAATACCGGCTCGCTTCCGGATCGGACTGATCGTCGAGAAAAGCAGGGCGCACCAATACGCGGATGCCGCGCGTGACGCGTTCGTACACGAGATGGCCGGACGGCTTCTGGCGGGAGGACGGCTGGTGGTGTCGCTGTTCCATACCGGGACTATCGCCTGCTCGGCGCCTCGGGCGCAAGCGGCGGAAGGGCGGCAGGTTAACACATAAGCTTAAAGCTGTTGCTCGACGGCAACTTCGGTCGTCACCGAGTTCGCGATGAAGCATTCTTCGTGGGATTTGTGGTGAATTTCTGCGAGCGCCGCGGCATCGACGGAAGTTCCAGCCGCGAATCGCACGCGGGGCCGCAGCGTAACATGCGCCATCCACAGCCTGCCGTTCGAGCCTTTTTCGAGACTGCCGTCTGCATCGTCTTCGTACCGATCTACGACGAGACGTTTGCGGGCGCAGATGGCGAGGAAGGTGAGCATGTGGCAGCTCGACAGCGAGGCGACAAAAGCCTCTTCCGGATCCACCCGGTCCGCATCGCCTTTGAACGCCGGCGCGGCGGAGCCGGCCAGCACGATTGCGCCGTCCTTGAAGACAATTTCATGCGCGCGATTATACGTGTCATAAGTGAAATCGGCGCTTGTGCGGGTCCAGCGGACGGCGGCGCGATGAACGGACATCTTCGCTCTCCCTCAAACGGCGGCAAGCGCCGACGCGATATCTTCGCAGAGATCGGCGTGATCTTCGAGCCCCACCGAAAGCCGCATCATGCCTTCGGTAACTCCCAAGCCGGCGCGCGCCTCCGGCGACAGCCGCTGATGCGTCGTCGTGGCGGGATGGGTGATCAGGCTTTTTGCGTCGCCGAGATTGTTCGAAATGTCGATCAGCTTGAGCCCGTTGGCGAAACGATAGGCCGCCGCCTTGCCCCCTTCGATCTCGAAGGTGACGACGCCGCCTCCCGCTTCCATCTGCGCGCGCGCGAGCTTGTGCTGGGGATGATCTTCGCGGAACGGGTACAGCACGCGCGAAACCTTTGACTGCGTCGCCAGAAAATCGGCGACCATGGCGGCATTGGCGCAATGCGCGCGCATCCGCAAATCGAGCGTCTCCAGACTCTTCAGATGAACCCAGGCGTTGAACGGGCTCATGGCGGGACCCGTGTTGCGCAGGAATACCTGCAGATGATCCTTCAGGAAATCCTCCCGGCACAGGATCACGCCGCCGAGGCAACGGCCCTGCCCGTCGATATATTTCGTCGAGGAATGCACGACGATATCGGCGCCGAATTCCATCGGCCGCTGCAAGGCAGGGCTCGCAAAGGCATTGTCGACGATGACGCGCGCACCCGCTTTCTTCGCGATCTTCGCGACACTGGCGATATCGACGATCGCGAGCGTGGGATTGGCCGGCGTCTCCAGAAACAGCATTTTCGTTTCCGGTTTCATCGCGGCCTGCCATTGCGACACGTCATGGCCGTCGACCAGCGTATGGGTAATGCCGAAACGCGGCAGCACTTCCTCGACCACGTAGCGGCAGGCGCCGAACATCGCTTTTGCCGCGACGACATGATCGCCCGTGCGCAGCGAGCAGAGAAAGATTGCCGTCACAGCCGCCATGCCGCTGGCCGTGGCGCGCGCGACGGGCGCACCTTCAAGCGCGGCCATCCGCGCTTCGAACATCGACACGGTCGGATTGCCGAAGCGCGTATAGGTAAAGCCGTCGGCGCCCTTGAAACGCGCTTCGGCTTCTTCGGCGGTCTCGTAAGCATAGCCCGAGGTCAGGAACAGCGCTTCCGCCGTCTCCTGGAATCCGGTTCGCGTCTGGCCGGCGCGCACGGCCAGCGTGCGCGCGCGCCATTTGCCGGGCTTTTTGTTCGTCGCCATTCGCGGGCTCGTCTTTGTGAAGTTTTGCCAACCATTGCCGCGCCTTGCCCGGCAGGGTCAAGCCGCATAAGGTCGCGCGCAGCTTGGGAATCGCCGGCAAATGAAGCAAACCCGAACGACGATCAGCCATCATTCCGCGCTCATCTATGTCATGGTCGTGGTGGCGGCTGCCGACGGCACGATGAGCGCGAAAGAGCTGCGCACGATCGGCGATCTCGTCAAAAATCTTCCGATATTTCGCGACTTCGACCAGGAAAGGTTGATCGGCACATCGCAGGAATGCGCCGCCATTCTGCAGGAGGATGACGGGCTCGATGCCGTCCTCGGGCTGATCAAGGACGCATTGCCCGAGCATCTGCGCGAAACCGCTTACTGGCTGGCGCTTGAAGTGGCGCTTGCGGATTCCCGCATGATGCAGGAAGAGATCCGCGTCAGCGAGTTGTTGCGCCGTACGCTCGGTATCGAGCGCCTCATCGCCGCTGCACTCGAACGGGGCGCGCGCGCGCGTTATCAGGTCGCGTGAAGCGGCTGCTTCTTCTGCGCCACGCCAAGGCGGTCGCGGGCGACACCAAAACCGACGATCGTGAGCGCGCGCTGAACGATCGCGGCCGGCATGACGCGCCGCTCCTGGGTGCGGAAATCCATCATCGCCTTTATGTGCCCGAGCTCGCACTCTGCTCGACGTCACGACGCACAATCGAAACCTGGGAGCGCGTCGCGCCTGAGTTCGACACAGTTCCGAAGACGGAACTTCTCGACGCGCTTTATCTTGCGCCGTCCAAGACGATCCTCAAGCTCGTCCAATCGGCGGACGATGACGCCGATACGCTGCTGGTGCTGGGTCACAATCCCGGACTTGAAGATTGCGCGGCCGCATTGGCTCGAAAGCCGGAGTCCCAGACCGAGCGCGCGCGACTCGACGCGATGCGCGACAAATTTCCGACCTGCGCGCTCGCCGTGCTCGATTTTGAGTTCGCCCATTGGCGCGCTGTCGAAGCCGGAACCGGCACTCTTGCCGACTTCATCCGGCCGAAGGATTTGAAGGGCGACTAGCTCGGACGATGCGGGATTTCGATACGATCGTTGTCGGCCTCGGCGCGATGGGAAGCGCCGTTGCCTATCAATTCGCCAAAGCGGGACAACACGTTCTGGGGCTCGACCGCTTTTCATCGCCGCACAACCGGGGCTCGTCGCATGGCGACACGCGCATTACCCGGCTCGCGATCGGGGAAGGCTCTCATCTCTCCCCGTTCGTGCGCCGCTCGCACGAAATCTGGCGGAACATCGAGCGCGATACCGGCGAGGATTTGCTCACCGTCACCGGCGGACTTGTTATATCGAGCCATCTGGCGACTGCGCACACCCATGTCCCGCAATTCTTCGAAAATACGATTGCGGCGGCCAGGACATTCGGGATTCCCCATGAATTGCTCGATACGGTCGAGATCCGGCGCCGGTTTCCGCAATTTCACGTTCAGGACAACGACGCCGGCTATTACGAGCCCGATGCCGGGTTCCTCCGCGTCGATGCTTGCATTCGCAGCCAACTGCAGCTCGCGCGCAATTGCGGTGCGGAAATCGTCCCGAATGAAAAAGTCGTCGGCATCGTTCCATCGGGGAACGGCATCGCGGTCGAGACTGAACGGTCGACCTATCGGGCACGCCATGTGGTCCTGAGCGTGGGCGCGTGGACACCGGATTTTGTCGACAGCCATACCGCACGACTTTTTCGGATTTTCCGCCAAACGCTCCACTGGTTCGACCTCGATGGCCCGGTTGCGGACTTCGAGCCCGGGCGCTTCCCGGTGTTCATCTGGGAACTGCAAGGGGCCGGCAAAGTCATCTACGGTTTCCCCGCGGTCGACGGTGCGCGCGGCGGAATCAAGATTGCGACCGAGCATTATGATACGACCACAACCGCCGACAGCGTCGATTTGGGAGCCGACGATTCGTTGGAAATGCATCGAACGCTAATTTCCGCAAATATCCCCGGAGTAGGTGCCCCTTGCGTTCGCAGCGAGACCTGCCTCTATACCGTCACGCCCGACGCGGGTTTCGTGATCGACCGGCATCCCGCGATGAACAACGTAATTCTCGTCTCCGCCTGTTCCGGCCACGGTTTCAAGCATTCTGCCGCAATCGGCGAGGCATTGGCGCAATGGGTGGTCGAAGGCAGAAGCGCGCTCGATCTGAGCCCGTTCCGCCTTGCAAGGTTCAATCTTTCCGATTCATTACAGTAAAGGCGGTCCCAAGCCCCTGTGGAAGGAATAAAACCCACCTATATTAGGTCGGCTTCGGTTAGGAGTTCTGCCATGCGTGAATCCTGGAATCTGCGGCCCTTGATCGAGTCGTCTCGGCGCTGGCTGAAGCCTGTTGCGATCACTATGCGAAGCGCCGCACCGCATGCCGTGAAGGCGCTGCGATGGGCCGCGGAGCCGCTGGTCGTCATCGCGCTGACCCTGGCCTCGACGACGGCGTTCGCACAGCCCTTTTACATCCCCTCGGGCTCGATGGAGCCCACCATCGCCATCGGCGACGCGCTCATCGCGTCGAAGTTTCCCTACGGCTACAGCAGCTATTCCGTCCCCTTCGACAATGCGCCGCCTTCGTCGGAGCGCTTATTTGGAAGCCTGCCTGCGCGCGGCGACATCGTCGTGTTCCGGCTGCCGCGAGAGCCCGGCATCAATTACATCAAGCGGGTGATCGGTCTTCCCGGCGACCGCGTGCAAATGATCGACGGACGTTTGTGGATCAACGGCGCCGAACTCCCGCTGCGCGCAGCCGGCCAGGGCGACGTCGAGGATGCGAGCGGCAACGTCGCGTCCGTCCCGCGCTATATCGAAACGCTGCCCGGCGGCCGCGAGCATCCCATCTATAAGTGGCGCTGGACCGGCGTGTTGGACAACACCCAGGTCTTCGTCGTGCCGAAAGGCAATCTGTTCATGATGGGAGACAACCGCGACGATTCGACCGACAGCCGCGTGGCGGCAAAGGATGACGGCGTCGGCTTCGTGCCGGTCGGAAACCTGGTCGGAAGGGCGGAATTCGTCATCGGCTCCTATGATTTCCTGAATGCCCAGTCCGTATCGGGCTGGCTGACCGCACTCCGGTTGTCGCGGTTTTTCCACGGCGTGAGCTGATTCGGGAGAAAATCGATTCGTCAGCGCGCGGTGCTGCGCTCGGCCAATGCAAGCCTGCGCCAGCCGAAGGCGGTCTCCGGCACCGAATCGCCCATCATGCGGGCGGTGCGCTCGGCGATAAGTCGTCCGCCCATTTTTTCATAGAAGAACCGCGCAGGATTCTTGGCGTGCGCCCAGATCACGCAGGAGGAGTAGCCGCGCGCGCCCAACGCGCCGAAGGCGGAGCGCAGCAGCGCGCGCCCGAGACCCAGTCCGAAGTAGGAGGGATCGACATAGAGTGTGTAGACTTCGCCGTCGAAGCCCAGATCGGCGTCGCGTGACGGCCCGAAACTCGTCATGCCGATCACGCCCGCACCGGCCTTTTCCGCCACGAGAACCTGCTCGCGACCGCGCGCCTGAATCGCAGCCTGCCACCGCGCCGTCTGACCCCGCGGAGTCATCGCGCACAAAAGCTGCGTCGGAAGAATGGAGGGATAGGTGTCGTGCCAGGATTCGATATAGACGCGCGCCACGCCTGCCGCATCGTCCGGCCGCGCCGCTCTCACCACGATCGGATGCTCGCCCATGAACGAAGCTTGGCCGAAATGTGGCCTGTTGGGCAAGCGTTTCCGCAACGTCGGCAGTCACTCCTCTGGAGTGCTTGGAATTCCTGCGAATTGCGCCATTCGCCAAAACTGAGGCGACGGCCTCAAGCCAATTGTGGCAACCGCGAATCAATCTTGTTCATGTTCGGATTCAGGATGGCGCAAATGCGACATGGCGCAACAATGTGCATGTAGCTCTTTGGGAATGACCCGAACGGGTTTACACTCGACTCAAATCGACCGTGCCTGAGGTCGCCTGAGCGAAAACGCCGAGCGAGGCCGTCGAGGTGTCGAAAAAAAGATTGTTAGTCCAGGGAGCTGGTTCGAACGGGGGCAAACCCTGTGCGAAACTGGGGATTTGTACGCATAAAGACGGAAAGTAGGGGAACGGGCAGGCTTGGTTAAGGAATACTTCACGGGGCAGTGAGAGGATTTTCGGTATCGAGGGATTCACCTGTCTTGTCATGAGCACGAAGGGCCACGATGTAATGTTCGTGGAGGGCGTGCATGACACACAAGGAGAGTGTTAGCGATGAGCACGCTTGACGTCTTCGACATCTTCTCCCGGGACTATGCCCGAGAACGCTTCGAAACAATGAGCCTTCGGGATTGGCTTCTCGCCGCTCGCGACGACAAGATGCTCTATGCGAGCCCGTCCGAACGGATGGTCGAGGCGATCGGCGAACCGGCTCTCGTGGACACCGCGCAGGATTCGCGCCTCAGCCGAATCTTCTTCAACCGCACGATCAAGGTCTATCCCGCCTTCGAAGGCTTCTTCGGGATGGAAGACACGATCGAGCGTATCGTGGGCTACTTCAAGCACGCGGCGCAGGGCCTCGAAGAGAAACGCCAGATCCTCTATCTGCTGGGTCCGGTCGGCGGCGGCAAATCCTCGCTCGCCGAACGGCTCAAGGACATGATGGAGAAGAATCCCATCTATGTGCTGAAGGCTGGCGACGACATCAGCCCCGTTTTCGAATCGCCCCTTGGCCTGTTCCGCTCCGCCGAGCTTGGTTCGCTTCTGGCGGACCGTTACGGCATCGAGCGCCACCGCCTCACCGGCGTGATGAGCCCCTGGGCCGTCAAGCGCCTCGACGAATTCGGCGGCGACATTTCGAAATTCAACGTGGCGCGCATCTATCCGTCGAAGCTGCGCCAACTCGCCATCGCCAAGACCGAGCCGGGCGACGACAACAACCAGGACATCTCCTCGCTCGTGGGCAAGGTGGACATCCGCAAGCTCGAACATTTCAGCCAGAACGATCCGGACGCCTATTCCTTCTCCGGCGGCCTTTGCCACGCCAACCAGGGCCTTCTTGAGTTTGTGGAAATGTTCAAAGCGCCCATCAAGGTGCTCCACCCGCTTCTGACGGCCACGCAGGAAGGCAATTACATCGGCACCGAGACGCTCGGACCCATTCCGTTCAACGGCACCATTCTCGCCCACTCCAACGAAGCCGAATGGCAGGTGTTCAAGGCGAACCGCAACAACGAGGCGTTCCTCGACCGCATCTGCGTCATCACGGTGCCCTATTCGCTGCGCGTGACCGAAGAGACGCTGATCTACAAGAAGCTGCTTCAGACGAGCGAACTTGGGGCCACCTCCTGCGCGCCGGAAACACTGGAAATGCTGGCGAAATTCTGCGTCATGACGCGGCTCAAGGAGCATGAGAACTCCAACCTCATCTCCAAGATGCGCGTCTATGACGGCGAGAAGCTGAAAGACACCGATCCGAAGGCCAAGACCTTGCAGGAATACAAGGATGCCGCCGGCGTTGACGAAGGCATGACGGGAATCTCCACCCGGTTCGCTTACAAGACCCTGTCGGAAACGTTCAACTTCGATTCCACGGAAATCGCCGCCGATCCAGTGCACCTGATGTATGTGCTGGAGCAGTCGCTCAAGCGCGAGCAATATCCCGACGAGACCGAGAAAAAATATCTCGAATTCATCAAGGCCGATCTCGCGCCGCGCTATGCCGAGTTCATCGGCAAGGAAATCCAGAAGGCCTATCTCGAATCCTATGGCGAATACGGCCAGAACCTGTTCGACCGCTACATCTCCTACGCGGACGCGTGGATCGAAGACCAGGATTTCAAGGACGCCGATACCGGCCAGTTGCTGGACCGCGGCGCGCTCGACAACGAGCTTTCCAAGATCGAAAAGCCGGCGGGCATCGCCAATCCCAAGGACTTCCGCAACGAAGTGGTGAAGTTCTCGCTGCGCTACCGGGCCTCGAACGACGGCAAGAACCCCGCCTGGACGGCGTATGAGAAGATCCGCACCGTGATCGAAAAGCGGATGTTCACCCAGGTCGAGGACCTTCTGCCGGTCATCAGCTTCGAGTCGAAGAA
>JBEKDC010000033.1:0-18404 GCA_050014535.1 Rhizomicrobium sp.
TCCGATTCACGTGAGCCAAATGCCCCCTGAAAGTTCGCCTGCAGGTCCCCGCCATCATTTGTTTGTCTTCGTCTTCGGGGGGCTTGCCTGTTTCGTGCTGGGTGGGGTCGCGGCGGCGCTCGGCATCCACTTTTGGCTGGCCGCGCATGATTTCCGCGGCAGAGTCCCGACAACCGCCTATATCGACGATTGGCAGCTGAACTGCCCGCCTGCGAGCACGACTGCAACCGGGTGCGCGCTCCAGAGTGTCGTTATGAGGCCCGGAACGAATGTAACGCTCGCGGAACTCAAAATCGCCCGCGGAGTTGCCGCCGATTCGCTAACCATCGTCGTACCGCTGGGCGTTCTGATCGGTCCGGGATTGGCGGTCTCCGCCGGCAGCGGGCCGGCAGCGGCGGTTCCGTACACGACCTGCGACCAGTCGGGCTGCATTGCGATCACGACGTTGACGGCAAATCAGCGAACCCAAATGGAAAGCGGCGGCGCAGGCCAGATCACAGTCGAGGGGCCCGACGGAAAACAGGTGCCACTGTCCTATTCCCTGAAGGGGTTTGCGGAAGCGATGCACGAGCGCGACCGGGATTGGCGTCGCCGTTCAGGTCACTGGTTCTAGGTCGGCAATGCAATTCGAAAGTGGCACAAAAATGATTCGACACTCGTTGCTGGCAGTGGCGGCGTTGGCCGGAATTTGCACGCAGGTCTGCGGGGCTCCGCTCGCTGGATCGGCGCAGAGCGACCCCATGATCAGCGAAACTCGTGTGTTGGGGTCGTGGACCGTTCGCTGTTATCGCACTCAGGGCAGCCTTTGCGATGTCTCGCAGGCCGCCTTCGAGCGCCAGCAGCGCCAGCGCGTGCTGGGCGTTTCGATCGCTTTCGTGGCCGATAAAAATCTGTACACCGGCCGCATTGTCGTGCCGCTCCTCGTATCGTTTGCCAAAGGCATGACCATCGAGATCGGCTCTTACAGGCTCGCAAACCTCAAATACCACCGCTGCGAGCGGGACGGCTGCTATGTCGAGGGGGTGTTTCCTCAACCGATGATCGATGCGATGTCGCAATCGGGCCTCACCAAAGGCACAATCGAGATCGCGGCCGTCAACGGGAAGAAGGTCACGCTTCCCATCTCGCTCGACGGCTTCGGCGACAGCCTGTTGCAGATGAAGCAATGGGAATCCGAGAAGAGCGCACCGGCCGCCGCGAAGCCTTGAAGCCGCAACGGACCGGGTCGGGCTAGAAGCATCGGCCTTTCGGGCTTGGCCGACCCGCAGGATCGAAGGTTCTTCCGATGGCAGTCCTCGTCACAGGCGGTGCCGGATATATCGGCAGTCATATGGTTTTCGCGCTTGTCGATCGCGGCGAAAAGGTCGTTGCGCTCGACAATCTGTCCACGGGCATTCGCGGACTGGTCGCGGAAGGTGCGGAATTCGTAGAAGGAAACGCCGGCGACCAGGCGCTCGTGCGCCGGCTCATCGCAGATTGCGACATCGACGCCGTCATTCATTTTGCGGGCTCGATCGTCGTACCCGAGTCGGTCGAGCAGCCGCTCGCCTATTATGCCAACAATACCGTCGTCGCACGAAACCTGATCGAAGCGGCGATCGAATCCCGCGTTCGCAATTTCATCTTTTCCTCGACCGCGACCGTATATGCCGGCGAAAGCGACGGACCTCTCTCGGAAGATCTGCCCACAGGACCGATCAGTCCGTATGGACGGTCGAAACTCATGACCGAATGGATGCTGGAAGACGCGTCCCGAGCCTATGATTTTCGCCATGTGGCATTGCGCTATTTCAACGTTGCAGGAGCCGATCCCAAGGGTCGCACCGGCCAGTCGTCTCCGCGCGCGACGCATTTGATCAAGCGCGCGTGCCAAGTCGCCCTCGGACGCGTGCCGCATCTCGATGTCTTCGGCACGGATTATCCTACTGCCGACGGTACCGGCGTACGCGACTACATCCATGTCAGCGATCTTGTGGCGGCGCACGCGCTTTCGCTCGATTATCTGCGCAACGGCGGCGGCGCCACGGTGATGAATTGCGGTTACGGGCACGGTTCGTCGGTGCGCCAGGTCATAGGCGCCGTGGAGCGCGTGACGGGTGGCAAACTGCCGGCAGTGGAAAGCGCGCGCCGCCCCGGCGATCCACCCTGGCTGATCGCCGATTCCCGACGCCTGCGCGCGACTCTGGGTTGGGAACCGGCGTATGACGATCTCGACGAGATCGTACGCTCGGCGCTTGCTTGGGAGAGCAAATTCAACAGTTCCTAAGTCCGGCCGGCCATACCGGGCGCGCCGCTGCAAAGTCGCGCCGAATAGGCTAGAACATGCACACCAGCCAAGCGTGTGAGGGAGACTTCAATGAGCAGCGCGGCAAAGATCGGGCAGCCTGGGGACGGGAACGGCGCCTACGATATTCCGCTGAGCGAAATCGATGTCGCCCAGCCCGAGTTGTTTCGCACCAATACGATGTGGCCCTATTTCGAGCGGCTGCGTCGCGAGGATCCCGTTCATTACTGCGCTGCAAGCACCTTCGGGCCCTATTGGTCGGTGACAAAATACAAAGACATCATGCAGGTGGATACCAGCCACCAGATTTATTCGTCGGAAGCGAGCCTGGGCGGCATTTCGATTCGCGACCAGAAACCCGACTTTCTCATGCCTATGTTCATCGCCATGGATCCACCCAAGCACGATGCACAGCGCAAGGTCGTCAATCCGATCGTGGCCCCCGACAATCTGGAAAAACTCGAGGGCACCATTCGCGAACGCGCCGGTCGCATTCTCGATTCGCTCCCCATTGGCGAGACCTTCGACTGGGTTGACAGGGTTTCGATCGAACTGACGACGCAGATGCTGGCGACTCTTTTCGATTTTCCCTGGGACGATCGGCGCAAGCTCACGCGTTGGTCCGACGTCGCCACGGCGGTCCCGGGAGGCGGAATCGTCGAGTCGGAGGAGGCCCGCCGCGCCGAGCTGTTGGAATGCGCCGACTACTTCGTGAAACTGTGGAACGAGCGCGTGAATGCGCCGCCGGGAAACGATCTGATTTCCATGCTGGCGCATGGCGACGCCACGCGAAACATGGACAAGATGGAATATCTTGGAAACCTCATTCTCCTGATCGTCGGCGGCAACGATACGACGCGCAATTCGATCAGCGGCGGCGTGCTGGCGCTGAACGAGAACCCCGACGAATACGATAAGCTGCGCGCAAACCCGTCACTCATTCCGAGCATGGTGCCGGAGATCATCCGCTGGCAGACACCGCTCGCCCATATGCGACGCACGGCTCTTTGCGATGCGGAACTTGGCGGTAAGCACATCAGGAAGGGCGACCGCGTCGTGATGTGGTACGTCTCGGGAAACCGAGATCCCGATGCGATCGAAAATCCGGACTCGTTCATCATCGACCGCGCCCGCCCGCGCCAACATTTGTCGTTCGGCTTCGGCATTCACCGCTGCGTCGGCAACAGGCTGGCTGAAATGCAGTTGCGCATCGTCTGGGAAGAAATCCTCAAGCGATTCAGCTTTGTCGAGGTGGTAGGCGAGCCGGTGCGGGTGCTTTCATCCTTTGTGAAGGGTTATTCGGAATTGCCGGTGAAGCTTCACCCGCCGAATTAGCTGCGGGAAGCCTTACCCGCCGACACTCTTCAGTATGGCCCTGAGCGCCGGCGCGATATCGGGACGCGAGAGTCCCACCGCGATATTGGCGTGCAGAAATCCGACCTTGTCGCCGCAATCGTACCACGAGCCTTTGACGTTGACGGCGTGGAAGGGGTGGCGTCCGATCAGCTTTTGCATCGAGTCCGTGAGCTGGATTTCGCCGCCCGCGCCTTTTTCCTTCCGGTCGAGCTCGGAAAATATCTCGGAGGGCAGGATGTAGCGACCTACGATGCGCAGTCGCGACGGCGCTTCCTTGGCCTTCGGTTTTTCGACGACGCCCTTCACTTCGATGATATTGCCCGCGATCTTCCCCGGCGCGATCACGCCGTAGCGGCTGATTTCGGATTCGGGACGTTCTTCCGCCGCGATCACCGCGCCGCCGCCGACGTCGTGATAGGCCTTCATCATCTGCTTGAGCGCACCAGGTTTGCCGACGATCAGGTCGTCGGGAAGCAGAACCGCGAACGGTTCGTTGCCGATAAAGTGCCGAGCGCACCACACCGCATGACCCAGCCCCAGAGGCTTTTGTTGGCGCGTAAAGCTGACGGAGCCCGACTTCGGAAGGCTCTCAAGGAGGCTGTCCAGCTCAGCCCGTTTGTCGCGTTCCTTGAGCAGGGCTTCCAGCTCATAGGCGTGATCGAAATGATCTTCGATCACGTGCTTGCCGCGTCCGGTGACGAAGATGAACTGTTCGATGCCGGCTTCCATCGCTTCTTCGACGGCGTACTGAACGACGGGCTTGTCCACTACCGGCAGCATTTCCTTGGGCACGGCCTTGGTGGCGGGCAGGAAACGGGTGCCCATCCCGGCGACAGGCAGGACGGCTTTGCGGACTGGGAGCGGCTTGGTCATGACGGCTGCCGTTTTTGGATTATTGCACTGCGTGCCTACATGACACAGTCCGCTGTGAATCGTCTACTTGCGGCAAGGTTCCCGAGCCGCTAAGGCCATTCCATGCGGATTTTGCTGACCGGCGGCGCAGGGTTCATCGGCTTCCATTCGGCGGCGGCTCTACTCGCGCACGGCCACAAGGTTGTCGCGATCGACAATCTCAATGCCTATTATTCGCCGACGCTCAAGGAAGCTCGGTTGGCGCAGCTGGCGAGCCGGCCGGGCTTTCGCTTCGCGAATGGTGATATCTCGGATGCTGCAGCGCTCGACGCGGCAGCAGGCGGCGAAAGCTTCGACGCGATGCTTCATCTGGCAGCGCAGGCCGGTGTCCGCCATGCATTGAAGGATCCGGCGTCCTATACGCGCTCCAATCTCGTCGGCCATCAGAATGTGCTCGAATTCGCACGCCGGCATGAGGGGCTCGCCCAACTTGTTTACGCGTCGTCGAGTTCAGTCTACGGCAACGACACGACGCCGCCTTTCGCGGAAGACGCGCGCGCCGACCGGCCCGTTTCCTATTACGGTGCGACCAAGCGCGCCGGCGAATTGCTGTCCCATTCCTACGCTGAGTTATTCGGGCTGAAGCAGACGGGCCTGAGGTTTTTTACGGTCTATGGACCCTGGGGCCGACCCGACATGGCATACTGGCTGTTCACCGATGCGGTGTTGGCGGGACGGCCGATCCCCGTTTTCGGCAAGGGTACATTGCGGCGCGACTTCACCTATATCGATGATGTCGTCGCAGCGATTGTGCGCGTCGTCGAACAGCCCTTCGCGGCGGCGGAAGGTGCGCCGCATCGCATCTACAATCTCGGCAACAGCCATCCCGAAAGCGTGCTGGACCTCATTCGCGCCATCGAGAACGCAACCGGAAGAAAAGCGCAGATCGAAGACGCCGAAGGGCCGCCCGGCGACGTGCGCGAGACCTATGCCGACATCACCCGTGCGGCGCGGGATTTCGGCTTCGCCCCCGGTACGCCGCTTGGCGAGGGCATCCGCCGTTTCGTCGAATGGTTCAGGACGTATCGGCCGGACTGACAGGCGTTGTCAGCCCGCATCAAAGCTGGTTTCCTTGGACCAATCCGCAATCGGAGATCAGGGCAGGAACGACATGACCGGCATCACGGCATACGGCGCTTACATTCCGAGGCTCAGGCTGCAGCGAAAAGCCGTCGCCCAGGCAAATGCCTGGTTCGCACCGGGTCTCGTGGGGGGAGCCAAGGGCGAGCGCGCCATGGCGAATTTCGACGAAGACGCGGTGACGATGGCGGTCGAGGCCGCGCGTGACTGCCTCCCGGCCGGCGACCCGATCAAGGATCGCGCCTTTGTGGATTCGGTGTATTTCGCCTCGACGAGCATGCCGTTCTCGGATCGCCAAAATGCGGGAATCGTCGCCAGCGCGCTGAGCCTTTCGGACGACATCTCGTCGCTCGATGTTTCGTCCTCGCAACGCGCAGGCCTCTCGGCACTCATCGCGGCATTGGATGCCGTGAAATCGGGCCGTTCGAAAGCCGCGCTGGTCGCGGCCGGCGAGCGGCGCAAGGCGCGCGCTGCGTCGCCGCAGGAGCTTGCCTATGGCGATGCGGGAGCCGCGGTGACTGTCGGCAATGGGCAGGTCATCGCAAATTTCCTCGGCAGCCATTCCTTGACCCTCGATTTCGTCGACCATTTCCGCGGCGAGGGCGAGGAGTTCGACTACAACTGGGAGGAGCGTTGGATCCGCGACGAGGGCTATTCCAAGATCGTGCCCGCGGCGATCAAGTCGTTGTTCGAGAAAACCGGGATCAAGGGTGCCGATATTGCGCATCTGGTTCTGCCGTGCCCATTTGCGAAGCTGGACCAGCAACTCGCCAAACAATGCGGCATCGATCCGGCGAAGGTGCGCGACAATCTCGCGAGTTCGGTCGGCGATGCCGGCGCGGCGCAATCGCTTCTGATGCTGGTGCATGCGCTCGAACAGGCGAAGCCGGGCGAGAAGATACTCGTCGCACAGTTCGGCCAGGGCTGCGATGCGCTTCTGTTCGAAGCGACGGCGCACATCGCGGAGTTGCCGAAACGCAATGGTGTCACCGGCGCGCTTGCGCGGCGCAAGGAAGAATCCAATTACAACAAGTTCCTGGGCTTCAACGGACTGATCGAACTCGAAAAGGGCATGCGCGCCGAAGTGGACAAGCGCACCGCGCTGACCGTGCTTTACCGCAAGAACGAGATGCTGATGGGTCTGGTGGGCGGCAAATGCCGCGTCTGCGGTACGGCCCAATTCCCCAAGAGCCGCATCTGCGTCAATCCGAATTGCAAGGCGGTGGACAGCCAGGATCCGTACAGCTTCGCGGACCAGGCGGGCACGATCCTGTCCTGGTCGGCGGACTTCCTCACTTATTCGATGTCGCCGCCTAACCACTATGGCATGATCACCTTCGCCGAAGGTGGTCGCTTCATGAGCGACATCACCGACGTCGACCAGGGTCAAATAGACACCGGCTCGAAGGTGAAGATGGTATTCCGCGTGAAAGACGTGGACGAAAAGCGTGGCTTCAAGCGCTATTTCTGGAAGGCAGCGCCGGTCTAAGCCATGGGACGCGAACCGATGTCCGGAAGACAATCGCGACCGCAGCCGACGGCCATTGGCCCCACGGCGCTGGTGGCGTTGGCGGTGGGCGCGGTCGCGATGGGTTTTATCGCGATCGGCTTTCTCGCAATCGGCAAGCTTCGCATCGGCAATGTCGAGATCGACCGGCTGACGGTTCGGCGGCTGGATGTGAAAGAAGCTGACACGGACGCCTGACGGCCCAACAACGGACGAAGGGAGGACCTCGCCATGCCTTATGTCGAAAACCGAGTTGTCCACGATGCCGATTCGCATCTGATGGAATTGTCCGATTGTCTGGACGATTTCTTCGATCCGAAGTTCCGCGCGCGTTACGATGAACTGCCGAAGCTCAAGGCGTGGCCGCGCGATGGCAAGCTGGTGCAGCACGCGAACAGGCTTCATGACGATCCGGATTTTCGGGCAGGTGCGGACACGAACATTCTGCTGCGGAAAAACTATGAAGCGCTGGGTGCATTCCGCCGCGAAGACCGCCCGCGTGCGCTCGATCAACTGGGTTTCGCCAGCCAGCTCGTGTTCACGACCTGGTGCCTCGGCAATTTCGGCCTCGATCAGACGGAAGATATGGGTCTCTGCTACGCAGCGGCGCAGGCGCACAACCGCATGATGACGTGGTTCTGCTCCGTCGACCGGCGGTTCCTCGGCACGGGTTATGTTCCGCTCGCCGATTTCGACCGCGCGATCGCGACCGCGCGCGAGGCGATTGAGCTGGGGTGCAAGGCGTTGCTGATTCCATCGCGCTGCCCGGCCGGTCATTCGCCCAGCCACATCGCATTCGATCCCATCTGGGCGATGGCGCAGGAAGCAGGATTGCCGATCCTGTTTCATGTCGGCGGCGAGGAAAAGCTCAATCCCGACTATTTCAACAACGGCTTGCCCAAGGTGAAGGATTTCCACGGCGGCGAGGAGAATTTCACCTCCGTCAGCTATATGCCGATCCCGCATTCCGTGATGCTGACTTTGGCGGCCCTCATCATCGACGGTGTGCTCGATCGCTTCCCGCGGCTGAAGTTCGGCGCCATCGAGCTGGGCGCCGATTGGGTTCCGGGGTGGATGCGGTCGATGGATTCCGCGGCGCATGCATTCATCAAAAACGAAGATCGCTTGAAGAAACTATCCGCCAAGCCCAGCGAAATCGTGCGCCGTCAGGTTCGCGTCACGCCTTATCCGCATGAGGACGCGGGTTGGATCATCGCCAATGCCGGCGAAGAGGTGTGTCTCTTCTCCTCCGATTTTCCCCATGTCGAAGGCGGTCGCAATCCGCTAAAGCGGTTCAACGATTCGCTTGCGAACACGCCTGCGCGGGCGGTCGAGCGATTCTATTGCGACAATTTCATCGATTTGATGGGCGAGGGCCTTGCGGCCGATTTGCGCCGGCCGAAGCATCTGGCCGCGGCATAGGCCACGCAAATGCAAAAGGCCCCGCCGATGGGGCGGGGCCTTCGCATAAGACGTGTCCGATTCTTAGCGGACGTATTTCAGGTCGATGGCGCCGATGCCGGCCGCCACGTTCAATCCGGTCTCGCCTTCGACGCTGACCGGCTGCAATGCAAACGATCTGTCCATGCCGCCGACGAGCACATTGGCTCCCGCGCCCACGCCTACCGCCGCGCTTGCCTGCGCGCCTGCATAGCTGCCCTGAAGCGCACCGCGCTTCATGCCGGAGTTCGGCGCAACGACGTCCCAAACAATGATGCCGCCGCGCGTATATCCGATATCGACGCCGAACTTGGACACCGTGCCGGTATAATGCTCAGGGTCACCACGGTTCGGCGAGAAATTGCAGCGCAAATCCTTGGACGATCCGATGATGAATCCCCATCCGCTGCTTTCATGGCAGGTCAACACACCGACCTTCACGCCGTCCGCACTGGCGGGAGCGCCGAAAGCGAGGGCCGAAACCGCCAACGTGGCAGCACCCACCGCAATCCGTAATTTCGAAGACATGTTCATAGTCGCTAAACTCCTCGTTTGTTGCACGCTTGAAGGCAACTGAATGCCCGCTAACCGGGTGAAATCACGTATCGGCCCGAATCCCCCGGGGTTACCGGGATATTCGAAGCGACCGCGAGTGGAACGCCCCAGGGGGGTGCCGGGTTCCCGGGTTGTAGCCAACTAATTTAACATATAGCAACCCGGCCGCCACATCGATTGACGTGCATCAATCGATGTTGCAACGCGAAAATCGATGCTGCACCTCAACTGCTAGTGGGTAGGGGAGGCGCCTCGACAATTGGCGTTTCGGCCGCCGCTTTCCGCGCAAAGGCCCCGGCGCCTGCGACAAATTCGGGCGGCATCATCACGATGGCTTTCGAGTTTTGCCCGGCGGGGGCAGGCCATCACAAGCGCGACGACGCGGGCGTCTTCACGATGTTCTTCGCGCAGCTTCAAGCTTGGCGTCGGCCTCGATGAAATCTGTGCACGTTTCGCTCAGAGATCATGCGGAACCTCAGCAGAATCTTCCATGCGAGGATCGTCGAACGGCGCTCGACCCTCGGGCAAAGAGGGCCGGTTGTCTCTGAATTCATTGATGTATTCTATCGCTCGGCGAAGGCCGCATCCATTCGTCCGCAGCTTTACAGCGCATGTTCCAGGCGGTTAGATCGCAGGCAGCGAACACTGGGAGACTCGCATGGCATCGGGCATCAAGGACAAGGTCGCAATCCTCGGCATGGGCTGCTCCAAATTCGGCGAGCGCTGGGATATGGGCGCGGAGGAATTGATTGTCGAAGCCTATCTTGAAGCGATGCAGGACGCCGGTGTCGAGACGAGCCAGATTCAGGCCGCGTGGTTCTCCACCGCGATGGACGAGCAGCATGTGGGCAAGGGCGGTACGCCGCTCTCGGTAGCGCTGCGTCTCCCCAATGTGCCGGTGACCCATGTCGAGAATTTCTGCGCCAGCGGTTCGGAAGCATTTCGCGGCGCGGTCTATGCGGTTGCGGCCGGCGCTTGCGATATCGCGCTCGCGCTTGGGGTCGAGAAACTGAAGGACACGGGTTATGGCGGCCTGCCGCAACGCGAGCAGGGAACGCTCAATCCCCTGTGGAACGCGAACGGATCCGCGCCCGGCAATTTCGCCCAGCTCGCCTCGGCCTATCGCGCCAAGCACGGCGTCTCCAAGGACGATTTGAAGCGCGCGATCGCGCATGTGTCGGTGAAGAGCCATGCCAACGGCACGAAGAATCCGAAGGCGCATCTGCAGAAGGCGATCACGGAGGAGATGTGCCTAAACGCGCCGATGATCGCCGAGCCGCTGGGCCTGTTCGATTGCTGCGGCGTGTCGGACGGCGCGGCCTGCGCCATCGTCACAACACCCGAAATCGCGCGCGCGATGGGCAAGAAAGATGTCATCACCGTCAAGGCACTGCAGCTGTCGCTGTCGAACGGTCTGGAGAGCCAGCACAATTCCTGGGACGGCAGCTATTTCCACACCGCGCGCATCGCGGCCAAGCGCGCCTATGAGGAAGCCGGCATCAAGAACCCGCGCGAGGAAGTGTCGATGATGGAGGTGCATGACTGCTTCTCGATCACCGAACTCGTGACGATGGAAGATCTGTTCATCAGCCGCGAAGGCGAAGCCTGGAAGGACGTGATGAACGGCTTCTATGACGCCGACGGCCAGGTGCCGTGCCAGATCGACGGCGGTCTCAAATGCTTCGGCCATCCGATCGGCGCGAGCGGCCTGCGCATGCTCTACGAGATGTATCTGCAGATACAGGGACGGGCAGGCGCGCGCCAGCTCAACAATCCCAGCATCGGCATGACGCACAATCTGGGCGGCGCGCCCGCGATGAATGTGTGCTCGGTCGCGATCATCGGAGCGCAAGGGGCGTAGGGTGCGAATGTGACGCACCGAATTTCATCGTTGATGGCATTTGTGTTTGCAACCGCCGTCACGGCCGGCTTGGTGTTCATTGTTCAACTGGACACAACTCCGCCATGGCCGGTAGAGAAGGAATATCCGGACCTTGGTCCAATTCACAACTCCGGGGTCATCGTTGACACCTTCCCTATCGAATTCGATACGCGATTCCACGAATCCATAAGGTATCCTCACCTCATACATCCGGGATTGACCAACTCGAAGCGCGACTAGATTTTAGGGCGCATCGATAAGCCACCATGATTCGGGTGCTCTCGCCTTGTTCATCAGCTCGAACGCGCCATTGATCTCATAGAGCGGCACGGCGGCCTGATCGTCTCGGCATACATGTTCCGCGACATAACGGGACAATGCAGCCATAAACTTGCGATCCGTCGGTGGCATTCTTAATGCGGTGGACGCAAAGGATGCGCAGGGGACGCAGTGGCCGCGGAGCAATTGGCGGAAGATCGCATCGGCACGCAAATCATAGATGCTGCGATGGCGGTTCATTCGGCTTTGGGACCAGGGCTCCTGGAAAATACCTACGAGGTCTGTCTTGCTCACGAATTATCGAAGCGAGACCTGCGCGCTCGCGCGCAGGTCTCAATTCCGCTTCGATATGGGAGTCTCCTCGTCGATAACGCCTACCGTGTCGATTTGTTGGTGAACGATCTTGTCGTCGTCGAAATAAAGGCCGTCGAAACGACCTTGCCCGTCCATCGCAGTCAACTCTTGAGCTACTTACGTCTGGGCGGCTTCAAATTGGGCTATCTTCTGAATTTCAATGTTGCCCATATGCGCAATGGAATCGTCCGGCGCGTCAACGGTCTCGAGCCCACGGCGTCCTCCGCGTATCCTTTGCGTCCACCGCGTTAAAAATGCCACGGCACGCAAAAGTTCAGCGAAGCAAATGCTACATCATCAATAGGTTACAACTGACCTGATGCTCTCGCCCTTGTGCATCAGATCGAATGCGTCGTTGATTTTTTCCAGCGGCATGGTGTGCGTGATCAATTCGTCGATGGCGATGCGCCTGTCCATATACCAGTCGACGATGCGGGGTACATCGGTACGGCCCCTCGCTCCACCGAAAGCTGAGCCTCCCCAATTTCGGCCCGTGACGAGCTGGAACGGACGCGTGGAGATTTCCTGGCCCGCGCCGGCCACGCCTATGATCACGCTCGTGCCCCAGCCCTTGTGGCAGCATTCGAGCGCCTGCCGCATCGTCTTCACGTTGCCGATGCATTCGAAGCTGTAGTCCGCGCCCCCCTTGGTCAGCTCGACCAGATGGCCGACGAGGTCGCCTTCGATTTCGCGCGGATTGACGAAATGCGTCATGCCGAATTTGCGGGCGAGCGCTTGGCGTGCGGGATTGATGTCGATACCCACGATCATGTTGGCGCCGGCCATGCGCGCACCTTGAATTACATTGAGTCCGATACCGCCGAGACCGAACACGACGACATTCGCGCCCGGCTCGACCTTTGCGGTGAAGATCACCGCGCCGATGCCCGTCGTCACGCCGCAGCCGATATAGCAGACCTTGTCGAAAGGCGCGTCGTTGCGGATTTTGGCGAGCGCGATTTCCGGCAAGACAGTGTGATTCGAGAATGTCGAGCAGCCCATGTAATGCAGAATCGGCGCGCCCTTGCGCGAGAAGCGGCTCGTGCCGTCGGGCATGAGTCCGCGTCCCTGCGTCGTGCGAATCGCCTGGCACAGATTCGTCTTATGGCTCGTGCAGTAATCGCATTCGCGACATTCCGGCGTGTAGAGCGGAATGACGTGGTCGCCCGGCACAACGGAGGTCACGCCAGGCCCGATCTCGAGAACGATACCGGCACCCTCGTGACCGAGAATCGCGGGGAAGAGTCCTTCCGGGTCGTCGCCGGAAAGCGTGAACGAATCGGTGTGGCAGATTCCCGTCGCCTTGATTTCGACCAGCACTTCACCTGCGCGCGGCCCCTCGAGATCGACGGTTTCGATTTCCAGGGGCTGCTTGGCGCCGAATGCCACAGCTGCACGTGTCTTCATCGTTCGATCGGCTCCCCGCTAAGGCTATATGTTTTGGTCATATTCCGGTTCGCGAGTGTGGCGCGTTTGAAGCGCCGCGCCTAGTATTCCACACGGGGCGGGATTCGAGTTCGGGGCGTCATGATCGAAGTTCGCGATCTTGTGTATGAATACCCCACCAAGCGGGCTCTGGACGGCGTCTCGCTGGCTGTCAAACCGCAGACGATTACGGCTCTGGTGGGACCCAATGGGGCAGGCAAAACGACTCTGCTGCGCTGTCTGGCCGCGCTTGAAGCGCCTTATTCCGGCGCCGTGACGATCAACGGGCTCGATACGCGCGAGTCGCCTCGCGCGATTCATGCCCATCTGGGCTACCTGCCGGATTTTTTCGGTCTCTACGACGAACTGTCCGTGCGCCGCTGCCTGCTCTATGCGGCCTCGTCACACGGCATCGCGCCTGCTCTTTCGAACGGCGCCGTGGAGAAAGCGGCCCGCAGGGTGGGTCTCGTCGACCGGCTTGAAACCAAGGCCGGCGAACTGTCGCGTGGGCTGCGCCAGCGCCTCGCAATCGGTCAAGCCATCGTTCACGAGCCCAATGTCCTGCTGCTCGATGAGCCGGCCGCAGGTCTCGACCCACAAGCGCGGCGCGATCTGTCGGCGCTCCTGCGCAAGTTGCGCGAGGCGGGCATGACCTTGGTCGTCTCCTCGCACATCCTGGCCGAGCTGGAAGATTATTGCTCCGAGATGATCATTGTCGAAGGCGGTCATGTGGTGGGCGGCAAACCGATCAAGGTGCGCGACGACGAGCGGCCGCGCTATTTGATCGAGCTCGCGACTGCCCGCAGCGATCTGCGCAGTTTCCTCACCGGAGCTGGTATCGATGTGCTCGAAGCGGACGATCACCACGCGCTCATCACCTTCACGCGCAATCCGGGCGCACGCGCCAAGCTGATCCGCGATATCGTCAAAGCGGGATTCGAGCTTTCGAGCTTCGGCGAATCTTCCAAGGCGCTGGAAGACGCCTATTTCAGTCAAGTGGCCGGTGGTGCCGGCGGAACATGACGCAATGAATCCGGAATTCCGCCGCAACCTCTGGCTCGAGCTCACGCCGCGGCGCGTGTTGCTGATGACGATCGTGCTCGTGCTGACGTTTTCTGCGGCGGCCCTCTCCGGGGGAGCGGATTATCGCCCCGCCTGGTTCGCCGAAATATTCTACTATTTTATCGTCGTGATCTGGGGTTCGCGCAATGCGGCCCTGAGCGTCGTCGGCGAAATCCGCGACCACACCTGGGACGGCCAGCGGCTGTCGTCGCTGAGCGCGTCCGGCATGACCTGGGCGAAACTGTTCGGTTCGACGATTTATAACTGGTTCGGCGGCGCGATCTGCCTCGTCGTCATCGCCGCATCGCAATTCGTGCATAAGGGGCAGTTCGTCGCGGGACTGGATGTCGTTTATTTCCTTGCACTCGGTGTGATCTCGCAAGCCGTTGCTCTGCTCGCGAGCCTTGTCGCCGTGCGGCGACGCCAGTCGCATTCGCGGTTCGGATTGTTTCTCTATCAGGTGGCCGGAATCGTCGCGGCTCTCGTGGTGGTTTACCTTTGGGCGGCGGCCGATCCGGCGGGTTCGTTCATCACTCACAAACCCGCATCCGATTTCCTGCAGTGGTGGGGCCGGAATTTGGATGCGCGGCCGTTCTTCCTCGTCACGCTGGCGCTGTTCACGGGCTGGACGCTGGTCGGCTGCTATCGCGAGATGCGGGTGGAACTGAAGATGCGCAACGGCCCGCTCGTCTGGGCAGCGTTTCTGTTGTTCATGGGTGTTTACGTGGCGGGCTTCGATGCGTGGCTCGCGCCCGTCACGGCGACCAGCGGATGGGACGCGGTGGCATTGCGGCTCGCGCTCGCAGCCTCGACATATGCCGGCCTCAGTTACGCGATGATCCTGCTCGAGCCCAAAGACCGGGTGTTGTACCGTTGGCTCGGCGGAGAACTTGCAAAAGGCCGCGTCGCCGGCTTCCTGCTCGGCCTGCAGGGCTGGATGATGAGTTATCTGGCGACGCTGGTCGTCGTCGTGGCGCTGATCATCGGGCTCTGTCGCGGCGGTCTTCTGGCCGACGCGGCGGTGATCGCATCGGCGTTTGCCTTCCTGAACCGCGATATTGCGATTTTCGTGCTGTTTCAGACGTTGCCGGGTCGCCGCCGCGGAGACTTCGCGGCGGTAGCCGTTCTGTTCGCGCTCTATCTGTTGATTCCGGCGATCCTGCGCGGCCTTGGCCTCGAAGAAGTTCTCGCATTCTTCCTTCCCAGGCCGACAAATCCGTTCTGGATTGGTCCGCTGGTTGTCTGGGCGGAGGCCGCGGCGGTGACGGTTCTGGCGCTCGGCCGCGTCGCGCTCGGCGACAAAGTCGCGGCGGAACCGGCCTAAGGCCCGCGCTCCAGCGCCTGCTTCAATCCCGAATAGTTCGGTTGGTCGATGGCGACCTTGTCGCGCGTCGTCTCTTCGAGATGCGCGGCGAGTCCAGGCGTCTGAAGCGTGAATTCACCAGCGCGAATGCGGGCACACAATTCGCGATTCAATTCATCAAGCGCGCCTTCATGGCCGAGCAGCGCAGCAAGGCGCTTGGTTTCCTCATCCGAAGCATGGCCGTAGAATTCCAGTTGCCGCGCCACGATGCTGAGCGCATTTGCGGCCACGCGTGCGTGAAACGCCGTATGTCCCTTGAGCTCGGGCATTGCTCTGGTTTCGAGGAAATCGCGCACCGCCGTCACGAGTTCGTGGATCGAAGGTTGGTCCATCATGGCTCAGAGCTTTCCATGGATGATGAGATTGACGAGATCGATCTCGGTCTCCGACGAACGCCGGCCGATCGTCGCGCGCTCGACGGAATGGTCGTTGAGGAATCCCTGATACATCGACATGCACATGATGCCCCATTTAAGCGAGCCGTAGACGATCCAGGTGCGCGCCTCGTCGGGATCGATGCGGCCGCCGCCTGCTTCTTCGTAGCCGGAAAGCAGATCGGGCAGGTCGCCGAAGCCGCCCACCACTTTTTCCGCCACGCCGAAACGCCAGGAATTGGTGCAGATCCAGCCGATGTCTTCCAGCGGATCGCCGATATGTGTGAGCTCCCAGTCGAGCGCGGCCTCAACGCCTTTGGGCGAGATCAGCAGATTGCCGTGGCGGAAATCGCCATGGACGAGCGTCTGCCGCCGCGCTTGCGCCATGCGGGGCTCAAGCCACTGGAATGCAAGCTCGAACACCGGATGGGGATAGTTGTAAAGATCGTAGGTGTCACGATAGCGGCGCAATTGCGCGGGGCCGTCCACAACGGGAAGCACGTTCTTGAGCGGCGCGATATCGACGGCATGGATGCGTGCGAGGATTTCGCCGCATTGGCGCGCGAGTTTTGGCCGCACGGCCGCGAATTCCGCATCGCGCAGAATCTTGCGCGCGATGGTTTCTCCGGGGAGCCGGTCCATCACATAGCCGATGCCTGCATCGTCTGCCGGCTTGAGCACCACGCGCACGCGTGGCGCGGCCACTCCCGCCGCGCGCGATGCCTCGATCACAATGGCTTCCGTCTCGAGCGCCACGGAATTGGTGCCTTGCCCGGGCGCGCGGGGAGCGCCGCCGGGACTGCGCCGCAGAATGAGCGGCTCGATGCGGCCTGCAACCGTCGCATCGAAAGACCACGTCTCCTGGCTCGCACCGCCGGACAATCGCGTAAGCGCGCCCATGCCCTCGAAGCCTGGAATGGCCTTGGCCAGGGTGCCTTCAAAAGCAGGCTGGAAATCGGGAGTCATCGTCTCATCCTGTCCGCAAGTACCGCACCGCTTCGTCGCGTTCGAAAAGATAGAGCAGAACGCGCAAAGCTTCACCGCGCGGCGATTTGAGCTCAGGGTCGCGACTGAGGATCAGTTTGGCGTCGTCGCGGGCTGCTGCCAACAGTTCCGCATGGGCCATCAGATCGGCCAGCCGGAACTCCGGCATGCCGCTCTGGCGCACGCCCAGAAGCTCGCCCGCGCCCCGCAGCCTGAGGTCCTCTTCCGCGATGATGAAGCCGTCGTCCGTCTCGCGCAGGGTCTTGAGCCGCGCTTTTGCCGTCTCTCCCAGAGGCGGCTGATAGATCAAAAGGCAGGTCGATTTTGCCGAGCCGCGTCCCACTCGCCCGCGCAACTGGTGCAGCTGGGCGAGGCCGAAACGCTCGGCATGCTCAACCACCATGATGGTCGCTTCCGGGACGTCGACACCCACTTCGATGACGGTGGTGGCGACGAGCACGGAAAGTTCGCCGGATTTGAACTTTGCCATTGCCGAGTCGCGCTCGGCGCCTTTCATGCGGCCATGCACGAGCCCGACCTTCGGGCCCAGCAGTTCGTGCAATTCGCCGGCGCGCTCTTCGGCGGCCGCGAGATCGATTTTCTCGGATTCCTCCACCAGCGGACAAACCCAATAGGCGCGCGCACCACTGGCGATCGCGCCGCCCAGATGATCGACGACCTCGTCGAGTCGTTCGGCCGGCAGCACGCGGGTGTCGACTGGTTGGCGTCCGGGCGGGCGGCCTGCGATGCGCGAGACATCCATATCGCCATAGGCGGTGAGCGCTAAGGTGCGTGGAATGGGCGTCGCCGTCATCACCAGGACATCCGTTGCGCCTTTGCTTTGCAACTGGAGTCGCTGATGCACGCCGAAGCGATGCTGTTCGTCGACGATGGCGAGCCCCAGATCGCGGAACGTGACATCTTCCGTGAACAGCGCATGGGTGCCCACGAGAATATCGATCTCGCCTTTGGCAAGCGCCGCCAGGATCTGTTCGCGTGGGGTGCCCCGTTCGCGGCCCGTCAGCAAGGTCATGCGCACGCCGGTCGCATCAGCCAGCGGCGCCAGCGCTTGCATATGCTGGCGGGCGAGCAGTTCCGTCGGCGCCATCAGCGCGCCTTGAGTGCCTGCTTCGATCGCGTCGAGCAGCGCCAGAAACGCGACAATGGTTTTGCCCGCGCCCACATCCCCTTGCAGCAGCCGCAGCATGCGCGTGGGGGACGCCATATCCGCTTCGATTTCGGCGAGCGCCTGCGATTGCGCCGGCGTGAGCGAAAACGGCAGCGCCGCAATTGCCTTTTGCTTCAACTGCCCGTCGCCCTTGAGACTGCGGCCTTTGACATTGCGCAATCGCGCACGGATCAGCACAAGCGCCAGTTGGTTGGCGAGCAATTCGTCATAGGCGAGCCGCATGCGGTTCGGCGCTGTCGGCTGCAAGTCCTCTTCGCTCTGCGGCGCATGGGCCGAGCGCAATGCGTCGCCGAACGATGTCCAGCTGCGCGCACGCAGATAGTCCGGATCGAGCCATTCGGTCGTCGCGGGTACTTTC